>NZ_JAABQC010000002.1 GCF_011391645.1 Rhodoferax sp. | reverse complement strand
CCGGCGACCCGCAAGCCGCGCACTTGGTGGCCGACACCATCACCCGCTATGGCGAAGCCGGCACGCCGATCCGTGCGGTCATGCTGGCGCGCCTGGGACCCAACGTCTGGCACGACTCGCCTGCCGCTGCCATGGCGACCCTGGAAGAACTTGAAGAAACCGCCCGGCTGATGTGCCTGAGCGCTGACGCGCCCGAGCCCTTGACCGATTTTCAAATCAACGAACTGCGCCACACCTTCGGCGCCCGATGGTGAACCCCATGCCCAAATTTGCTGCCAACCTGTCCATGCTCTACCAGGAACACGCGTTTCTGGACCGTTTCGAGGCCGCCGCCAAAGACGGCTTCAAGGCCGTGGAGTATTTGTTCCCGTACGCGTTTGACAAGCAAGACATTGCCGCGCGCCTCAAGGCCCACGGCCTGCAACAGGTGCTGTTCAATGCCCCGCCGGGTGACTGGGACGCCGGTGAGCGCGGCCTGGCCTGCCTGCCGGGTCGCGAAGAAGAATTCCGTGTCGGTATGGTCAAAGCACTGGACTACGCGGCCACGCTGGGCTGCCCGCGCGTGCATGTGATGGCCGGCTTGTTGCCTGCGGGCGCAACGCATGAGTCGCTGTACCCGACCTACATCGCCAACCTGCGCTGGGCTGCGCAAGCGGCCGCCAAACAGGGTGTTGATGTGCTGATCGAACCCATCAACACGCGCGACATTCCCGGCTTTTACCTGAACCGCCAGGACGTGGCACATGCCGTGCTGGCCGACGTGGGTGAGCCCAACCTCAAGGTGCAGATGGACCTGTACCACTGCCAGATTGTGGAAGGCGACCTGGCCATGAAGATCCGCAAGTACCTGGCCACCGGACGGGTCAGCCATCTGCAAATTGCCGGCGTGCCGCAGCGAAACGAGCCTGATCTGGGCGAGATCAACCACCCCTATTTGTTTGCGCTGCTTGATGAACTCGGTTACAGCGGCTGGATCGGCTGCGAGTACCGCCCGGCCAACACGCAGGCGGGCGGCACCTCGGCTGGTTTGGGTTGGCTCAAACCCTATCTGTGACCCAGCTCCCATCGGCACCACCACCCCATCACTTACAAGAGAAACAACATGCAAGATGCTTCAACCCAGCTCAATATCGGTTTCATCGGCCTCGGCATGATGGGCCGCGGCATGGCCCGGCACGTGCTGGCCAAGGGCTATGGCGCAGGGTTGCTGGTGCGCTCGCAAGAGGGCGCGGAACGCTGCGCGGATTTGTTGGCAGCGGGCGCCCGCAGCCTGGCAACGTCGGCCGAAGTGGCCGCCATGGCCGATGTGCTGATCATTTGTGTGACCGGCTCGCCCGAAGTTGAGGAAGTGGTGCTGGGTAAGCACGGCGTGCTCGAAGGCATCCGGCCCGGCTCAGTGGTGGTGGACTGCTCCACTTCGCAGCCCGACTCCACGCGCCACTTGGCGGCCGCTGTTGCCGCCAAAGGCGCGCTGTTTCTGGACGCCGCCCTGACCGGCACGCCCAAACATGCGGAGGAAGGCCAGCTCAACCTGCTCGTGGGCGGCGACACCGCGGTGCTGGAACGGGTGCGCCCGGTGTTCGAGTGCTTTGCCAAGAACATTTTTTATTGTGGCGCGGTTGGCGCCGGGCACACCACCAAGCTCCTGCACCAGTTTGTGGTGCTGGGCAACGCCGCCATTCTGGCCGAGGCGTTTTCCTGCGCCAGCAAGACCGGGGTTGATCTGGCCGTGCTGTGTGATGTGATCGATTCTGGCGGCGCCAACAGCACGGCGTTCCAGCGCCTGCGCCCCTACGTGCTGGAGGGCAACGACCAGATGTTCCGTTTCTCGATCGGCAACGCGCACAAGGACATGCGTTATTACGCACGCATGACCGGCGAGGCCAAAGCCGTGTCCTACCTGGGCGACGCCGTGCACAACACCTACACCGTGGCCACCAACCAGGGCTACACGCCGCAGTTCATTCCGCATTTGATCAACAGCCTGAACACGCTCAACGGCAATACAAGCGAGCCCAAAAAAGACTGAAGCGGGCACGCCGTTTGTTTTTGTACCGAGTCCAACCATGCAACTCAACTTTATCGGCAATGCCGCCCAGGTTTCCTCTTCCGGTCAGACCATTCCCATGCTGGACCCCTCCGACGGCCAGGTGTTTGACCACATCCAGCGCAGCAATGCCAAAGACATTGACCACGCCGTGCGCGCCGCGCGCCAGTGTTTTGACACGGTCTGGGGCAAGACACCGGCGGCCGAGCGCGGTCGCTTGCTGATGCGACTGTCTATGCGGGTGGCGCAGGGTGTGGACGAGCTGACCGTGCTGGAGCAGCGTGACTGTGGCAAGCCCACGCGCCAGGCGCGCGCCGATGCGGTGGCGCTGGCGCGCTACTTCGAGTTTTATGCCGGCGCCTGTGACAAGCTGCATGGCGACACCATTCCCTACCTGGATGGTTACAGCGTGCTGACCTGGCGCGAGCCGCACGGTGTCACCGGGCACGTCATCCCGTGGAATTACCCGATGCAGATTTTTGGCCGCAGCATCGGCGGCTCCTTGGCGGCGGGCAATGCCTGTGTGGTCAAGCCGGCCGAAGATGCCTGTCTGTCGCTGATCCGCGTGGCGCAAATGGCCGCCGAGGTGGGTTTTCCGGCCGGGGCGCTCAACATCGTCACGGGTTATGGCCACGAGGTGGGTGATGCGCTGGCGCGCCACGCCGGCATCGACCACATCAGCTTTACCGGCAGCCCCTCGGTGGGCACGCTGATCCAGCAGGTGGCGGCGCAGCGGCACTGCCCGGTGACGCTGGAGCTGGGTGGCAAAAGCCCGCAAATCGTGTTTGCCGACGCCGACCTGGATGCGGCCTTGCCGGCCATCATCAACGCGATCGTACAAAACGCCGGACAAACCTGTTCAGCCGGCTCGCGCCTGCTGGTGGAGCAGACCATTTACGAGCCGCTGCTGGAGCGTCTGGGCGCGATGTTTGAAAACTTGCGTGCCGGCCCGGCCAGCATGGACCTGGACCTGGGTCCGCTGATCCGCCAGAGCCAGCAACAACGGGTCTGGGACTTTTTAAGCGACGCCCAGGCCGACAGCATCCCCATGGTGGCGAAGGGCAGCGTGGTCGATGAGGCACCCGAAACCGGTTTCTACCAAGCACCGACCTTGCTGCGCGACGTGCCGGTGCAGCACCGGCTGGCGCAGCAGGAAATCTTTGGCCCGGTGCTGTGCGCCATGGCCTTCCGCGACGAAGACCACGCCGTGGAACTGGCCAACGCCACCCCCTTCGGGCTGGTGGCAGGGGTCTGGACGGCTGACGGCGCGCGCCAGTTCCGCATGGCGCGACGCCTGCGCAGCGGCCAAGTCTTCATCAACAACTATGGTGCCGGCGGCGGTGTAGAACTGCCCTTTGGCGGCGTCAAGTCCTCGGGCTATGGCCGCGAAAAAGGCATTGAGGCGCTGCAGGGCTTCACCACGCTCAAGACGGTGGCCATCAAACATGGCTAAGAGCCTGGGCGGCAGAGCGTTCTGCTGCGTGTCCCCCGCCCTGCGGGCTCCTCCTTTTACCTGCGCAGAACGCTCTGCCACCCAGGCTCCTGTTACCCCCACTTCTGAACTGAATATAAAAGGAACACTCCATGCGCGTTCAAGATAAATCCATCATCGTCACCGGCGCCGGCCAGGGTATCGGCAAGGGCATTGCGCTGCGGCTGGCTGCCGAAGGGGCGAAGGTCATCGTGAATGACATTGACGTCGGCTTAGGCGAAAGCGTGGTGAAGGAAATCGTCGATGCCTGCGGCACGGCTTCTTTTGTGGCTGCCGATGTGACCAACTCCGACCAGGTGAAAGCCTTGGTGGCGGCTGCGGTCCAGCGTTATGGCCGGCTCGACGTGATGGTCAACAATGCCGGCTGGACGCACCGTAACCGGCCAGCGCTGGAAGTGTCCGAGGATGAGTTCGACAAGTGTTACGCGGTCAACGTCAAAAGTATTTACCTGGCCACGGTCCACGCCACGCCGATGTTTCGCGCGCAGGGCGGCGGTGCGTTCATCAACATTGCTTCCACGGCGGGGGTGCGCCCGCGCCCTGGCCTGACCTGGTACAACGGCTCCAAGGGCGCGGTGATCACCACGTCCAAGTCGCTGGCGGCAGAGCTTGGCCCCGACAACATTCGCGTCAACTGCATCAACCCGGTGTTCAACCCCGAGACCGGCTTGTCCGCCGAGTTCGCCGGTGGTCCGCTCACCGAAGATCGCCTGGCCAAGTTCCGCGCCACCATCCCGCTGGGTCGGTTTTCCACCGCGCTCGACGTCGCCAATGCGGTGCTGTATCTGGCCAGTGACGAAGCTGCCTTTATCAACGGCGTGTGTATTGAAGTCGACGGCGGGCGCTGCGTCTGATGGCGCCCTGGCAAGCTGCCCAAGTGGGCGATCCTGTCAGCGCCATTGACACCCCCGCGCTGGTGCTCGACCTGGACGCTTTTGAACGCAACCTGCAGCGCATGGCAGACGCGCTCAGGGGCCACCCGGTGCGACTGCGCGCCCATGCCAAAAGCCACAAATGCCCCGAGATTGCGCGCCGCCAGATTGCGCTGGGCGCCATTGGCATTTGCTGTCAAAAAGTCAGTGAAGCCGCCGTGTTTGTCGATGCCGGCATTGACGATGTGCTGCTGACCAATCAACTGGTGGGCACGACCAAGCTGCTGCACCTGGCGGAGCTGGCCCGGCGCGCGCGCATGGGCGTGCTGGTGGACGACCCGCTGCAGGTGCTGGCGCTGGCCGAGGTGGCGCGCAGCCAGGGCGTGGCCATCGATGTCTATGTCGAGGTGGAGGTGGGCGGGCGCCGCTGTGGCGTGGCGCCCGGCACAGCCGCCGCCCGCCTGGCGCGCCTGATCGCAGACCACCCGCCGTTGCGCTTTGCCGGGCTGCAGTGCTACCACGGCGCAGCGCAGCACCAGCGCACACCGCTGGAGCGGGCGCAGGCGATTGCCCAGGCTTGTGATGCCGCCACGCTCAGCCGCGCGCTGATTGAGGCCGATGGCCTGCAGGTGGAGCGCATCACCGGCGCGGGTACCGGTACCTTTCTGCTGGAGCGCGACTCGGGTGTCTTCAACGAAATCCAGGCGGGTTCTTACATCTTCATGGACCGCGACTATGACGACAACCAGTTGGGACCACAGGACGTGCGCTTCGAGCATGCGCTGTTTGTGCGCAGCGCCGTGTTGAGTCGCACGCAGCCAACCCGCGCGGTCCTGGATGCGGGACTGAAGGCCTCCAGTGTTGATTCAGGCATGCCCGCGGTTTGGCAGCGTCCGGAACTCAAGTACTTGAAAGCTGCCGACGAGCATGGTGTGCTGGAGCTGCCAGCGAATTCGCCGTTGGCGCTTGGTGACGCACTGATGCTGGTGCCCGGGCATTGCGACCCCACGGTCAACCTGTATGACGAACTGGTGTGCATCCGGGGCGACCGCGTGGAGGCGATCTGGCCGATCGCAGCGCGCGGTGCCTTGCTTTAGTTGGTTCGGGCGACAGGAAGCCTGCGTCAATACCGGCCCGAGCCACTGGCACCGCTGACTTTGAGCCGGATGCTTTTGACCTCAAGGCCGTGCACCCGCAGATGCGCCTCAAAAGCGGGAAGCAGTTGGCGCAATTTGGCGGCGGTGGTGGTGTTGCTGAGCAACAGGCACCAAGCGCCTTCGTTCAAGGGACCTGCGGTCACTTGGGCGCGGAGCGTCTCCGGAATCAACTCGGTGATGGCGTCAAGGCGCGCCCTGGAGGCACGGCTCAGCTCCATCAGTTTTGCCAGACTGGCGTTGCTCTGGCTGGCTTGCAGCAAAGTGACTGAGGGCTGGCGTCGGTTCATTTGATGGGGAGATGGCAGATGCGCGCGATTATCACGGATGCACCGCCAGTCAAATTATGGGGCGGGCGTTTGCCCGGTGCCCGCCCGCCCGTTGGCCGCTCCATCACGCGGTTGGCGAGCCTGCTCGCGGCGCGGGTAAAATCATCATTTTGAACAGTGTTTGGCGACATTTTGATTTTCGTTGCGCTGTTCCCCATTCAAGTCAGTTCGTAAAAAAGGATAGCGCCGCATGTTTGACCCAGGTGGGTCAGGCTGCACGCCCTGTATTCATGCCCATCACGTTTCTCACCAAAATTTTCGGCAGTCGCAACGACCGCCTGATCAAAAAATACCGCAACACGGTAGTCAAAATCAATGCCCTGGAAGCCGGCCTTGAGAAGCTCCCTGATGCCGACTTGCGCGCCAAAACCGAGGTTTTCAAGGACCGGTTGGCCAAGGGTGAAACGCTCGATGCGTTGCTGCCGGAAGCTTTTGCGGTGGTGCGTGAGGGATCCAAGCGGGTCATGAAAATGCGCCCGTTTGACGTGCAACTGCTCGGCGGCATGTCACTGCACAACGGCAAGATTTCAGAAATGGGCACCGGTGAGGGTAAAACCCTGACCGCCACTTTGCCCGTTTATCTCAATGCCCTGACCGGCAATGGCGTGCATGTGGTGACGGTCAATGACTACCTGGCCAATCGTGACGCCCAGTGGATGGGCAAGCTGTACAACTTTTTGGGCTTGTCGGTGGGCATCAACCTGCCCAATATGTCGCGCGAGGAAAAACAGGCGGCCTACCGCTCCGACATCACCTACGGCACCAACAACGAGTATGGTTTTGACTACCTGCGCGACAACATGGTCTATGAGGCCGGCGATCGGGTGCAGCGCGGCCTGAACTACGCCATCGTTGACGAGGTGGACTCGATTCTGATCGACGAGGCGCGCACCCCGCTCATCATCAGCGGTCAGGCCGAAGACCAGACTGACAGGTATGCGGCAATCAATCGCATCGTGCCACAGCTGGAGCAGCAGCAGGGCGAGGCCGATCCGCGGACCGGCGAGGGCATCATCAAGGAGGGTGACTTCACCATCGACGAAAAAACCCGTCAGGTGTTCATGACTGAGCGTGGCCATGAAAACGCTGAACGGATTTTGTTTGAGATGGGCCTGCTTTCTGAGGGCGCCAGCCTGTACGACCCGGCCAACATCACGCTGATGCACCATTTATACGCCGCGCTGCGTGCCAACCACTTGTACCTGCGCGACCAGCATTACGTGGTGCAGGCCGGCGAGGTGGTGATTGTGGACGAGTTTACCGGGCGCCTGATGAGCGGGCGGCGCTGGAGCGAGGGCCTGCACCAGGCGGTGGAAGCCAAGGAAGGCGTGGCGATCCAGCCCGAAAACCAGACCATGGCGTCGATCACCTTTCAGAACTACTTCCGGTTGTACGGCAAGCTGGCCGGCATGACCGGCACCGCCGACACCGAAGCCTATGAATTCCAGGAGATTTATGGTCTGGAAACGGTGGTCATGCCGCCCAACAAGCCGAGCCGCCGTGACGACCAGCTTGACCGGGTCTACAAGACCACCAAAGAAAAATACGATGCCGCCATTCAGGACATTCGCGAGTGTTACGAGCGCGGCCAGCCGGTGCTGGTGGGCACCACCTCGATCGAAAATTCCGAGCTGATTGCCGATCTGCTGGAAAAAGCCAAGCTACCGCACCAGGTGCTCAACGCCAAGCAGCACGCCCGTGAGGCCGACATCGTGGCGCAGGCGGGCCGCGCCAAGATGATCACCATTGCCACCAACATGGCGGGCCGCGGCACCGACATTGTGCTGGGTGGCAACATCAGCAAAACCATCGGGGAGATCGAGGCTGACGAGTCGCTCGATGCCGCGCAGAAGCAGCAGAAGCTTGATGCCCTGAACGCCCAGTGGGCCAAGGACCACGCCCAGGTGACGGCGCTGGGCGGCTTGCGCATTATCGCCACCGAGCGCCATGAATCGCGCCGTATTGACAACCAGTTGCGCGGGCGCTCGGGCCGCCAGGGCGACCCGGGCTCGTCGCGCTTTTACCTGAGCCTGGATGACGCGCTGATGCGCATCTTTGCCGGTGAGCGGGTCAAGGCGATCATGGACAAGCTCAAGATGCCTGAGGGCGAAGCCATTGAGGCGGGCATGGTGACGCGCAGCATTGAGAGCGCCCAGCGCAAGGTGGAGGCGCGCAACTTTGACATGCGCAAGCAACTGCTCGAATACGACGACGTGGCCAACGACCAGCGCAAGGTGATTTACCAGCAGCGCAACGAGATTCTGGACGCGACCGACCTGTCGGCGCAGATCCAGTCGTTGCGCGAGGGTTGCTTTGAAGACGTCGTGCGCCAGTACGTGCCGGTCGAGTCGGTGGAAGAGCAGTGGGAACTGCCGGCGCTGGAGCGGGTGTTGTCGGATGAATGGCAGATGACTTTGCCGCTGCAGCACCAGGTTAGCGCCGCCAGCGCCATCACCGACCACGACATTCTTGACACCGTGCGCGCCCATGCCAACGCCGTGTTTGAAGCCAAGGTCGCCTTGGTGGGCAATGAGAACTTTACCCAGTTTGAGCGCATGGTGCTGTTGCAAAGCATCGACAGCAACTGGCGCGACCACCTGAGTTCGCTCGACTACCTGCGCCAGGGCATCCACCTGCGCGGCTACGCACAGAAGCAGCCCAAGCAGGAATACAAGCGTGAAGCCTTTGAGCTTTTTGGCCAGATGCTCGATGCCGTCAAAAACGACGTCACCAAAATCCTGATGACGGTGCGCATCCAATCCAACGAGGAGGCCGCAGCGGCCGCCGCCGAACTGGAAAACCGCGCCGAACGCATCAGCAACGTCACCTACAGCGCGCCCACCGAGACCGGGGGAGTGGAAATCAAGATCGATGAAACCACGATGCCGCTGGAAGTGCCCCGCGTGGGCCGCAACGAGCCCTGCCCCTGCGGCAGTGGCAAGAAGTACAAGCATTGCCACGGCAAGCTGGCCTGATTCTTCTGAAGTAGCAAAATCGGGCTCCGTGCCCGATTTTTTTCGATCAAAATTTGTACCCGTTCATTGTTCCCTGAAAGCACCCCATGGCCGTTCACCTGTCTGCTCCCAACCCTGCTGAGTTGTTTCCTATTGCCGGCGTGCGCATCGGCGTCACTGAAGCAGGAATTCGCAAGGCCAATCGCAAAGACCTCACGGTGGTGCTGATTGACGAGGGCGCGTCAGTGGCCGGTGTCTTCACGCAAAACCGCTTTTGCGCCGCGCCAGTGCAAATTTGCCGGGAGCACCTTGCCTCCAGCCAGGGCATTCGCGCCATGCTGATCAACACTGGCAACGCCAATGCCGGCACCGGTGCGGACGGCCGCGCCCGCGCGACCAGCACCTGCCAGGCGCTGGCCAGTCGGCTGGGATTGTCAGAGCAGCAAGTGCTGCCATTTTCCACGGGAGTGATCATGGAGACCCTGCCGGTGGAGCGCATCGAAGCCGGTCTGGACGCCGCGATTGCCGACGCCAAAGCCGACAACTGGTTGCGTGCCAGCGAAGCCATCATGACCACCGACACCGTGCCCAAAGCGTTTGGCGGGCAGGTGATGCTTGACGGCGTGCCGGTCAGCATCACCGGTATCAGCAAGGGGGCCGGCATGATCCGCCCCAACATGGCCACCATGCTGGGCTTCATGGCCACTGATGCCTGTGTGAGTCCGGGCCTGATGCAGCAACTGGCGCTGGAACTGGCCGAGGGCTCGTTCAACCGCGTCACGGTGGATGGCGACACCTCGACCAATGACTCGTTTGTGGTCATTGCCACCAACCAGGCAGCGCATGCGCCGATCACGTCGCTGGACAGCGCGGCTGGCCAGGTGCTCAGGGCCGCCATGCTTGGCGTGGCCCGCAATCTGGCGCAAGCCATAGTGCGCGATGGCGAAGGTGCCACCAAGTTCATCACCATCAGGGTTGAAGGCGGCAGGACACAGGCCGAGTGCCGCCAGGTGGCGTACGCCATTGCCCACTCGCCCCTGGTCAAGACCGCGTTTTTCGCGAGTGACCCCAATCTGGGCCGGATTCTGGCTGCGGTGGGTTATGCGGGCATTGCCGACCTGGATCAGACCGGCATTGATCTGTATCTGGACGACGTGCTGGTGGCGGTCAAGGGCGGGCGCAATCCGGACTACCGCGAGGAAGACGGTCAGCGTGTCATGAAGCAGGCCGAGATCACGGTGCAGGTTGCATTGGGCCGGGGTGAGGCGGTAGATACCGTGTGGACCTGTGACTTGAGCCACGACTATGTCTCGATCAACGCTGATTACCGTTCATGAACCCCGGTTTTGAGCACTTGTTGCAGCGCGCCGAGCAACTGATCAGCCGCATTGAGGCCGTGCTGCCGCAGGCGCCCGGTCAGCCCGACTGGACGGCTTCCAGCGCGTTTCGCTACCGCAAACGCAGCTCTGGCCGGGCCACGCTGGAGCCAGTGCGCCATGTAGGCGCCATGGCCCTGACCGACCTGAAAGAAATTGAGCCGCAAAAAGAAAAAATCCGGCGCAACACCCTGCAATTTGTCAATGGTCAGCCGGCCAACAATGTGCTGCTGACCGGCGCCCGCGGCACTGGCAAGTCGTCCCTGATCCGCGCCTGTCTCAACGAATTTGCCGCCCGGGGCCTGCGCCTGATCGAGGTGGACAAGGCCGATCTGATCGACCTGCCTGATATTGTTGATCTGGTGTCTGAACAACCGTACAAATTCATCGTCTTTTGTGATGACCTGAGCTTTGACGAAGGTGAGTCCGGCTACAAGGCGCTCAAGTCGATTCTGGACGGCTCGGTGGCTGCGACCACCGCCAATGTGCTGATTTATGCCACCAGCAACCGGCGCCATTTGCTGCCCGAATACATGAGAGAAAACCTCACCTACACCCACACCGATGACGGCGAGGTGCATCCGGGCGAGGGCGTGGAAGAAAAGATATCGTTGTCCGAGCGCTTTGGCCTGTGGGTGAGCTTTTACCCGTTTTCGCAGGACGAATACCTGACCATCGTGGCCCAGTGGCTGGCCTCGTTTGGTGTGCCTGCGCCTGCGATTGAGGCCGCGCGCGGGCAGTCGCTGGTATGGGCGCTGGAGCGGGGCTCGCGCAGTGGCCGCGTGGCCTACCAGTTTGCCCGCGACTACGCCGGCCAGCACGCGTTGGGCGCATGACCTCATCACGCGACCCGGCAACACCCCTGGTGGCGGATGCGGCCGAGCCGCGCACCGGTGGCGCAGACCGGGCCATGGTGGATGTGGCCGTTGGGGTGTTGATCCAACCAGGGGGTGATTTTTTATTGACCTCCCGCCCGGCGGGAAAAGTCTATGCCGGTTACTGGGAGTTTCCTGGGGGCAAGTTTGAACCGGGTGAGTCGGTGCAACAGGCGCTGCAACGCGAGTTGCACGAAGAGCTGGGTATTCACGTTGACCAGATCGAGCCTTGGCGGCAGGAGTTGGTGGACTACCCGCACGCGCTGGTGCGCCTGCATTTTTGCAAGGTGTGGCATTGGACGGGTGAACTGCAAATGCGCGAGGCCCAGTCGTTTGCCTGGCAGCGTTTGCCGGTGTCGGTGAGCCCGGTGCTGCCCGGCACCGTGCCGGTGCTGCAGTGGCTGGCTGAGGAGCGCGGCGCTTAGAGCCTGGCTTCAGTCGGGCAAAAAATCTTTCGGGGGTGCCACGGCAGGCACGGCAAACTGCTCGCTGGCCCAGGCGCCCAGGTCAATCTGTTTGCAGCGGTCACTGCAAAACGGGCGATAAGGGTTGCTGGCCGAATAGACACTGGCACCGCCACAACCGGGACAGATCACGATTTTTGTGGGAAAGGTCGTCTTGCTGTCAGGCATGGCTCATGCACACAAAGCCAGTTCAAAGTTCACGTCTTCAGTGACGGACTGAAGGCGGTTGTCGTCACTTTGATGCATCAACCGCACTGACACCATCAGCCGGTTGCCGCTGATTTCCGGCACCATTTCAAGGGCTTCATCGAGTGCCAGACGCAGCAGCAAAAAGGTGCGTCCTTGCGGCAGGCTTTGCTGAAATTGGCCACCGTTGGCAACCACCTTTTGCGGCGCGCCAGAGTCACGCAACAGTTTGAGCAGCAATTGCACCGCCTCGACCAGCGGCGCCAGGGACAAGGCCCATTGACTTAATTGGGCTTGCCGGATGTCGCTGGGCTTGTGCTGCCAGGCATGGTAGGAGGGCAAGTCAAAACTGCAGGTGCCCCCCGGTATGACAATGCGGCTTCGGATGCCCATCAGCCAATCGTTTTCGGTCAAACTCTGACCTGCCTTGCCAGGCAGGTTGTTCAGGGCTTCGAAACTCCGGTCAAGCCTGCCGATGACCTCATCCAGAACCGATTCGGCAATGGCCGGGTTGCCACGGTAGACATCAAGTGCGTGCTTTTGCTTGTCCAGGTCCTTGAGCAAATCCGATTTGAGGTCGGCCCGGCTGGTCACTTCCAGGATTTCGAACAAGGTTGCCAGCGCAAAATGGTGGTCCATGGCATCGACCCTTGGCAGTAACTGCTGCAGGCGGATGAACAGGTGCTCCAGTCGCAAATAGGTGCGAATGCGTTCTTGCAAGGGGTATTCGTAGAGGATCACGCTTAGGTTCGGTGGGTCAAGAGCTAAAGTCCAATGATAGCCGCAAGCGCGGTGCGAGGGCAGCAACCTCCAGCCCCAAACCCTCCAGCGACAAGGTGTCGTTGAAGATCACACTGTCGGCCGCCTTCAATCGGCGTTGACGACTGCTTTGTTGGGCAACGATGGATTCGACCGTCGCACGCAACATTGCATTGCGCGCCATCACCCGCAAAATTTGTGTTTCCACCAGGCAGTCCACCACCAGCACATGGTCCACTTTCTGGCGCCAGCTGACTGACTCCACCAGCAAGGGCACATCAAAGACCACGCAGGCATGACCGGCTGCCTGTGCGACTTGCGCCCGGCGCCTGGTTTCTGCGCCCACCAGCGGGTGGATGATGGCCTCCAGTTGCTGCTTGGCATGGCTGTCGGCAAAGGCCAGGGCGCGCATCCGGTCGCGGTTCATGGCCCCGTCAGCGGTGATGAAGTCAGCGCCAAATTGTTGGGCAATGGCGGCAATGGCCGCGCCACCCGATGCCGTGAGTTGCCGAGCGATGGCGTCGGCATCAATGACCGTCGCGCCGTGTTGGGCCAAAAGGGCCGCCACGGTACTTTTTCCGCTGCCAATGCCGCCCGTTAGCCCGACATGGAACGACGTTTGCACGTTCTATAACCCGACGATCTTGAGAATGGCGTCGGGGCCAGCCACCATCGCGGTCAGGCCGGCAGCAGACAAAAATGGACCAAATGGCACATAACCGCCCTCCCGCAGGTTTTTTGCGAATTTCATGCCGATACCCACCACGGCACCAATCACGGACGCCATCAAAATCATGGGAATGAGCCCTTGCCAGCCAAACCAGGCACCCAGGGCTGCGAAGAGCTTGAAGTCGCCGTAGCCCATGCCCTCTTTGCCCGTCGCCAGTTTGAAGCCCCAGTACACCAGCCAGAGCGACAGATAGCCCGCCACTGCGCCCCAGAAGGCGTCGTTGAGTCCGATCGGGGTCAGATGCAGGGCGGCCGCCATCAGGCCCGCCCACAACAGCGGCAGCGTCATGTCGTCGGGCAACAGGGTGGTGTCCCAGTCAATCAGGGTCAATGCCAGCAGGGTGGCGCTGAAGAAACTCCACGCCAGACCGGTTGCGTTGGCCCCAAAATGCCAGCCACACCACAAAAACAAAAGCCCCGTGACCAGCTCAACCAGGGGATAACGCGGGCTGATGCAGGCCTGGCAATGGCCACATCGACCGCGCAGCATCAGGTAGCTCAGCACGGGAATGTTTTCATGCCAGCTGAGCTGGTGCCCGCAACTTTGACAGCGCGAGCGCGGAACCAGCAAATTGAACCGTTCAGACACGGGCTCGGTGTGACCTTGCAACTCGGCGCATTCGGCCTTCCATTGGGCCTCGAGGATGACTGGCAAACGGTAAATGACCACGTTGAGAAAGCTGCCGATCAACAAACCCAGAATGCCCAGCAAGCCGGCATCCACTGCGGGGGATCCACTCATCAGACCACCTGTCCGAGTTTGAAAATGGGCAGGTACATGGCCACCACGATGCCGCCAATGACGGTGCCCAGAATCACGATGATGATGGGCTCCATCAGGCTCGAGATACCCGCCACCATGTCGTCCACCTCCGACTCATAAAAGTCGGCCGCCTTGCCCAGCATATGGTCGATGGAGCCGGATTCTTCGCCAATGGCGCACATCTGCAGCACCATGGAGGGGAACAGGTTGACGTTGGTCATGGCTGCGGTGAGGGCGGTGCCGGTGGAGACCTCCTGCTGAATCTTGACCGTGGCCACTTCAAACACCGAGTTGCCTGAAGCCCCCCCCACCGAGTCCAGCGCTTCCACCAGTGGCACGCCGGCAGCAAACATGGTCGACAGGGTGCGCGTCCAGCGGGCAATGCACGACTTTTCGACCAGGGTTCCAAAAATCGGCAGTTTCAGCATGATGCGATCCATCACAAGCTGCATCTTTCTGTTGCGCCGCCAGGCTTGCATAAAGAAATACACACCGCCGCCGAGGCCACCAAAAATCAGCCACCAGTACTGCACAAAAATCTCACTGATGGCGATCACTGCCAGGGTTGGCGCCGGCAGGTCGGCACCAAAATTGGAAAACACTTCCTTGAACGCAGGCACCACAAAAATCATGATCACCGCGGTGACCACAAAGGCCACCACCAGCACCGAGATGGGGTACATCAGGGCTGATTTGATCTTGGATTTCATGGCCTCGGTTTTTTCCATGTACACCGCCAGCCGATCCAGCAATTGGTCCAGGATACCGGCGGCTTCACCGGCCTCGACCAAGTTGCAGTACAGGTTGTCAAAGTACAGCGGGTACTTGCGAAATGCCATGCTCAGCGAGGTGCCGGTCTCGACGTCATTGCGAATGTCATTGAGCAGGCGGGTCACGCTCGGGTTGGGGTTGCCGCGGCCAACAATGTCAAACGCCTGCAACAGCGGCACGCCGGCTTTCATCATGGTGGCGAGTTGGCGCGTAAAAATGGCCATGTCTTTGGGCTTGATGGATTTGGTTGAACCCATGCGCCTCTTTTTAATCTTGATGGGTGTGACACCCTGGCGACGCAAACCAGCCCGCACCTGGTTTTCACCACCCGCACGGGTTTCGCCCCGCACCTGTTTGCCATTGCGGTCTTTACCCTCCCACTCATAAACAAATTCCTTGATGGATTTTTTTTCGGTTGCCATAAAGTTGTCAGAGGGTTAAGTTGATCGTTGCTGATGGAACACACGCTCATCAGGGAAGCATGCGCTATTTTCACGTTTTTCAAGTCAAAGTTGCGCAACCTGCCAAAACCAGGCTGTGGGGGGTTGCTTTCAGGCCACTTTAGGCGCCAGCACCCGGGTCAAAAAGACGGAAATATCAGCCACTTCGCGCGGATGCACGCTGTGTGGCATGGGGTAAATGTGCCAAGCCACGTTGTAACCCGAAGCTTTCAGCAGGTCGCGGCTGGCCTCGCCGCGCGCCGGCACCACCACCGGGTCCTGGCTGCCGTGCGCCATGAAGATGGGCGTGTCGGCATTGGCATGGGATCGCTCGGCGGGAAAACGGTCCGCCAGCGGCAGGTAGCCAGACAAGGCCATGATCCCTGCCAGTGGCGCGGGAAAGCGCAGCCCGGTGTGCAAGGCCATGGCACTGCCTTGTGAAAAACCCGCAAGCACAATGTTTTTGGCAGGAATGCCGCGTGCGATTTCACGCTCAAGCAGTGCTGTGATCGCCTTTTCTGACACGCGAATTCCCGGCTCATCCTGGCGACTGGTGAGGTCAGCGCCGCGAATGTCATACCAGGCGGGCATGACGTAGCCGCCATTGATGGTGACAGGCATGCTGGGTGCGTGCGGAAAGATAAAGCGGATGCCGGGGCAGCCCGAAAGGTCAAGCTCGGGCACCAGTCCGGCAAAGTCGTTGCCGTCAGCCCCCAGGCCATGCAGCCAGATCACGGCGGCGCCAGGGTTGGGGGTGGTGTCAATCTGGATATGGGGCAGCAGTTCAGTCATCAGGGTGAGGGTGTAGGTTGGTGCAAAAAAATAACCGGACCGCCAAGGGCTAGGCCAGCAGTGCCTGGGCAAATTCGCGTGCGTTGAAAGTTTCCAGGTCTTCGAGTTTTTCGCCCACGCCAATGAAATACACGGGCACCGGCCGCTCGCGTGCGATGGCTGCCAGCACGCCACCCTTGGCGGTACCGTCGAGTTTGGTCACGATCAAGCCGGTCAGGCCCAGCACGTCATCAAATGCCTTGACCTGTGTCAGGGCGTTTTGGCCCGTGTTGCCGTCAATCACCAGCAGCACTTCATGCGGGGGCGTGGCGAGGAGCGCTGCAGCTTGGTTATCAGGAGCCGAATTTTGGCCCTGATTGTCCTGGGCAGGTCCCGCTTTCTGGATCACGCGTTTGATTTTTTTCAGCTCTTCCATCAGGTGCAACTGGGTGGGCAGGCGTCCGGCGGTGTCCACCAGCACCACATCGCGACCGCGGGCCTTGCCCGCGCTGATGGCATCAAAAGCCACCGCGGCCGGGTCGCCGCCGTCCTGGCTGATGATGTCAACGGCGGTGCGGTCGGCCCATACCCCCAGTTGCTCACGCGCAGCCGCTCGAAAAGTGTCGGCGGCGGCCAGCAGCACACTGGCGTTGGCGGTAACCAGATGCCGGGTGAGTTTGCCAATGGATGTGGTTTTGCCGGCGCCATTGACGCCCGTGACCATAATCACCGTGGGTTTGAAGCGGCCAATCACCAGCGGCTTTTGCAGCGGCGACAGCAGGCTCGTGAGAGCCTCTACCAGCAAGCCTTTGACGGCAGCCGGGTCGGTGGTCTTGCTCTCCTTGACGCGGCGTTTCAGGTCCTGCAGCAAATGCTCGGTGGCCTTGACCCCGGTGTCGGCCATCAGCAGGGCGGTTTCCAGGTCTTCATACAAGGCGTCGTCGATTTGCGTGCCGGTAAAGACTGTGGCAATGCTGGCACCGGTTTTGCGCAAACCGGTCTTGAGTTTGTCAATCCAGGTGGTGCGCGCCGGTGCCGGCGCCGGGGTTGTGGCCAGGGCTTGTCCCAGCGCAGGGGCCGATGGCTCGGGCGCGGCAAACGGCAGCACGATTTCAGCTGGCACGGGCGCCGGCATCGGGGCGGACGTGGCCAGCGTTTCAGGCGCTGCGCCGACGACGGGCTGGGCGGGAGGAGGGGGCTTTTTTCTGAAAAAACTGAACATTTTGTGGGTTCGTGGTATCACTGCATTCTATGAAACACAAAGCACCTTCTTTTTTACCTGCGGGTATCACCCGAATGAGCGTTGCCTCCCTGATCTGCCTGACGCTCACCGCCGCCAATGCACAAGTGACCAGCGCGCCTGAGTCAGCTCCGCTCCTGGCGCAGCAGTTCACGCTGGCCAACGGCATGACCCTGATTGTCAAACCCGACCGGCGTGCGCCCACGGCCGTGCACATGCTGTGGCTGCGTGTGGGCTCGATGGACGAGGTCGATGGCAGCTCGGGCGTGGCGCACGTGCTGGAGCACATGCTGTTCAAGGGAACGCCGACGGTGCCCGCTGGCGAGTTTTCGCGCCGTGTGGCGGCTTTGGGCGGACGCGACAACGCTTTTACCAGCTACGACTACACCGGCTATTACCAGCAAATTCCCTCAACCCGGCTGGAAGATGTGATGCAACTTGAAGCTGACCGCTTTGCCAATAACCAGTGGCCCGACGAAGAGTTCAAAAGAGAGCTTGAAGTGGTCAAGGAAGAGCGCCGCATGCGCACCGAGGACAACCCGCGGGCACTGATGTACGAAGCCTTGAATGCGACTGTTTTTGTGGCGTCGCCGTATCGCCGACCAATTGTTGGCTGGATGAGCGACCTCGAGGCGCTCAAGCCGGATGATGCGCGCGACTTCTACCAGCGCTGGTATGTGCCGGCCAACGCCGCGGTGGTGGTGGCCGGTGACGTGGATGTTGCCGAGGTGCGCCGCCTGGCTGAAAAATACTATGGCCGCCTGCCGAGCCGGGCACTGCCCGAGCGCAAACCGCGCGTCGAGCCGGCCCAATCTGGCCTTAAACGTATCGCCTTCAAAGCGCCAGCCGAACAGGCCATGGTGACCCTGGCATTCAAGGTGCCGTCGTTCCAGTCGTTCGAAGGGGGTCAGGATGAAGCCGACGCACTGGCACTGACCGTGCTGTCCGCCGTGCTTGATGGCTACAGCGGCGCCCGGCTTGAGCGCGCCCTGACCCAGGGGCCTGACCGGGTGGCCGACAGCGCGGGCGCTGACAACGGTCTGTGGGGCCGCGGCCCGCAGTTGTTCACACTCTCAGCAGTGCCGGCACAGGGCAAAACAACGCAGCAAGCCGAGGCAGCGCTGCGCGAACAGGTGGCGCGCATTGCCAACGAGGGCATTTCCGAGGCCGAGCTTGCCCGGGTCAAAACGCAGTGGGTGGCCAGTGCCGTGTACAAGCTGGACTCGGTGTTTAACCAGGCGCGCGAGTTGGGCACCAGTTGGGCCCAGGGCCAGCCGCTGGATGCCAACGAACGCCTGATCGAGCGCCTGCGCGCGGTCACTGCAGACCAGGTCAAGGCGGTGGCCAGCAAATACTTTGGTGACGACCAGTTGACGGTGGCCCAGTTGCTGCCTCAGCCCCTGAACAAGGAGCGCAAGCCGCGCACCACCCTGGCTGGTGCCAGGCACTGAAACCGTTACCGAATTCCATCCATGATCACTCTGAAAAAAATAGTCAAAAATGCTTTTTTGGCAGTTGCCGCTGTTTTTGTTACCGGGCATGCCGCCATGGCAGCCATTGCCATCGAACACTGGGTCCAGCCCAGCGGCGCCCAGGTTTTTCTGGTGCAAAGCCATGCCATCCCGATGCTCGATGTGCAGCTTGACTTTGACGCTGGCAGCCGCCGTGACCCGGTCAACCAGGCCGGCCTGGCCAGCGTCACCGCCAGTCTGAGCGGCATGGGGGTGCTGGCCAGCCCGTCACGCGGTGAGCCTGCGCTGGATGAAAACGCGCTGGGCGAGGCCTGGGCCGACCTTGGCGCCAACTTTGGTGCCCAGGCCAGCAGCGACCGCATGAGCTTTGCGTTGCGCTCGCTCACCTACCCCGACTTGCTCGGTAAGGCGATTCATCTGGCTGCGCGGCAATTGGCTGAGCCCGCGTTTCCGGCAGACATCTGGCAGCGCGAGCGGGAAACCATGATTGCCGCACTCAAGGAAGCCAACACCCGACCGGCCACGCTGGCCCAGCGCGCTTTTGACCAGGCCGTGTTTGGATCGCATCCTTACGGGTACGACATGACGGAGGACAGCTTGAAGCGCATTGAGGTGGTTCACATGGCCGCCCTTCACCGGCAGTTGATTCAACCGTGTCGCGCCAAGGTCACACTGGTGGGCGCGCTCAATCGCAGCCAGGCCGATGCCTTGGTCACCCAGCTACTGGCCCGGCTGCCCGTCGATGCCAAAGCGGCGGCTTGCCCGGCGCTGCCTGCCGTGGCTGAGGTTGCGCCATTGAGCCGGGCCAGCGAGCAACGCATCGCCTTTGATTCGGCCCAGGCACACGTGCTGCTGGGTCAGCCTGGCTACAAGCGCAGCGACCCGGATTTTTTCGCCCTGCTGGTTGGCAATTACATTTTGGGCGGCGGTGGCTTTGTCTCACGCCTGACCAATGAAGTTCGTGAAAAGAGGGGTTTGAGCTACAGTGTCTACAGTTATTTTTCACCCGGACTGCATGCGGGTGCCTTTGCCATCGGCCTGCAAACCCGACCCGACCAGGCCGATCAGGCGCTGCAGGTGTCGCGCGAGGTGTTGGCCCGCTTTGTGACTGACGGACCGACCGAGGCTGAGCTCCAGGGCGCCAAAGACAATCTGATCGGGGGCTTTGCCCTGCGCTTGGACAGCAACCGCAAACTGCTCGACAACGTGACCAACATCGCCTGGAACGGGTTGCCCCTGGATTACCTCGACCACTGGACGCAGCGTGTGCAGAAAATCACGGTTGCTGACATCAAGGCGGCATTCCAGCGCAAGCTGCAGCCCGACCGGATGGTGACCGTGGTGCTGGGCGGCGCTGGCGCGGCACGATAGGGCCCTCCCCGAAGGTAAGATGAGGCGCATGAAGCGACCTCCATCCCCAGACCAGCCACGAAGCTTGCGCCCGAGCCGCCCGAAGGCGGTGCAAAGCCATGAAGTTCGCATCATCGGCGGTCAATTCAAACGCAGCAAGTTACAGGTGGCCGACAAGCCCGGTCTGCGCCCAACGCCTGACAGGGTGCGAGAAACCCTGTTCAACTGGCTGGGACAAGACCTGAGCGGCTGGCGCTGCCTGGACGCGTTTGCCGGCACCGGGGCGCTGGGCTTTGAAGCCGCCTCACGCGGCGCCGAACAAGTGTTGCTGGTCGAGCAGGATGGCGCACTGGTGGCGCAACTCAAGCGGATGCAGGAGCAATTCAAGGCGACTGCGGTGCAGGTGGTTCGCGGGGACGGGGTGGCGGCGTTGCGCCATGCGGCACCCGGCAGCCTGGAACTTGTTTTTCTGGATCCACCGTTTGACTCGAACCTGTTTGCGTCGGCGGTGCAGGCGGCTGCACCCGCGCTGACAGCTGCCGGTTTTGTTTACCTTGAAGCCCCGAAGCGCTGGACGGAGCCCGAATTGCAAGGCATGGGCTTGCAGGAGCACCGCCACCTCAAGGCGGGCTTGGTGCACGCGCACCTGCTCAAGCGACTTGATCCAACGCCAGCGCCAGCGGGTTGATAATGAACGGATGTCAACTCACTCCCTCTATTTCCCATGGCCAATGATCTGATTGCGGTATATCCCGGCACCTTTGATCCGATCACGCTGGGCCATGAAGACGTGATCCGACGCGCGGCCCAGTTGTTCAGCCATGTGATCGTGGCGGTGGCGGTCGGCCACCACAAAAAGGCCATGTTTTCACTGGAGGAGCGCATGGCCATGGCGCAAGAGGCTGTCAAGGCTTTTTCAAATGTCAAAGTGGAAAGTTTTGACGGTTTGATGCGGGACTTTGTGGTGACGCGCGGTGCCAGGGCGATGGTGCGCGGCTTGCGCGCCGTGACCGATTTTGATTACGAGTTCCAGCTGGCTGGCATGAACCGCAGCCTGATGCCCGATGTGGAAACCGTATTTTTGACCCCAGGCGACAAGTTCCAGTTTATTTCCAGTACTTTTGTTCGCGAGATTGCCACGCTGGGCGGTGAAGTGGATAAATTTGTATCGCCGGGGGTCAACCAGCGCCTGCTGGAAAAAGTGCGCAGCCTGGCGGGGCGCAACGTTTGAATTTTTGGAGAAAAAAATGAAGATTCTTTTGCCTTTTGATGGTTCGGCACTGGCCCTCGAAGCCGTGCGTTTTGTCATTCGCATGGCTGGCGATGGCCTGCAGACCAGCGTGGTGCTGGCCAATGTGCAGGAGCCTGCCACTTTGTACGAGTTGATGGTGGCACATGACCCCCAGGTGATCGAGCAGGTCAGCGCCGCGGCCGGGGCCAACACCCTGAATGCCGCCAAGGTGCTGCTTGACGCCGCAAGCCTGAGTTACGAAGTCGAGGTGGCCTCGGGCGACCCTGCGCACACCCTGGTGGATATTCTGGAAAACTACAGTTGCGACCTGGTGGTGATGGGCGCCAGCGGAACCAGCGCCCTGCGCAGCGCGCTGTTGGGTTCGGTCTCCAACGAAGTGCTGCACGCCGCCGGCGTGCCGGTGATGATCGTCAAGGGTGCTGAGCAAGTCAATGCTGACGACACGGAATAAGCCAGACTTTTAAAATCAGGGCCTTGTTACCTTTGACTGACTGCGCTTATGGCCCTGTGGATCACCGATGAATGCATCAATTGTGATGTTTGCGAGCCCGAATGCCCCAATGATGCCATTTACATGGGTCAGGAAATCTATGAAATTGACCCGGCAAAGTGCACCGAATGCGTCGGTCACTTTGACGAGCCGCAATGCGTGCAGTTGTGCCCGGTCAATTGCATCCCGGTCAACCCGGATTTTGTCGAAGACAAAGAAACTTTGTGGCAAAAATTCCGCCGTCTGCAAGCGCAAGGCGCGCCCGTTCAAACGAACTGAGTTGACTTAGGCGGGCTTTTTGCCCTTCTTCCTCGATTTCTTTTTCGGCACCTTCTTCTTGCCGCTTTCTGCGATTTCAGCGCCACTGGTCTTTTGTTCCTTGCTTGCGTCAACCCGTTTGGGTTGCTCAGGGGGCGCCTGATTGGCTGCCAGCAGACGTTTTTCTTCTGCCAACCGGTCTTGTTCCATGGTTTTGGCAAGTCTGGCATCGGTTAAGGCAGCAGCTTGCGTCTGTGTTTTTTGCTCTGGTTGGCGCGCGTCGCTCAGGTCCATCGGCAAGGCGCCCGGGCAGGGGAGTTGGCTGTAGGTGTTCCCACAACGGTAGATGGGTTGCGCCTGAACGCGCCAGGTGAATGCGACGCCAACAATCAGGAACAAGACCGGCAGACAAAATTTTCTCATCAGAACCCCCCTTGCTCCCTTAGGGAAGCATGGCGAAGCGTATCACGTGCCACCGTCTGCCGGTGGCGTTTCTGCGTTGGTGACTGGCCTGGGATTGTTGGGTCGGGGTGGTTTGCTGGTGTGCACCACGCGCGTTGCCTGTTCCATATTGCCGGATAAAAAATCAGGCAGCGCCTTGAGGGTGCGATCAATCGCCTGGTCAATGGCAATGCGGTGGTCAAGCGATGGTTTTTTCAGCACCCAGTGCAGCACCTCGGCCTTGCTGCCGGGGTGGCCAATACCCAAGCGCAGCCGCCAGTATTGGTCAGCGCCCAATTGGGCATGAATGTCGCGCAGGCCGTTGTGGCCGGCGTGACTGCCACCGAGCTTGAGCTTGACCTCGCCGGGCGCAATGTCAAGATCATCATGCGCCACCAAAATCTCCTGCGGTGCGATCTTGAAAAAGTTGGCCAGCGCGGCCACTGATTTGCCGCTTAGATTCATGAAGGTCTGGGGCGCCAGCAGCCAGACTGATTGGCCATTGACGCTGGTGCGTGCAACCAGACCGTGGAAACTTTTGTCGGGAGCAAGAGCGACCTTGAGTTCGCGCGCTGCCGCATCCAGCCACCAAAGACCGGCGTTGTGGCGGGTCTGCTCGTACTCCGGTCCCGGATTGCCCAGTCCGACAAAAAGTCTGATCATGATGTCATTATTGAACAAGTTGCAGGCAAAAAAAGAGCCCACCGTCGGGTGAGCCCTTTGGGTTAAGCACGGAACGGCTTATTTTTTGTTTGCTTTTTCTGACGGTTTGGCCGCGGCTTTGGCGGCTGGCTTGGCAACCGCGTCAGCAGCAGGTTCTGCGGCTGCCACAGGTTCAGCGCCCGCAACGACCACCACCGAGACGACCACCGGATTTTTGTCGCTGCCATGCTTGACCACCGACACGCCCTTGGGCAGGGTGATTTCAGCAAGGTGCAGCGACGAGCCCTTTTTCAGGCCGCTCAAGTCCACCTTGATGAACTCGGGTAGGTCGGCTGGCAGACACAGCACGTCAATCTCGCTGATCACGTGGTTGGCAATGCAGCCTTCGGTCTTGATCGCAGGCGAATTTTCGTCACCGAAGAAGTGCAATGGCACCTTCATGTGCAGCTTGGTCGAGGCATCGACGCGCTGAAAGTCAACGTGCAGGATGAGCTGCTTGAAAGGGTGGACCTGCACGTCGCGCAGCAGCACCGGGTTGCTGGCATCGCCAATTTCCATGGTCAGGACGCTGGAGTGGAAGGCTTCCTTTTTCAGCGCGTGCCACAGGGCGTTGTGATCAACCTCGATCACTTGCGGGGGCGTTGTGCCACCATAAACGATGCCTGGCGTGCGACCGGCGATGCGGAGACGGCGGCTCGCACCCGTGCCCTGCTTGGAACGCTCAAAAGCGGTAAATTTCATAACTAACTCCTTGAAGGGCCCACCGCGACCAGCAGTACCCTGATTTAAAAAACCGGGCACCTTTGACGGCGGCACCGGCGACTAGAAATCCGATCAGAAAAGATTTTCCTGATCAGAAAAAAAACTCATTACTGACTTGCCCTTGGCAATGCGCTGGATGGTCTCCCCAATGAGCGGCGCCACACTGAGTTGCCGAATCTTGGGGCAGGCAAGGGCTGCAGCCGACAGGGGAATGGTATCGGTGACCACCACCTCATCGAGTGCCACACCGGTGGTGATGCGCTCGATGGCCGGGCCCGAAAAAATGGGGTGTGTGCAATAGGCATACACCTTTTTGGCGCCGCGCTCCTTCAGCACCTCAGCAGCCTTGACCAGAGTGCCCGCAGTGTCGATCATGTCGTCCATGACGACGCAGTTGCGCCCCTCGATTTCACCGATCACATGCATCACTTCGCTGACATTGGCCTTGGGGCGGCGTTTGTCGATGATGGCCAGGTCGCAATTGAGTTGCTTGGCCAGGGCTCTGGCACGCACCACACCACCCACATCGGGCGATACCACGATCAGGTCATCGTAATTCTTTTGGCGCAGGTCACCGAGCAGGACTGGCGAGGCATAAATGTTGTCGACCGGAATGTCAAAAAAGCCCTGGATCTGGTCGGCATGCAAGTCCATGGTCAAAACGCGGGCCACGCCCACGGCCTGCAGCATATTGGCCACCACCTTGGCCGAAATCGGCACACGGCTGGACCTGGGGCGGCGGTCTTGCCGCGCATAGCCGAAATAGGGAATCACGGCGCTGATGCGTTCAGCAGAGGCGCGCTTGAGCGCATCCACCATGATCAGCAGTTCCATCAGGTTTTCGTTGGTGGGCGCACAGGTGCTTTGCACCACAAAGACGTCGCGCGCGCGCACATTTTGTTTGATTTCAACGGTCACTTCACCATCGGAGAACCGGCCAACCTCGGCATTTCCCAGCCCAATGTTGAGGTAATGCGCAATGTCATTGGCTAGCACGGGATTGGCATTGCCTGTAAAAACCATGAAATCAGGGGTTTGTTCGGCGTGCATTGAGATCCCAACTTATGAATCGCGGTGGCAGTTTCATGTCTCAGGTGGACATGTGCAAAAAATTTGGCAGGGGAGGAAGGATTCGAACCTTCGCATGCTGGAATCAAAATCCAGTGCCTTAACCAGCTTGGCGACTCCCCTACACGGGTTGAACATGAGACATGTCCAACCGAAAACTCTCTACGCAGCCCAATCCTGAAGTGGATGAACTGCCAAATTCCGGCATCGTCGGATCAGAAAACCGGCATCTTGACCAATCTCGAGATCATCCGTGATCCGTGCAAACACAGCACTTCCAGAGCCTGTCATTCTGCCTTTGAGCCCACGTTCGTCACACCAGGAAAGTGCCTGTGTCACAGGGGGGCAAAGCAGCTGAGCAACAGCTTGCAAGTCGTTTTGACCAAAGCCAAATGCGTTTGCAGCGAAGTCCAATATTGTAGAGGATTTGGTATCTCTTTTTAAGCGTGAATCTGAAAAAATTCGCTCGGTTTTCAGGCCATCCCCGGGCTTGATCACGACAAAACTGGCTTGTGGCAGCGCGATGGTGGTCATTTTTTCGCCAATGCCGCTCACCCACGCGTTGTGGCCATTCAAGAAGAAGGGCACATCGGCGCCCAATCGCAAACCAATTTGGCTGAGCTGTGCCAGGCTCAGCTTGAGCCCCCACAAACGGTTGAGCGCCAACAGGGTAGACGCGGCATCCGAGGAGCCCCCACCCAGTCCGGCCTGCTCTGGAATATGTTTGGCAATGCCGATGTGAACGCCTTGGGGTGTGCCGCTGGCAAGTTGCAATGCGCGGGCGGCGCGAACAATCAGGTCATCGGCGGGCAGGGGTGTGGTCAGGTCTTCCCGGCTGATATGTCCGTTCGGAGCCGCCTCGAAGTGCAGCGTGTCGCACCAGTCGATCAACATGAACACCGATTCCAGCAAGTGGTAGCCGTCGGCACGGCGGCCAACAATGTGCAAAAAAAGGTTGAGCTTGGCCGGTGCCGGAATATCAAACAAGGATTTCATGAAAATTCTGTGGATTCAGATCAGGCACCCGCTGTGGGCGATCACCGCTCGAGCAAGACCCGGATTTCGGCGCGCGGGGCGGGGTTGATGCGCTGCGCCACAATTTTGCCAGAGTCAAACTGTGAATGATCCACTTTCCAACCGTCCACGCCTGAAGGGTCGCCGGTCAACCATGCAAACAGCGCTGACAGCGGAACGGCGGTTCCAAGTACTTGCTCGATCAGTTCAGCGACATTGTTGAAATACCTGATTTCACCACCGGTCTGCAGTTGTGCCTGCAGGGGCGACCAGATGATGGCCGCAGCGGTGCTGCCCAGAGGCGTGAAAAATCGCAATTGCCCCAGCTCGGGTTTGCCTTGCAATTCAAATGAAGACGAAAACGACTGGGAACCCTGTGATGGCGTGGCATCCACCCGCACTGACAGCCGGCCGCTCCAGCTTGTGACTTGAGCGCTTATCTCGTCCTGGGTTCGGCTGGTCGTGGCACAACCAGTCATCGAAAATAGCATGAACAGGCCGAGCAGCCATGCCGCGCGATGGATGATCACAGCTTGACACGCAGACGTTGCAGTGTCTCGTTCAAGGTGTCGTTGTCAGGGTTGGCCTGAAAACCCTCACGCCAGAATTTCAGTGCCTCTTCGCGTTGGTCCGTGACCCACAATACTTCACCCAGATGGGCCGCGATTTCGGTGTCGGGTTTTTGGCTGTAGGCGCTGCGCAACAACCGCAGCGCTTCCTCGGTCTGTCCCATGCGAAACGCCACCCAGGCCAGGCTGTCAACAATAAAAGGATCGCCAGGGGCGAGCGCCAGGGCCTTTTCTATCAGTTGACGGGCCTCAGGCAAGCGCAAATTGCGGTCAGCCAGTGCATAACCCAGGGCGTTGTAGGCTTGGGCATCATCCGGCTTGAGTGCGATTTGGCGCCGCAGGAGCAGTTCCATCTCCGCTAAATCGCCCATTTTTTCAGCCAGCAAAGCAAGCTCATAGACCACATCGGTATCTTCCGGGTTGTCGGCCAAGGCTGTTTCGAGCAGTTTTCGGGCCCGGGCGAACTGCTTTTGGTCGCGCAGAATTTGTACTTCTGCCCCGCGCTTGAGTCGTGCATCCGTGGCTGAACGCTCTGGCAGACCATGAATCAGTGCCAGCGCTTCTTCCATCCTGCCTTGCCTGACCATCAAATTGGCACGCCTGAGTTGGGCCGTCAAGAGGTCGTCGGGATGATCGACGCGTTGCAACCAGTCCTGCGCTTGCTGCAAGTCTTTGCGTTGCATTGCAATTTGTGCCAGCGACAGGTAAGCCTGCGACAGGCCACGGGGTGACAGTGTGTCTGTTTGCGCCGCTGCTGGCGCTTTCATCAGTTCAATGTAGTGTAAAAAGTGGCTTTCTGCTGTGTCCCATTGCTGCATTTGCAGATTCACCACACCCTCTAGCAGCCAGGCCGGCGCATAGTCGGGTTGCTGAAGATTGATGTTGCGCAGCTCAGCGCTGGCTTCGGCGTTGCGTTTGGCCAGCAGCAGCGTTTGCACGTAAGCCATGCGAAATTCGGTACTGGCGGCGTTCGCGAGGTGAATCTTGACCAGGCTTTCGGCCTGGCTCACATCGGCCCGCATCAGGCTCAGCGCCAACCAGGCCGGGTGATCCTGGTGCACCGAGAAGGTCTGCCCCTTTTCAGCAGCACGCAGGGCTGCCACCAGGTCGCCGGCATTGACCCACATGCGGCCCAGTGTCGCCCAGGCCGTGGCACCCAAGGCAGTGTCGCTCAGCATGGGTGTCAAGGCTTTTTGCACCACCAAGGCAGCCAGTTGCTTTTCGCTGACACGTTCAAAGAGAGTAGGAATGGCCCAGATCGTGTCCACAAGTTCCCGTTGGGGCGTCAGCGTCAGCAGGCGTTTGAGAGGCTCCAGCGTGTCAGGCACTCGATTCATGCTCAACAGTATCTGGAGCACAAAGCGGTTGGCTTCCTGCGACATTGGCTTGGCCTCGCGCCAGGCCTTGGCCGCCTGCAGGGCAGAGTCGCCCGAACGGGCCCGTATCGCGACCTGCACTGACCGCATGAAAAGGGCCTCATCGCCGGTCTTGCGTGCGGCATCGAGCAGCAAAGAAAAAGCCGCCGCGGGCTCCTGGGCTTGGGCGCTGAGTTCACCTAGCAACACTTGGTAAAAAAGGGCGCTGTCGAGCGCCGAGCTTTGGGCTGGTGTTTCGGGAGGAGCGGGTGTTTGTGCCTGAGCGCTGAACCAGCCAGCCAAGAGCAAAGCAGACAAGAGACGATAGATGTGACGCATGTGGTCATAATAATTCATGTCCGTCAGAAAAAAATGCGATGCCTGAATTACCCGAAGTTGAAGTCACCCGGCGAAGTTTTGCCCTCGCCATAGAAAATGCCACCGTGCTGGCTGCCCGGTCTGGAAAACCCCTGCGTTGGCCGCTCGGATGCGCGCCTGAACTTTTGGTCGGTCGATCTGTGATGTCGGTCGGGCGACGCGGCAAGTATTTGCTGATTCAGCTTGACCCTGGCGTGTTGCTGGTGCATTTGGGGATGTCCGGCAGCCTGCGCTTTGCCACCGACTTGCCCGCCATGGGTACACATGATCATTTTGAACTGGTCACCACGCGCGGCACGCTGCGTCTGCACGATCCACGCCGTTTTGGCGCGGTGGTTTATGCCGACAGCCTGGCCGATCCGGTGGCGCAAAAGCTGCTTGGGCACTTGGGGCCGGAGCCCTTGTCTGACGCCTTTGAACTGGCGCAGTTTCAGCGGCAACTCAAGGGCCGCAAGGCCGCCATCAAGTCGGTGTTGCTGGCCGGTGAGGCGGTGGTGGGTGTGGGCAATATCTATGCGTCCGAGGCGTTGTTTCTGGCGGGTATCCGCCCCACCGTGTCGGCAGCTCGGCTGAGCCGCGCCAGGGTGGCACGACTTCACGAAGCGGTTGTGAATGTTTTGAGCCGCGCGGTGGAGCAGGGCGGCAGCACGCTGCGTGATTTTTCCAGTGCCAGTGGCCAGGCGGGCTACTTCCAGTTGCAGACCATGGTCTATGGACGCGCCGGCATGCCATGTCATGTGTGCGCCAGCCCGGTGCGCCAGATCAAGCAGGGTCAGCGTTCGACGTTTTACTGTGCCACCTGTCAGAAGACCTGACATGACTCCATTGAGTTTGTTCTGATGGATGGTTTTTTGGCAACGCAAGTTGTGCGCTGGCAAGCGCAATCGGGCCGGCATGATTTGCCATGGCAAAACACCCGCGACCCATACCGTGTCTGGCTTTCGGAGATCATGCTGCAACAAACGCAGGTGATCACAGTGCAAGCCTACTTTGGCCGTTTTTTGGCACGTTTCCCCGATGTGCAGGCGCTGGCGCAGGCACCGCTGGATGATGTGCTGCATCTGTGGGCGGGACTGGGTTACTACAGCCGCGCCCGCAATCTGCACCGCTGCGCCCAGGATGTGGTGCGTTTGCATGGTGGCCGCTTTCCAGAAGCCGCTGAGCAACTGCAAACCTTGCCAGGCATCGGCCGCTCCACCGCGGCAGCCATTGCTGCCCTGTGCTTTGGCCAACGGGTGGCGATTCTGGACGGCAACGTGAAAAGGGTGCTGACCCGCTACCTGGGATTTGCGGATGATCTGGCCCAGTCCGCGAACGAGCGGCGTCTGTGGGACTTGGCGACAAAACTTTTGCCTGGCCACCCCACTCTGGGCAACATGGCGCGCTACACCCAGGGCATGATGGACCTGGGTGCGACCCTTTGCACCTCCAAAAAGCCGGCTTGTGTGGCCTGCCCGTTGGCATCCCGCTGTGTTGCCAACGACTTGGGCTCGCCCGAAAAATTCCCCAACAAAACGCGCAAACTCAAGCGCAGCGCCCAGTCAATCTGGCTGTTATGGGTGGTCGCTGCTGACGATTCGGTCTGGCTGAGTCAGCGGCCCACTCCCGGTGTCTGGGCGGGCTTGTATTGCATGCCCTTGTTTGAGGAGCGTGAGGCATTGAGGGCTGTCGCCGGACCTGAAAACGAATCCGGGCTGCAGGACCTGCCGCCTTTCAAGCATGTGCTGACCCACAAGGACTTGTATTTGCACCCGGTATGGCTCGGCTTGCCAGGGCGGCAAGCGCTGCCGCTTGAGGGGCAGTGGTTTGACGGCGCCCAACTGGCGCAACTCGGCTTGCCCGCACCCATCAAAAAATTGTTGACCAAGCATCAACAGGCTTAGCGCATCGCCAGTTCACGGTGCCGCTTGAGCGTGCTCCAGCGCCGCTCGAAAAGTGCATTCAGCTGCTCCACCAGATAGACCGAGCGATGCTGGCCACCAGTGCAGCCGATGGCAACGGTCACATAACTGCGGTGATTGCGCACCATTGCCTCCAGCCAGTGATCCAGAAAAGCATGGATATGGTCCAGCATGCGCTTCACATCGGCCTGCTGCTGCAGAAATTCAACCACCGGGGCGTCGCACCCGGTGAGTTCGCGCAGCCCTGGTTCATAGTGCGGGTTGGGCAGCATGCGCACGTCAAAAACAAAATCGGCATCGTTGGGAACACCGCGCTTAAAGGCAAAGGATTCAAAGACCAGGGTCAATTGATCGTCCGGGGCATTGATGAAGGACTTGACGTAGCCCTGCAACTGTGTCGGTCTGATGATGCTGGTGTCGATCACATGGGAGCCGGCACGCAGTTCGCTGAGCAGTTCACGTTCAAGTTCAATGGCTTCAGCCAGTCCCCAGTGCTGGTCGTGGCTGCGATCCGGGGTGTCGGTTTTGGACAAGGGGTGACGCCGGCGCGTTTCGGAAAAGCGGCGCATCAGGGTCTCGGTGCTGGCATCCAGAAAAATGGAATCCACCTGCAAACCCTGTGCCTTGAGCTGGGCCAGCTGGCTGGGAACGAGCGGCAAGGACCCGGCACTGCGCACATCCATGGCAACCGCCAATTGGCTGGCATGGTAAGAACGTTCCAGCTTGATCAGCGGCATCAGCAGTTCGGGGGGCAGGTTGTCCACGCAGTAAAAACCCAGGTCTTCCAGCGCATTGAGTGCCACTGACTTGCCCGAGCCCGACATGCCAGTGATCAATACCAGGTGCATTTTTAGGGGTGGCTTTGTCATGTGGTCTCAGGGTGTTTGGACTTGCAGCATTTCACGCGCATGCGACAGCGTGCTGCTCAGCAGGCGCTCGCCACCGAGCATCCTGGCCAGTTCGGCAACGCGGGATTCATTTTCGACCGCGTTCACAGAGCTCAGCGTAACGCCATCCTGAAGTTGTTTGCGCACCACCAGATGGTGATCAGCGCAGGCCGCCACTTGCGGCAAATGCGTGACAGCCAGCACCTGGCGGTCCTGGCCCAACTGCTTCATGAGCGCACCCACGGTTTCAGCCACCGCGCCGCCCACACCGGCATCCACCTCGTCAAAAATCAGCGTTTGGGCCGCACCCAACTGGCTGGTGGTGACGGCGATGGCCAGCGCGATGCGCGACAGTTCGCCGCCGGAGGCCACCTTGTTGACCGCCCGTGGTGTGCTGCCCGCGTGACCCGCGACCAAAAACGTCACTTCTTCGAGCCCGCTTTGCAGTGGCTGTTCTGCGGGCAGCAAACGCACTTCAAATTGCCCGCCCTGCATGCCCAGGCCCTGCATGGCGAGTGTGATCGCGCGGGCCAGTGCAGGCGCACTCGTGTTGCGCGCCCGGGTCAATATTTTGGCCTCATGCGCATAGGCCTGCCAAGTCGCTGCGACGGCGTTTTCCAGCCCTTGTCGATCGGCCGCGGCATCAAGTTGCGCCAGTTCCTGTTGCCAACTCGCGAGCAACTCCGGCAATTCGTGCGGACTGCGCTTGTAACGCCGTGCCAGCGACAGCCACAGACCCATGCGCTCATCCAACTCGGCGAGCCGCTCCGGGTCCAGCTCGGTCTTGCGCAAGTAGCTGCGCAGCGCGTGTGCAGTGTCTTGCACTTGCGCCAGGCTTGAGGTCAGCACCTCGGTCAAATTTTTGAAAGCTGGCTCCAACTGTTCCTGTTGCTGCAGCAGTTGGCAGGCATGGCTCAAACGTTCAATCGCGTTGCCATCGTCTTCGTCCAGGGTCAGGGCAGCCGCCTGGGCGGCATCGAGCAGGGCCTGAGCATGGGCCAGTCGGGTGTGCTCGGTGTTGAGCGCGGGCCACTCTTCTGGCGCAGGGGCGAGCTTGTCAAGCTCGCCAATTTGCCATGTCAGGCGCTCGCGCTCGCGCAGCAGCACATCCTGTGAGGCCAGCGCCTGCGCCAGTTGGTTTTGCGCACTGCGCCACAGCTGCCATTTTTCGGCGACCGCGGTGCTGGAAACCTGGGCATAGGCGTCAAGCAGACAGCGCACCGCCTCCGGGCGGGTCAGACTTTGCCAGGCATGCTGGCCGTGGATGTCGAGCAGTTGCTCGCCCAGGTTGCGCAGTTGACTGGCGGTGGCCGGGCTGCCGTTGATCCAGCCACGGCTTTTGCCCTGGGCATCGAGCGTGCGGCGCAGCAACAAAGTGACATCTGGCTCGAACCCGGCCTCTTCCAGCCACTGCCTGACACCGGGGGTGCTGTCAAATTCAGCGCTTGCTTCACAGCGGCTGCATCCTTCGCGGATCAGGTTCACGTCGGCGCGGCCACCGGTGACCAGTTGCAGGGCATCAATCAGGATCGACTTGCCGGCGCCGGTTTCACCCGTCAACACGGTAAATTGATTGCCAAATTCAAGGTCCAGTTCGCTGACGATGACAAAGTCCCGCAGCACCATGCGTTTCAGGCTCACGTGACAGCCACTCCTTCATTCCAATGCAGTTTTTCGCGCAGCGTGTCGAAGTATGACCAGCCCTGCGGATGCAAAAAGCGCACATGGTGCTTGGAGCGGGTGACCTCAATCCGGTCGCCATGCATCAGCGAGGCCAGCGACTGCGTGTCAAAACTGGCGCTGGCATCCCGGCCTGAAACGATTTCGATGGCGATTTTGGCACTGTTGGCCAGCACGATGGGTCGGTTTGACAAGGTGTGCGGCGCAATCGGCACCATCACCCAGCCTGGAATCGAAGGGTGGATCAGCGGACCGCCAGAGGACAGCGCGTAAGCGGTGGAACCGGTGGGCGTGGCAATGATCAGGCCATCGGCGCGCTGGTTGGCGACAAAGTGGCCGTCCACCTCCACCCGCAGTTCCACCATGCCCGAAGTTGCCCCCCGGTTGACCACCACGTCGTTCATGGCCGTGGCCTGGTAAACGCAATGGCCGTCGCGCAGCACCTGGGCGTTGATCAGGCTGCGATGGTCTTCGACGTAGGCGCCACGCAACATTTGCGCAAGATGAGTGGCAAAGCTGCCATAAGGCACATCGGTGATAAAGCCCAGTCGACCCTGGTTGATGCCGATCAGCGGCACACCGTAAGGCGCCATTTGGCGGCCGATGCCGAGCATGGTGCCATCCCCCCCGACGACCAGTCCCAAATCACATTGGCTGCCAATTTGTGCCACGCTCAAGGCTGGGAAGTCGGTAAGGCCCATGTTGAGCGCGGTATCTTTTTCAAGCGAAACATCACAGCCCTGGTCATTCATGAAATGCGCCACCGCCAACAAGGCCGCGCGCGAGTTGGCGCCGCTGGTGCTTGCCGAGGTGGTCTGGTATTTGCCGATCAAGGCAACATGATGGAATTTGGACTTCATTTGCAAATTACATCACTAAAATGAAATCATGCTCGATGATCGTGCCAAGTTATTACTCAAAGCGCTGGTGGAACGCTACATTGCCGACGGCCAGCCCGTGGGTTCGCGCACCTTGTCGCGTGCATCCGGTCTGGAATTGTCGCCGGCGACCATCCGCAACGTGATGTCGGATCTGGAGGAACTGGGTCTGATCGCCAGCCCCCACACCTCGGCCGGGCGCATTCCCACGGCGCGTGGCTACCGCCTGTTTGTTGACACCATGCTCACGGTTCAGCGGGGCCAGATCGGCACACCGAGCCTGGCGCACGACCAACCGCAAAAGGTGATCTCCAACGCGGCTAACCTGCTGTCGAGCCTGTCGCAGTTTGTGGGCGTGGTCATTGCTCCAAAGCGTACCTCGGTGTTCAGACATATCGAGTTTTTGAGGTTGTCCGAGCGGCGTCTGCTGGTGATCATTGTCTCGCCGGAGGGTGATGTGCAAAACCGGGTCATCTTTACTGAAGTGGACTACGCCCAGGGCCAACTGGTCGAGGCGGCCAACTATCTGAACACCCATTTCGTCGGTCTGGCCATAGAGCAGGTGCGCGAGCGGCTGAAAAATGAGGTCGACAACTTGCGCGCGGAGATTGCCAGCCTGATGAACGCCGCCGTGGCAGCCAACTCGGAGGCCATGACAGAAGCGCAGGATGAGGTGATCATTTCTGGTGAAAGAAATCTGCTGTCGGTCAGTGATTTTTCCAATGACATGAGCCATCTGCGTCGTGCCTTTGATCTGTTTGAGCAAAAGGCGCAATTGATGCGCCTGCTCGACGTGACCGGCCAGGCCGAGGGCGTGCGTATTTTTATTGGTGGTGAAAGCAAGGTGGTGCCGTTTGAAGACCTGTCCATCGTCAGCGCACCCTACGAGGTGGACGGCCAGATCGTGGGCACGCTGGGTGTGGTCGGCCCGACCCGCATGGCCTACGACCGCATGATCCAGATTGTGGACATCACTTCCAAATTGGTCAGCAACGCGCTGAGCCACCATAAGTAGCCCCTTACAATCCACCACGCGATCGGGCCCCTAGCTCATGCTTGGTTAGAGCAGTGGACTCATAATCCATTGGTGCCGTGTTCGACTCACGGGGGGCCCACCACCATCTGCCCCAGTCTCTGCGGCTGGGTATTTTCTTATGATCAAAAAGCTGCGCCGCTGGTTTACCCTGAGCTTGAACATGCTGGTGCCAACGCTGGCAGTGTTCATCGGCGCGGCGCTGCTGTTGATCGACCCGCCGCTATTGCAAACCCTGCGTAATTCGGTCTTTGACCAGTACCAGCAGGCGCGTCCGCGGGTCTACCAGCCGGCGCCGGTGCGGATCATCGATATCGATGAGGAAAGCCTCACCCGAATCGGCCAATGGCCCTGGCCGCGCAGCCGGATTGCCGAACTGGTGGAGCGACTGCGCCAGGCCGAGGTGGCGGCTGTCGGCTTCGACGTGCTGTTTGCCGAGCCGGACCGCACCTCGCCCAAAGCCATGCTGGGCATTTGGAACCTGCCTGCCAGAGCGCAGCGCAGCGTTGCCAGCCTGCCTGATCACGATGAGCTGCTTGCCGCTGCCCTGAAGCCCGGCGGCGTGGTGCTTGGTTATGCCCTGGAGCGCCAGGGAGCCAGGGGGGCGACCCTGGCCGACGAGAAGTACCGTTACGTGATGATGGGCGAGCCGGCGCTGCCCTTTGCCCATGCTTTTGCCAGTGCCGTGCCGTCCTTGCCCCTGCTGAGCGCAGCGGCTGCAGGCAATGGTGTCATGACCTTTGTTCCGGACACTGACGGCGTGGTGCGCCGTGTGCCGTTGCTGCTGCGCCTGGGCGACACCCTGGTGCCTTCGCTGGCGGCCGAGGTGTTGCGGGTTGGTCAGGGCGCGCAAAACTACATGGTGCGCACCTCCGAAACCCCGGGCGTTGGCATGACAGAGGTGAAGATCGGCCAATTCACGGTGCCCACTACCGCCGCAGGCGAATCGTGGGTGTATTACACCAGGCCGGTCAAGGAGCGCACCATTGCGGCCTGGAGAATTTTGGCGGGAGAAATCCCCGATGCCGAGTTGCAGGGCAATCTGATGCTGGTCGGAACCTCGGCGCAGGGGCTGATGGACTTGCGCTTCAGCCCGCTGGGCGGCGTCATGCCGGGGGTCGAGGCGCACGCTCAGATGATGGAGCAGGTGCTGACCGACAGTTTCCTGCAACGGCCGGCCTGGGCCAATTCGATTGAGGCATTGACCATCATCATCGGCAGCATGACGCTGGCAATTCTGGGGCTGGTGACCGGAGCAGTCGCCTCCGCGTTACTCACGCTGGGGGTGATTGCGGGCATTATCTGGGGTGGCTGGGTGGCCTTTACCGATTACCAGTTGCTGCTGGACCCGGTCACGCCCGCGTTGGGTATTTTTGCTGCCTTCCTGTTGTCAAGTTTGATGCACCATTTTTCCAGCGAACGAAGCCAGCGCTTTGTCAAACAGGCCTTTTCACGTTATGTGTCTCCCAATCTGGTGTCCTACATCGTGGACCATCCGGCAGAACTTGAACTTGGCGGCAAACGTCAGGAATGCAGCTTTATCTTTACCGATCTGGCGGGTTTCACCAGCCTGATGGAAAAGATCGATCCAGCGGACGCGGTCGCGCTGCTGAATGCCTATCTGGATGAAATGATCGCCATTGCATTTCAATTCAACGGCACGCTGGACCGGATTGTCGGCGACGCGGTGGCCATCATGTTTTCGGCGCCAGTGCACCAGCCCGATCACCGGCAGCGGGCGCTGAACTGCGCGTTGGCCATGCAGCGCTTTGCCACCAAGTATGCAGGTGACTTGCAAGCCAAAGGCATCCCTTTTGGCCATACCCGCATCGGAATTCACACGGGTGAAGTCATTGTCGGTAATTTTGGTGGTTCAACCATCTTTGATTACCGTGCGCTCGGAGACCCGGTCAACACCGCATCGCGCCTTGAAGCAGTCAACAAGCATCTGGGCACGCGGGTGTGTGTCTCCGAGGCAACCTTGTCGGGCTGCACCGGGGTGGTGACCCGCCCTGTGGGTCAACTGGTGCTCAAAGGCAAGTCGAAGCCGCTGATGGTGTTTCAACCCATCCACGAAGGTTTGGAGATCCCGGGCGCGTCGCCGGATGATCCGCAATATGCTGCAGCCTATGCCTTGTTGACTCAGGACCCATTGGCGGCGCGCGCCGCCTTTGAGCAACTGGCCCTGGAGCGGCCGATGGATCCGCTGGTCAAATTGCACCTGCAGCGGCTGCGAGAAAATCAGACAGGCAACCTGATCGTGATGACCGAGAAGTAGTCGCCGCCCGCAGGCCTGAAGCCAGCCTAGCGCAAAGTTGCTTCGGCGCGGCGGTTTCGCTGTTCGGGCGTGTTGTCAGGAGTAGCCACCAGGGGGCTTCGCTCGCCGTAGGACTCGACAGTCACATTCAGGTCCTTGATCCCGAGTTTCTCAAAATTCCTGGCCAGCACCTGCGCCCGTTTGAGTCCCAGCGCATCGTTGCGTTTGGCGTCGCCTGTGGTGTCCGTGTGGCCGATCAACCAAATGTCCAGGGTCTGGCGCGCGCGCACTTTTTCCAGCACGCTAGGTAGCAGCGCCTGGGATTCTTTGGTCAGTTGCGTGCTCCCCAACTTGAAATAAAACACAAACTGTTCAGGCACGGGTGGACGCGCAGCGATCGCCGAGCCAAAATCCGCCTTCACTTTTTGCTCGCTCACGTCGATCGGCACTGGGGTGATGCCATCCAGAGAGACGGCTTGTCCGGCCTTGTTCAGAACCTGCTCGCCCTGCTTGCCCTGCACCGTCACCCGTCCGATACTGCCGTCCGGACTCGGGATCAGCACCACGTAGGAGCCTGGGCCCTTGGTCACAAATCTGGCCTTGATGGCATCCACGGTGTCCACCACGCTGGTGTCCAGCGGGCATAAATCAGCCGGGTCGGTGTGGTCCCGGTCCTGTCCTGCATCGGCGGCGCTTGGCATATCGGGGCGCTGGACACCCATCGCCGCCACCAGTTGACCCATGCCGGCCAGCGTGCGCGCCTGCGCCAGCACCTCGCCATGACGGGCATTGATGTAAGAGCGGCTGGCTTCGTAGTATTCTTTTTGACTGTCCAGCACATCGAGCAGGGTGCGTTGACCGATGTCGAACTGCTGGCGATAGGCTTCGCGCGATTTTTCAGTTGCCAGGCGGTATTGATTCAGGTAGCGCTGTTGCTCGCTCAGGTTTTGCACGTCACTGTAGGCGATGGTCAGCGTCTGGCGCACGTCGCGGCAGGCTTTCTCCTGCAGGTCGCGTGCCTGGGCCCGCTGGTCTTCTGCCTGGCGCTTCCTGGCGCTGTCCGCGCCACCACGGTAAAGGTTGTAGTTGAGAACCAGTTCAACCCCTTTGACATCGGTCGTGCCCAAATCCCCCGAGAGATTTTCGTCCTGGCTGACGTAGCCACGCAGATCAACACGCGGCATGAAAGCCGCTTGCCGGGTGGCAATGGCTTGCTGGTAGGCGCGTGTGTTTTCAAGCGCTGCATTCAGAGTCGGGCTGCCCGACAAACCTTGCTGCAACAGTGCTTCGGTATTGGCTGGCATGCGGCCCAGACTGAGTGATTCGGGCAGGCTTGGCAACTTGCCGGGCGGTTTTTCGCCGACCACACGCAGGTAGCGCGCGCTGGCGTCGTGCAGATTGGTCAGTTCGGCCAGCAAGCTGGATTCGGCCTGCGCCAGGCGACCACTGGCCTGCTCGACGTCGGCGCGACGTCCAACGCCGCCCTTGTTGCGCTCCTCAACCAACTGGGCAGATTGTTTGTGCTCGGCATAGTTTTGCGTGGCGGCTTCCACCTGTTCCTGGAATCGCGCCACGTCAACATAAGCGCGCACCGCTTCCAGGGCGGCGGTTTCGGAAATTTCTGCCAGCTCATAGTAACGAACGAGCTTGGCATAGCCCAGACGTTTGACTTCGCTGGGTGTGAACAGGCCGTCAAACAGCATCTGGTTGAGTGTGAGCTGGGCGCCGTTGATGTCGTAGCGGCCGTAATCGGTGGCGGGGGTGGTGCGGTTTTCACTGCCCACCGATGCTCTCAAATCAAGCTGGGGAAAATAGCCACCGCGCGCAGTCGACTGTTCTTGCCCGGCGGCCTTGAAACCGTTCCAGCGCGCCTGCACTTCAGGATTGGTCAGAACCGCCTGGCGGGCAGCTTTGACCAGTGCCTCTGGCATGGCCTGGGCCTGGGCGCCCCAGCAGCCCAGCAGGGCCAGCGTCAATGCCGTCAATTTCGTTTTTGTAGTCATGCGGGCCTCTGTCAGTGTTGCTCTTATTCTGATGGATCAGTTGACTTTGGCAGGCTCATCCACATTGAGCAGGAACTGGGTGCCACGCACACCAATGGTGCCGGTGGGTGTCTTGACAGTAACCGCTTCGGGCTTGAGCTTGGCGATCAGGCCGGAGACGTAATTCAGGCTGCCCTTGTCCAACCGGGTGCCCAATTTGAGCTGCCCCTGGGTCGGGGCAAAAAGAAACTCGTCAACCGTCATTTCGGTGTCGGGCCCGAAGGACATCAGCGTGTTGTCTTTGAACGTCACGCCCATGCTGGATGCCTTGGCGGTCTTGAGCTGACTGCCCAAATTCACGGGAGTGCCAACCTGTGCCTTGACGCGCTGCTGGGCTGTGATCACCCAGGCTTCACCGGTGACAGTCTTGACGGATCCGACGACCTCGGCGTGGGCTTGGGACAGGGCTGCAGCCGAAGCCAGCATCAGAATCGCGCTGGCGGTTAGAAATTGCCGAATGCTATGTGTCATTTTGAGTTACTCCTTGAAAAAACACGTTTATATACAATTTTTACGTTATTGCAAAATAAACTTACAAATTAGCGATCAGCCCCACCCAAAATACGCTATTAAATAAGACGGAACTAATCTATAGATTTTGTTCGAGTTCCAGGAGCGCGCCCCGCCGGGACACGGCAATTTGCGCACACGCATGAACGATGGCGAGGACCATGTTGCGATCCAGGGACTTCAGGAATTCGCGCGCCGACAAATGCCCGTCAAACATCTGTTTGGCCTGCCCAAGCGCACGCTGGGTTCCGGGTTGACCCAGAAACCGGTAGACGAATTCCGTCAGAGGCGATGCCGTCAGGTCATTGATCGAATCCAGCAAGTGGTCATTTCCAAAAAGTTGCAGCAACTCGGCGTTGACCGGCTGCCCGGCAGGCGGTACCGGCAGAAGTTCTTCGATCTGGTCTGGTTCGTTCAAGGACTGCGACTTGTCGCCGAGAAACATGCCGATTGGGCAGTCAGACCCGGTGCTCAGTGCCAATGCCTCGACGACGGCCATCGAGGCCAGTATGGCGGCTAGGTAATCGCATGAAAACGCGATGTTCTTAGCCACTGCGGCGTCCATTTCCAGCCGGGTATTTGCATCTGGCAGGTTGTCGTAACTCTGGCAGACAAGCTTCGGGTTAAGCTTGCTCAAGAAGGCATCCATGCGCAGCAGGGCGTCCCGGTACTCCTGAATCGAACTGAAACTCAGCGCCGCATAATGAGGCATTGACTCCTCAATCAGCAAAAGCGTGTTTGACAAGCACCGTCCAGGGTTGGGGTCGGTGAATCCGGAAAGATCCCGGTTGGCAAAAACGACGGCATCCGTGACAACCGTCCGAACAAATCGTGCCGCGTCCTGTTCCGAAAGTGAAGGAAAGCCCCCTGGTTTGTGGCAAAAGGCCAACACACGCTGTGCAAGCAACTGGGCGGCTGTCCGTCCGCTCTCGTCCGGTGCCCGGAAAGGGATCGTCATTTCGATACAGGCAAATACGGCGATCAGTTGCGCATCGCTCAGATAGTGCTGAAGAAGACGGGCTGCCAAGGCCGCACTGAGAAACTCATTCATTCCCCTTTGCAGTGGCAAGGTTTGACCTGGCACGAAGCCAAAAAGATCGGCACACAGCGCAACCGCTTTGTCTTCGGGCTTGATTTCACCAAGCAGCAGGGCGTCATTTTCTGATCGTGTGATGCCGTCAAGCAGCGTGGCGGTCTGTCCCGACAAGCCGCCATCGAGTTGGAAATACACCACATCATGAAACAGCGCAGCCAGCACCTGTTCCGGCTTCATCCCCCGGCTCAAATGCAAAACATGCTTGGTGGTGTGAAAAGCCCGCTTTTTCCCACTCATGGCAGTCTGGATCAGCATGGCCAGTTGCTCCACTTTCACCATCGGCACATCGACCGCCAAGGACCGAAATGCACCATCAAACAAAATAATGATGCGGTTGATTGTTGCAATTGCCACGCTTAAGTGCTCCTCGGTCTACACAAAAACAGTTTTTACACTGTAAAGAGTGGACGTATTTGAACACGAACCTGGCTACTTGAGAGATGCCAGTTCCCGCCCGTTATGGCGCAGCATGGTGGTCAACCTGCCTGCCAGGTTGCTCAGCAAGTGGATCTTGATGGCTGGCGCTAGTGTGTCAAGCTGGTCAAACGCTTCGCGGGTAAGTATCCGGCACGTCACCGGACTAAGCGCGGTCACGTTCGCCGAGCGCGGAGACCGGTCCAGAAAAGCGACTTCGCCAAAGGCTGCACCTGAAGAAAATGCGTCAAAGCGGGCAATGCCGTCCTGGGTTGCCATGCTGACCATGGCCGATCCCTTGGTCAAAACAAACAGTTCGTTGGAGGCTTGGCCAGCGGTGATGATGTTTTGCCCTTTAAGATAATTTCGATAAAACAAAAGCCGATCCATCAAGGCCAGTTCATCCGGGTTGAGCTCAAGCAAGAGGTCGCATTTTTCCAACGGGGTCTCGCTGCCCCAGGCCAGGTTCGGAAAGCGGTCGCCAAGCAAATGGTTCTCGCCACACTCCAACGCAAAGTCGTCGTCGGCAAAGAAGGCCTCCCGATCAACGCCAGCGTCTATTAATGGTTGCCAGAAGTTTCCTGATTCGGTAAAAAACAACAACTTGCCAGTACCGATCAAATCTCTGCGCAGCTCAGCCAGAATATTCACGCTGGCGCGGTCAATGCGATGGACCAGTCTGAGGTTCACGATAAAAACCTCAGTCTGGGCAGATTCGTCTGCCATGGTTCGGGCAACTGGCTCAATGGAGGCAAAAGTCAGTGCGCCATGCAGTTGGTACACGCGCAGCTTCTTACCAACACGCAAGAGGTAGTCATTGGCCGCCTGGGTGCGGCGCAGGTTGGACTTGACGGATTTGCGCGAGGTGGCTCTGCGAATGGCGGGAATGGCCGGCTGCGATGCACCAAACATGTGCAGTTCCAGATCGTCAGCCAAAGCCTGGCACGTGGCAAGTCCGCGAACACTGTTGCCTTGCTGATCGAGCCTGGGTGAAAACACGGCAATCCCCAGTCGACCCGGCAGCACGGCCATGATGCCACCGCCCACACCGCTCTTGGCTGGCATGCCGGTGTCGTAAAGCCATTCTCCCGAAGCATCGTACATGCCGCAGGTGGCCATCACCGAAAGCACATTGGCAACATATTTTTCAGGGATCGCCCGCTTGCCGGTGATCGGGTTGAGGCCCCCATTGGCAAGCGTTGCGCCCATGATGGCCAGATCACGGCAGGTGACACGTATGGCGCATTGCTGAAAATACGCTTCCAACGTTGCCGTGGGGTCGCATTCGATCACGGAGAAGTTGCGCAGCATCCAGCCGATGGCGCGGTTGCGGTGGCCGGTGTCGCTTTCTGACTGATAGACCGTGTGGTCGATGTCAAGCGCACGGCCGGCGTAGCGGGAAAAGGTCTCCAGAATGACGGCTGATTTTTCCTGCATGCTGTCACCGGGAATCAGGCTGCAAGCGGCAATGGCGCCTGCGTTGATCAAGGGATTCAGCGGTGTGCCGCTTGTCGGATGAAGGCTGATGGCATTAAAAGCATCGCCCGAAGGTTCGATGCCAATTTTTTTAAGCACGGCTGCTTCGCCATGCTGCTCCAGTGCCCGCCCGTAAGTCAGGGGTTTGGAGACTGATTGAATGGTGAAGTGCTGCTGGCTGTCGCCCACTTCGTAGATATGACCGTCTTGCGTGGCGATACAAATCCCGAACCAGTCGGGGTTTGCCAGCTTGAGTTCGGGAATGTAATCAGCCACCTCACCCTCGCTCAACCCGCTGAAACGGGCGATCAAGGTTTGAAGGTAATCTTGAATTGGGGAAATAGCCACGATAGATATAAGTGAGTTGGTCATTGCAGTCCAAGCAATAACAATGCCTGTTTAGCGGTTGATGCATGAATTTGGTGCCTTTTGAACAGTTTCCATGTCCCCAGCAAGGGGAATGCAGCGCTGCGGTACCATCGCCGTCTCGGCTTGAAAGTGCCTTTGTGCCAGTGCGCAATCGCCCGCCATGGCTGCTAACAAACTTTTCCGATGAACGCCCCCACACCGCTCAAGACTCTATTGCCTGCTGGCGCCATGACGCCGCATGAGCCCGAACGCATCCGCGAAATCCCCTACAACTACACCTCTTTTTCTGACCGCGAAATCGTCATTCGACTGCTCGGCGCACCAGCCTGGGGCTGGCTCAACAAACTGCGCGATGAACGCCGCACGGGCCGATCAGCCCGCATGTTGTACGAGGTGCTGGGTGACATCTGGGTGGTGCAGCGCAACCCGTATTTGCAGGACGACCTGCTCGACAACCCGAAACGCCGGGTGCTGCTGGTGCAAGCCCTGCAGCACCGTCTGGGTGAAATAGAAAAGCGCCGCACGCCCGCCGACGATCCCGAGCGCGATGCGCTGGTCGGTCAATTGCTCGATGTGGCGCGTCGGGCCGTGCAAGCCTTCGATGCCCATTTTGTGGAAACTGCCACGCTGCGCCGCCAGTCCCAAAAAGTGCTGGTCAGGCTGACCGCCAAGGACAACATCAAATTTGACGGTCTGAGCCGCGTCAGCCATGTGACGGATGCCACCGACTGGCGCGTGGAGTACCCGTTTGTGGTGCTGACGCCCGACTCCGAGGCCGAGATGGCGAATCTGGTGAAGGGATGTATTGAACTGGACCTGACCATCATCCCGCGCGGCGGCGGCACGGGTTACACCGGCGGCGCGATTCCGCTCACTTGGAAGAGTGTGGTCATCAACACCGAAAAGCTGGAAGCCATGACCGAGGTCGAAATGCGCGTGCTGCCGGGCCTTGACCATGAAGTCGGCACGGTCTGGACTGAAGCCGGTGTGGTCACCAGCCGCGTGGCTCATGCCGCCGAGCGCGCCGGGTTTGTGTTCGCGGTGGATCCCACCTCGGCCGATGCATCCTGTATTGGCGGCAACATTGCCATGAATGCCGGTGGAAAAAAAGCCGTACTTTGGGGCACCTCGCTGGACAATTTGGCCAGCTGGCGCATGGTGACACCGCAGGCCGAATGGCTGGAAGTGACCCGCATCAATCACAACATGGGCAAGATCCATGATGCAGAGGTGGCCAGCTTTGAGCTGCAGTATTTCAAGGCTGACGGCAAAACACCCATTCGCAAAGAACAGCTGGACATTCCCGGCAAAAGCTTTCGCAAGGAAGGCCTGGGCAAGGATGTGACCGACAAGTTTTTGAGCGGACTGCCGGGCATTCAAAAAGAAGGCTGTGACGGCCTGATCACCAGCGCGCGCTGGGTGGTGCACCGTATGCCCAAGCACACACGCACCGTATGCCTGGAGTTTTTTGGCAATGCCAGGGACGCGGTGCCGAGCATTGTCGAGATCAAGGACTTCATGTTCGCCGAGCAAAAGCGCTCTGGCGTGCTGCTGGCCGGGCTGGAGCACCTGGATGACCGTTACCTGAAGGCGGTGGGATATGCTACCAAGAGCAAACGCGGCGCAGCCCTGAGCAGTGGCGGCGTGCCCAAAATGGTACTGTTTGGCGATATTGCGGGCAACGATGCCGACGAGGTGGCCCGCGTCACCAGCGAAGTGGTTCGCATCGCCAACTCGCGCAGCGGTGAGGGCTTTATTGCCATCAGCCCTGAAGCGCGCAAGAAATTCTGGCTTGATCGCAAGCGCACGGCGGCCATCAGCAAACATACCAACGCCTTCAAAATCAACGAGGACGTGGTGATCCCGCTGCCACGCATGGCTGAGTACACCGACGGCATCGAGCGCATCAACATCGAGCTGAGCCTGCGCAACAAGCTGGCGCTGTGTGATGCCTTGCAAGATTTTTTCAGGCAAGGCCATCTCCCCGTGGACCGACAGGACGACGCCAATGAGATCAGCGCTGCCGAACTGCTGGAAGACCGCGTGGCCCAGGCGCTGGTGCTGCTTGACGAGGTGAAATCGCTTTGGTCAGGTTGGCTGCGCGATGTCGAACCGCTGTTTGCCCAACTGCAGGACCATTCGCTGCGTGCCAGCTGGAAGACGCAGATTCGCCAGCCACTGCAGCAAATTTTTGGTGGCGTTGCCTTTGAAGCCATCCTGAAAGAATGCAACGCCATTCACCAGCGGGTGCTCAAGGGTCGCGTCTGGGTGGCGTTGCACATGCATGCCGGTGACGGCAATGTGCACACCAACTTGCCCGTCAACAGCGACGACTATGCCATGCTGCAAGCCGCGCATGGCGCGGTCAAACGCATCATGGCGCTGGCCCGCAGCCTGGATGGCGTGATCTCGGGTGAACACGGCATTGGCATCACCAAGCTCGAATTTTTGAGCGATGCCGAGTTGCAGCCGTTCACCGACTACAAGGCCAGGGTCGATCCGCAAGGGCGTTTTAACAAGGGCAAGCTGTTGCGCAACAATCAGACGCAGCCAGGTCTTTATGCCGATTTGACCAACGCCTACACCCCCAGCTTTGGCCTGATGGGGCACGAGTCGTTGATCATGCAGCAGTCAGACATCGGCGCCATTGCCGACAGCGTGAAAGACTGCCTGCGCTGCGGCAAGTGCAAGCCGGTGTGCGCCACCCATGTGCCGCGCGCCAATTTGCTGTACAGCCCGCGCAACAAAATTCTGGCCACCTCGCTCCTGGTGGAAGCCTTTCTGTACGAGGAGCAAACGCGCCGGGGTGTGTCCATCAAACACTGGCAGGAATTTGAAGACGTGGCCGACCACTGCACGGTCTGCCACAAGTGCCTGTCACCGTGCCCGGTCAATATAGATTTCGGTGACGTTTCGATGAACATGCGCAATCTGCTGCGCAAAATGGGCAAGAAGAGCTTCAGGCCAGCCGGGGCTGCAGCCATGTTCATGCTCAATGCCACCAACCCCGAGACCATCAAACTGGCGCGCTCGGTGATGGTCAACGTGGCCATCAAGGCGCAGCGCATGACCGCCGATGTGTTGAAGGTGATGGGCCGCAAGCAGACCAAAGCACCACCGGCCACGCTGGGCACCGCGCCCATCAAGGAGCAGGTGATTCACTTCATCAACAAAAAATTGCCCGGCGGCCTGCCCAAAAAGACCGCGCGTGCCTTGCTCGATATTGAAGACAAGGACTACGTGCCGATCATCCGCAACCCCAAAACCACCACGGCCGAGACCGAGGCGGTGTTTTATTTTCCCGGTTGTGGTTCCGAGCGCCTGTTCAGCCAGGTCGGACTGGCCACGCAAGCCATGTTGTGGCACGCCGGGGTGCAGACGGTGCTGCCGCCGGGTTACCTGTGCTGTGGTTATCCGCAGCGTGGCGGCGGCCAGTTCGACAAGGCCGAGAAAATGATCACCGACAACCGGGTGCTTTTCCACCGGGTCGCCAACACACTGAATTACCTGGACATCAAGACAGTGGTGGTGAGTTGTGGCACCTGTTATGACCAGTTGCAGGGCTACGAGTTTGACAAGATTTTTCCTGGCTGCCGCATCATCGACATCCATGAATACCTGCTTGAAAAAGGTATCACGCTGGCCAACGCCGGGGCGTTTTTGTTCCACGATCCGTGCCACAGTCCGATGAAGCTGCAGGAGCCGATCAAGACCGTCAAAGCCTTGCTGGGTGACAATGTGATCCAGTCCGAGCGCTGCTGCGGTGAATCTGGCACGCTGGCCCTGAACCGGCCCGACATCTCAACCCAGGTGCGTTTTCGCAAGGAAGAAGAGATACTCAAGGGTGAGGCGCAGTTGCGCCAGATTCCGGGAGTTGGCGCCGAGGACAACATCAAGATGTTGACCTCATGCCCGGCCTGCCTGCAGGGCTTGAGCCGCTTCGGCGACGATCTGCAAAACGGACTGATGCAAGCCGATTACATTGTGGTTGAGATGGCGCGGCAGATTCTGGGCGAACAATGGATGCCCGAGTACGTCAAGGTGGCCAATGACGGCGGCATTGAGCGTGTGCTGGTTTGAGTTTGATGACAATTTAAAAGAGGAGACACACATGGCAGGTTTGCAGGCAGGCGCTCCAGCGCCACAAGACATCACCGTGCACAGTCAGTCGCGCGTTCTTGAAATCAGTTTCTCGGACGGTGCGCAATTTCGCATTCCGTTTGAACTGATGCGCGTTTATTCGCCGTCGGCCGAGGTGGCGGGCCACGGGCCGGGGCAGGAAACACTGCAGACTGGCAAGCGTGACGTCACGCTGACCGGTCTGGAGCCGGTGGGCAACTACGCCGTTCAACCCAGCTTTTCAGACGGGCACGACACCGGCATTTATTCGTGGGACTACCTGTACTTTCTGGGTTCGCAGCAAGACAAGTTATGGGCCGACTACAACGCACGCCTGACGGCGGCTGGCATGGACCGCGACGCACCCATGCCAGAAAAAGCTGGCAGCAGCTGCGCCAGCCATTGAGATATTCTTTCAGCCAAACTGCGATCCAATCATGAGTTCCACCCATTTCGGTTTTCGTACCGTTGAAGAGGCCGAGAAGGCCACCCACGTCAAAGGTGTTTTTGACTCTGTTGCGCCAAAATACGACGTCATGAACGACCTGATGTCGATGGGTTTGCACCGCGTCTGGAAGGCCTACACCGTCACCGTCGCCAACGTGCGCGAGGGCGACAAGGTGCTTGACATTGCGGGCGGCACCGGCGACCTGGCGCTGGCCTTTGCCGGCAAGGTGGGCAAGAGCGGGCAGGTGGTGCATACCGACATCAACGAGGCCATGTTGCTCACCGGACGCAACCGCCTGGTGGACGCCGGGGTGGTGTTGCCCACGCTGGTGTGTGATGCAGAAAAACTGCCGTTTCCAGACAACCATTTCAACCTGGTCACAGTCGCCTTTGGCTTGCGCAATATGACGCACAAGGACGTGGCGCTGGCCGAGATGAACCGGGTGTTGCAGCCCGGCGGCAAGTTGCTGGTGCTGGAGTTTTCCAAAGTGGCCAAGCCGCTGGAAAAGGCCTACGACTGGTATTCGTTCAAGGTGCTGCCCAAGCTCGGCGATTGGGTGGCCGGCGACGCCTCCAGTTACCAGTATCTGGCTGAGTCGATCCGCATGCACCCCAGCCAGGAAGAGCTCAAATCCCTGATGAAGGCTAATGGCTTTGGCCATGTCGACTACCACAACATGACGGGCGGTCTGGTAGCCTTGCACGTTGGTATCAAGTGTTGAGATGGGTCAGCCTGGTGGCCGCCTGATTATTTTTGGTTCATCAAATTAGATTTGGAGACGGTATGAAACGATGGCTTTCAGTGGTGACGATGAGTCTGTTGTTGTTGGTCGGGCACGCCGAAGCTGCCAAGCGTTTTGGCGGTGGCTCGTCGTTTGGCAAGCAGTCCAGCAACGTGACGCAACGCCAAGCTGCTCCTGCTCCTGCGCCAGCCGCGCCCAACCAAGCCACCGCAACAAAATCCCCCGCGGCGGCGGCCCCTGCTGCAGCGGCGCCCAAGAAGCCTTGGGGTGCCATGCTGGGCGGACTTGCGGCTGGTCTGGGTCTGGCCTGGCTGGCCAGTTCGCTGGGCCTGGGTGAAGCCATGGGGCAGGTGCTGATGTTTGCCTTGCTGGCCATCGTGATCATGGCCGCGGTGAGCTGGTTCAAGCGGCGCAAAAACCAGGGTTCTCAGACTTCTGCATCGCCCTTTGCATTTCAGGGGGCAGGAGCTGCCAGCCCGGCTTCGGTACCAGTCAGTTACCGACCGGAAAATGTTGGCAACGATGCTTCTGCGCGGCCCTGGGAACGCAGCACATCAGCTTTTGACAGCACCGCGCTGGGTGGCGCTTCGCCTGCCGCAGCGGGTTCGATGATCGGCTCCGGTTTGTCGGGTTCGCAGACCTGGGGTATTCCTGAAGGTTTTGATTCCGAGGGCTTCCTCAAGGCGGCAAAAGCCAACTTTGTGTCGCTGCAAGCGGCTTGGGACAAGTCCGATATCCCGGCGCTGCGTGTCATGATGACGGACACCATGATCAAAGAAATCCAGGCGCAACTGGCCGAACGCGAGGCCCACACCGGCGGACCTGTCAACCAGACCGAGGTGGTGATGATCGAAGCGCATTTGCTCGGCATTGAAGACCTGGGTGAAGAATACATGGCCAGCGTTGAATTTACCGGCATGATCCGCGAAGAACCTTCATCCGGTCCGAGCCCGTTCCGGGAGGTCTGGAACATGACCAAATCCAAAAGCGGTCGCAGTGGCTGGCTGGTGGCAGGGGTTCAGGCATTGCAGTAAGCTGGGGGTTTGATTTCAGGGAATAATGGCGTCCATGACCACACAGACGCCATTTTCTTTTTTGGAGAGTTTTGTAGAAAAACTCCCGCTTCCCAAACTCGCACCGCCGGCTTGGGCTGTCAATGAGGCCCAGCGCCGCATTGTGCTGCTGCTCAACCATGTGTTGATGCAAGAAAGTGAGGCCATGGCGCGTCTGGCGCGCCAAAAAGACCGCATCATGTTGGTGCAGTGGCGCACTTTTTACTTCAAGCTCATTGCCACCCCGGCAGGCTTGCTGGACTTGGCCGCCCCCGAGACCAAGCCCGATCTGGTGTTGACGCTGACTGACGAGTCGCCGCTGGCCCTGGCGCAGGCGGTTTTGAAAGGCGGCAAGCCAGCCGTGCGCGTCGAGGGAGACGTGCAATTGGCAGCCGAGGTGAACTGGTTGACCGAGCACGTGCGCTGGGACATGCAAGAAGACCTGGCACGCATCATTGGCGATGTGCCCGCGCACACGCTCAGCCAGATGGCCCAGGCCATGAGCACCAACTTGCGTGAATTTTTGGCCAAAGCAGCAGCGTTCGCCCCGGGCAAGTCGGCTAAATGACCAATATTTTTCGAGGTGCCTTCATCCTTTGGGTGATGTTGCGCAATGGCCTCGATGAACTGGCACTCAACAGCTTCAAAAAGCCCTGGTTGCTGCGTTTGACGCGCATCCTGACGCTGGGCCGCAAGCTTGATGCGCCCCGGGGCCAACGCATTCGTCAGACCCTGGAAAGTCTTGGGCCGATCTTTGTCAAATTTGGTCAAGTCCTGTCGACACGGCGTGATTTGTTGCCGGTTGACATTGCCGACGAGCTGGCGCTGTTGCAAGACCGCGTGCCACCGTTTTCAAGCGAGGTGGCAATTGGCATCATCGAACGGGCTTTCAAGAAATCGGTCGATGATATTTTCGTGTCTTTCGATCGACAGCCGGTGGCCAGTGCCTCCATTGCCCAGGTCCATTTCGCGGTGCTCAAGGACAGACAGGGCCAGGCACGCGAAGTGGCTGTCAAAGTGCTGCGCCCCGACATGTTGTCGGTGATCGACAAAGACCTTGCGCTGTTGGGCATGATGGCGGGCTGGGTCGAGAGTCTGTCGGATGACGGCAAGCGTCTCAAGCCACGCGAGGTGGTGGCTGAATTTAACAAATACCTGCACGATGAGCTCGATCTTGTGCGTGAGGCCTCAAGCGCCGCGCAGTTGCGGCGCAACATGGCGGACCTTGACCTGGTCTTGATTCCTGAGATGTACTGGGACTATTGCATGCCCGAGGTGATCGTGATGGAGCGCATGAAGGGTGTGCCGATCAGCCAGGTGGAGCGACTGCGCGAGGCCGGAGTGGACATCCCGAAGTTGGCGCGCGATGGTGTCAACATCTTTTTTACCCAGGTTTTTCGCGACGGCTTTTTCCATGCCGACATGCACCCGGGCAACATCCAGGTAAGCCTTGATCCAGCCACCTTTGGCCGTTTTATTTCGCTCGACTTCGGGATTGTGGGCACTTTGACGGAGGGTGACAAAGAGTATCTTGCGCAAAACTTCATTGCATTTTTTCGCCGTGACTACAAGCGTGTGGCCGAGTTGCATATTGAATCCGGTTGGGTGCCGGCAGCCACAAGGGTCGATGAGCTTGAGGCTGCCGTGCGTGCCGTATGTGAGCCGTATTTTGATCGACCGCTCAAGGAGCTTTCGCTGGGCCTGATCCTGATGCGGCTGTTTCAGACATCGCGCCGGTTTCAGGTGGAAATTCAGCCGCAGTTGGTGTTGCTGCAAAAGACCCTCCTCAACATTGAGGGTCTGGGGCGCCAACTCGACCCGGATCTTGACTTGTGGCACACCGCCAAACCCTTTCTTGAAAATTGGATGGTGGAGCAGATTGGTCCCAGCAAGTTGATCAAAGAATTGCGCAATGAAGCGCCGCGCTACGCCAAGATGCTGCCAGAGTTGCCACGCCTGTTATTTGACTTTTTACAACAGTCATCCTCAAAAAACCACGCGCGGGATCTAAAGGCGTTGCTGGTCGAGCAAAAGCGCACCAACAGTTTGTTGCAAGCCATCATCTATGGAGGCATCGGCTTTTTGCTGGGTCTGATCGTGATGCAGGTCCTGGCGCGGGTGCGACTTTTTTAAGCGCCAGGTCCAAACTGCTGTTGCACTGAAAGGTGCACTTTATAATGACAGGCTTTGCGACTCTTACTCCTGCTTTATCACCATGCCCATTTACGCTTACAAATGCAACGCCTGCGGGTTTGCCCGGGACGTGTTGCAAAAAATGTCTGACCCGGTGCTCACAGAATGCCCCAGTTGCGGAAAACCCAACTTTGACAAGCAGCTCACGGCAGCAGGGTTCCAGTTGAAGGGTTCGGGCTGGTACGCCACAGACTTCAAGGGCGGTGCCGCAGTTGCACCAGCGGCCGCAGCCGCGGCTGCCACGACGGCAGTGCCCGACGCGGGTGCCACTGCCGCACCCGCCGTCAAAACTGACACTGCCGCCCCGGCGGCAAGCGCCTGCGGCGGCGGCTGTGCTTGCCACAGTTGAGCTGAATCTTCTCGAAAGACCTTGTGCCGTATAAAAAATACCTGCTGACGGGCCTGTTGGTATGGTTGCCCACAGCCATCACGTTCGCTGTCTTGTTGTGGCTGATGGAATTGCTCGATGGCATCTTTGTTGGCTTTTTGACGGTATTGCAGGCCGTTCTGCCAGGCTCCCTGACGGGGATGCTGGAGTACTTCAAGCATATTCCCGGTCTCGGAGTGATCCTGGTCTTTAGTGGACTGTTGGTTACCGGAGCGCTGGTATCGAACGTGGCGGGGCGCTGGTGGCTGGTGCAATGGCATCGGTTGCAGACCAATATTCCGGTTTTCAAGACCATTTACAACAGTGTCAAAAAAGTTTCCGACACACTGTTCTCCAGCAATGGCAACGCCTTTCGCACAGCCCTGCTGGTGCAGTACCCGCGTCCGGGCGCCTGGACCATTGCGTTTCAAACCGGCGCGCCGGGTGGCGAGGTGGCGCAGCACCTGGGCTCTGACTTTGTCAGTGTTTATGTTCCCACCACCCCCAACCCGACCAGTGGTTTCTTTTTGATGCTGCCGCGCAGTGATGTGATTGAGCTCAAGATGAGCGTTGACGAGGCGCTGACCTACGTGATTTCGATGGGTTCTGTGGCTCCCGCAGCGCAAGAAGTTTTACCCAAATAAATTTTTGAAAACCCCGCCACCTATTCAAAGTGTGGTCACAGAAAGCAGTTTTATGGCGATGCGTACTCATTATTGTGGATTGGTCACTGAAGCCCTGATGGGGCAAACCGTGACGCTGTGCGGTTGGGTCAACCGCCGACGCGACCACGGCGGCGTGATTTTTGTTGACGTGCGCGACCGCGAAGGTTATGTGCAGGTGGTCTGCGACCCCGACCGTGCCGAGATGTTTGGCGTGGCTGAAAACCTGCGCAACGAGTTTTGCATCCAGGTCAAAGGACTGGTGCGGGCCCGCCCGGAGGGCACCGTCAATGGCAACCTCAAGAGCGGCAAGATTGAAGTGCTGTGCCACGAGCTTAAAGTGCTCAATCCCTCGGTCACGCCGCCGTTCCAACTCGACGAAGAAAACCTGAGCGAGACCACGCGCCTGACGCACCGGGTGCTCGACCTGCGCCGTCCCTACATGCAAAACAACCTGATGCTGCGCTACCGCGTGACGATGGAAGTGCGCAAGTTTCTCGATGCCAACGGATTCGTCGACATTGAAACCCCCATGCTGACCAAGAGCACGCCTGAGGGCGCGCGCGATTATTTGGTGCCCAGCCGTGTCCATGACGGCCACTTTTTTGCGCTGCCGCAAAGTCCGCAGTTGTTCAAGCAATTGCTGATGGTGGCCGGTTTTGACCGCTATTACCAGATCACCAAATGCTTTCGCGACGAAGACCTGCGCGCCGATCGCCAGCCAGAATTCACCCAGATCGATATTGAAACCTCGTTCATGGACGAAGAAGAAATCCGCGAGATTTTTCAGGGCATGATCAAAACCGTGTTCCAGAACACGCTCGGGGTGGACCTGGGCGAGTTCCCGGTCATGACCTACCAGGAAGCGGCGCGCCGTTTTGGGTCCGACAAGCCCGACCTGCGCGTCAAGCTTGAATTTACCGAACTCACCGACGTCATGGCCGATGTCGATTTCAAGGTGTTCTCCACACCTGCCACCACCAAGGGCGGCCGTGTGGTCGCGCTGTGCGTGCCGGGCGGCGCCGAGATCACACGCAGCGAAATTGACAACTATGGCGAATTCGTCAAGATTTACGGCGCCAAGGGCCTGGCCTGGATCAAGGTCAACGACGTGACCAAAGGCCGCGAAGGCCTGCAAAGCCCGGTGGTCAAGAATCTGCACGACGCGGCGCTGGCTGAGATTCTGAAGCGCACCGGTGCCAAGAATGGCGACCTGCTGTTTTTTGGCGCTGACAAGGAAAAAATTGTCAACGACGCCATCGGTGCGCTGCGCATCAAGATTGGCCACAGCGCGTTTGGCAAGAAAAACGGCCTGTTTGAGGACCGCTGGGCGCCGCTGTGGGTGGTGGACTTCCCGATGTTCGAGCACGACGAAGAGTCTGACCGCTGGATGGCCGTGCATCATCCGTTTACCGCGCCCAAGGACGGCCATGAGGACCTGATGGTCACAGACCCCGGAAATTGCATCTCCAAGGGCTACGACATGGTGCTCAACGGCTGGGAAATGGGTGGCGGCTCAGTCCGTATCCACCGTGCCGAAGTGCAGAAAAAGGTGTTCGATGCGCTCAAAATTTCGCCCGAAGAGGCGCAGCAAAAGTTTGGCTTCCTGCTCGACGCGCTGCAATACGGTGCCCCGCCGCATGGCGGCTTGGCCTTTGGCCTTGACCGCATCGTGACCCTGATGACCGGCGCCGAGTCGATCCGTGACGTGATCGCCTTCCCCAAAACCCAGCGCGCCCAGTGCCTGCTGACGCAAGCGCCGAGCCCGGTGGACGAAAAGCAGTTGCGCGAACTGCACATCCGTCTGCGCACCCCGGAAGCCGTAAAACCGGCCTGAGCCTGCTGATGCTGGTTTGATGCAAAATGAAAGGGCGCCAGGTCGGCGCCCTTTTTCATTGGAACCCTTGTTTTTCCGTGCCTGCACCTATTCACCCTTTCAAAATTCCGCAGTCGGTGCTGGTCGTCATTCACACCCCGGCACTGGAGGTGCTGTTGATCAGGCGCGCCGATGCGGATGAATTCTGGCAATCGGTCACCGGCAGTAAAGACAGCCTGGACGAGTCATTTGAGCAAACCGCCTGGCGCGAGGTAATGGAAGAAACCGGCATTGACTGCGCGCCTGGTTCGGCCCTGGCGGGTCAACTTCATGACTGGCAACTCGAGAATGTGTACGAGATCTATCCGCGCTGGCTTCATCGCTATGCGCCTGGCGTGATGCACAACACCGAACATCTGTTTGGCTTGCAGGTCCCGACAGGAACCCCGGTGCGCCTGAGTCCGCAGGAGCACACGGCCTACCAGTGGCTGCCCTACCCATTGGCGGCAGAGGCCTGTTTTTCACCGTCCAACGCCGAAGCTTGCCTGCTGCTGCCAAGGTTCTTTCAGCGGCAAAATCAGCCATGAACATCATCCGTGTTGCCACTTACAACATTCACAAGGGGGTGCAAGGCCTGGGGCCGGCGCGGCGTCTGGAAATCCACAATCTGGGCCTGGCGGTGGAGTCGCTCGATGCCGATGTGGTGTGCCTGCAGGAGGTGCGGCACAGCAACCGGCTTGAGGCCAAACGTTTTCCGTCTTGGCCTGAGTTGGCGCAAGCCGATTTTTTGGCGCCCCAGGGCTACGAGGCGGTGTACCGCACCAATGCCGTCACGCGCCACGGCGAGCATGGCAACGCTCTTCTGTCACGCTGGCCGGTGCTGGCCCACCAGCATGAGGATATGTCAGATCATCGTCTGGAGCAGCGCGGCTTTTTGCATGTCATGCTTGAAGTGCACGGGAAAATGGTGCACGTTCTGGTGGTGCATCTGGGGTTGGTCAAGGCCAGTCGGGTGCGTCAGGTGGAACAGTTGAAGCGCTTTATCGAGCGTGAAATACCAGCCTCGGCGCCGCTGCTGGTGGCAGGCGACTTCAACGATTGGGGCAAGACCGTGCAGATGGCGCTGGCGCAGGCAAACCTGCATGCCTGGGATGTGCGTCAGCCGACCTTTCCGTCACGACTGCCCCTGGCGCAGCTGGACTATGTTTTTGCCCGTGGGCTCACGCCGATGGGCTTGATGGTGCCGCGCGGGCGCATTTGGTCGCGCATGTCCGACCATTTGCCGCTGATCGCTGAATTTTCCCTGTCAGTTTCCTGATTCCCGGCATGTTTACACCCGGTCATCAGGTGGATTTGTTGCAAGGGTCGCAGGAATTCTTTCCGTCACTGGTGCAGGCCATAGACGGCAGTGCGCATGAAGTCCGTCTGGAAACCTATATTTTCAGCGTGGAAGCCTCTGGTTTGGAGGTGGCGCGAGCACTGGAGCGCGCCGCACAACGCGGAGTCAAGGTGTATCTGGTGGTGGACGGCGCCGGCACTGCGAGCCTGAGCAGGGAATGGATCGATCGTTTTTTGGCGGCAGGCGTGGCGTGGCGGATTTTTTCCCCACTCGGAGGTGTCGGCATTCTGTTTCCCAAGCGCTGGCGCCGCTTGCATCGCAAACTGTGTGTCGTGGATGGCCGTGTCGCTTTTTGCGGCGGCATCAATGTGCTGGATGACTTTTTTGACCCCAATTACGGGCGCCTTGATTTGCCCCGATTTGACTTTGCGGTACGCGTGAGCGGTCCGCTGGTTGAGTCGGCACACGCCGCCCTGGTGCAGTTCTGGTGGCGCCTGCAAGCCACGCGTATCGTGCGCCAGGGGGATCTGGCTGCGGGCTGGCAAGCCCTTCAGGAGGCGAACAAATCTGATCCCGATGCCCCGATCAAAGCGGACTTGAGCCCCGGCGTTGGCAACAAGGCGAGCATAGCGGCGATGACAAAGGCTGATTTGGTGCTGCGCGACAACCTGCGCCACAGAACTCGTATCGAGCGCGCGTATCGGCAGGCCATTGGCGAGGCAAAACAAGACATCATCATTGCCAATGCTTATTTTTTACCCGGGCGAAAAATTCGCCAGGGTTTGATCCACGCGGCCCAGCGCGGCGTGCGGGTGCGCCTGCTGCTGCAAGGGCGCTACGAATACTTCATGCAGTACCATGCGGCGCGCGTGGTTTACGGCAAGTTACTCGCTGCCGGAGTTGAAATCATTGAATACCGGGTGAGTTTTTTGCACGCCAAGGTCGCTGTGATTGATGGTCATTGGGCCACGGTGGGGTCATCCAACCTGGATCCCCTGAGCCTGTTGCTGGCACGCGAGGCCAATGTGGTGATCGATGACGCGGCTTTTGCGCAGAGGCTGCAGGCGCGCCTGGAACACGCCATGCAGGTGGAAGGCACGCGGGTCGCCCCCGAGGACTACGCCAACCGGCCGCTGGTGCAGCGCCTGCTGGATCAGGTGGCCTATGCCATCATGCGCACCTTGTTGTTCATACATGGAAAACGCTATTGAATAAATAGCTATATGTACAAAGGGGTGAGGTCTTTTGGTTGGAAAACCTTGTTGCGAAAAGACTGCTAATATTCGTCGATATTCAACCACCAGCCATGACAAACATGAATTCAGCCCCCTGCGAAGAAGGCACACCGGTCTCAGTCAAAATCCGCGAACGCATTCAGGCTGCACGCAAGCGTTTTCATGCCAATGACAACATTGCCGACTTCATTGAGCCCGGCGAACTTGAATTGCTCCTCGACGAAGTCGAAGCCAAAATGAAGGGCGTGCTGGGTAGCCTGGTGATCGACACCGAGCACGACCACAACACCGACGACACGGCACGCCGAGTAGCCAAGATGTACCTCAAGGAGGTGTTTCAGGGCCGTTATGTCAAGGCGCCACCCATTACCGAGTTCCCGAACGCCGAGCACCTCAATGAGCTGATGATTGTCGGCCCGATCACCGTTCGCAGCGCCTGCAGCCACCACTTCTGCCCGATCATGGGCAAGATCTGGATTGGTGTGCTGCCCAATGAGCACACCAATGTGATCGGCCTGTCCAAATACGCACGGCTGGCCGAATGGGTCATGGGACGTCCACAAATCCAGGAAGAGGCGGTGGTGCAACTGGCCGACCTGATCCAGCAAAAAACCCAGCCTGATGGCCTCGCCATCGTCATGGAAGCCAGTCACTTTTGTATGGGCTGGCGCGGAGTCAAAGACGTGGACAGCAAGATGATTAACTCGGTCATGCGCGGCAGCTTCCTGAAAGACGCCAATTTGCGTCGCGAATTTTTGTCCCTCATTCCCCAGAAAGGTTAATCATGTTGGTCCGTTTACTTTACGCCAGCCGCGCGGTTGAGACCCAGCCCGAAGCCATTGAGTCGATTCTGCAGCAGTCCCGCAATCACAACCCAAGCACGGGGGTCACCGGCGTGCTGTGCTACGGCGGCGGCATCTTTTTGCAAGCCATTGAAGGCGGCCGAATGGCAATCAGTGAACTGTACGGCCATATCCAGCGCGACAAACGTCATAAGGACGTGGTGCTGCTGCACTACGAAGAAATTTCCGAGCGGCGCTTTGCCGGCTGGACCATGGGCGAGGTCAACATGACCCGCATCAATGCGTCCATTTTGCTCAAGTATGCAGAAAGGCCAGAGCTGGATCCCTACTCTGTTTCAGGCAAGGTGTCCCTGGCCTTGCTTGAGGAACTGATGGCCACTGCCTCCATCATTGGCCGCGCCTGAACGGTGCCGGCCAGCGTGCTGCTGGGCTGTGATTTTTCCTGCGCACCCACGCCAAAAAAAACCATCGCCGTCGCCCTGGGTGAATTGCATCACGGTCGCGTCCAACTCGCCAAAATAGAGCGATTTGCCACTTTGTTGGCGTTCTCGGAGTGGCTTGAGCGGCCGCAAGCCTGGCTCGGGGTTTTTGATTTGCCCTTCGGTTTGCCACGCGAACTGGTGCAAACTCTGGGCTGGCCGACCGACTGGGCCGCCTGCATGTCACATTACACCGCGTTGAGCCGGGACCAGATTCGCCAGGCATTTGCCGCTTTTTGCAACGCACGACCGGTGGGCGGCAAGTTTGCCCACCGCGCCACCGATTTACCCGCCGGCTCCAGTCCGAGCATGAAATGGGTCAATCCCCCGGTTGCGTTCATGTTGCATGCCGGCGTGCCGTTGCTGCTGCGGGCCGGTGCCACACTGCCAGGCTTGCATCAGGGCGAGCCGCAGAAAATCGCGATCGAGGGCTACCCCGGCATGCTGGCGCGCGAAATCTTGGGTGGTCGCAGCTACAAGGCCGATGACAAGGCGCGTCAGACTCCCGAGCGACTGATTGCCCGCAAAGACCTGATCACTGCACTGGAGCAGGGCCGCACCCGGCTGGGTTTGCGCCTCAAGCTGACCCATGCGCAGCGTGACGCGCTGGCAGACGATGCGCGCGGAGATGCGCTGGACGCCGTGCTCTGCCTGATGCAGGCAGCCTGGGCGCAGGTGCGGCATGACGCTGGCGCGGCGCTGTATGGTTTGCCGCCCGACCTCGATCCGCTGGAAGGCTGGATCGTCAGCGCCTGAAGTTATTTATGTGGCGCCGATTCCTTTGCTGCTGTTTGCTGTTGCCCGCCATGGCCCAGGCCAAAGTCTGGCTGGGGCTGGTGACCCGTGTGTCGGATGGTGACACGCTGTGGATCAAGCCTGTGGAGGGTGCTGCACCAATCAAAGTCCGCTTGCTGGGTCTGGATGCCCCTGAGCTTTGTCAGGCCGGCGGTGAGGCGGCGCGCGCTGCATTGCAACAACTGGTGGTCGGCAAGCCGGTTCAGGTCAAGTCGAATTTTCAGGACACCTATGGTCGCGACCTGGCCCGTCTGCGCGTGGGTGAGCGTGATGTCGGTGCAGCTCTGGTCAGCGCTGGCCATGCCTGGTCGAGCCGCTGGCGCAACAGCAAGGGGCCTTACGCGGTGCAGGAAATGTCTGCACGCTCAGCCAGGCTGGGGCTGTTCGCTGATCCGGCAGCCGAGCTTCCGCGCGATTTTCGCGAGCGCCACGGCCCGTGTCAGCCCGCGCGCTGAAGGCTCAAGGCTTGGCCGATGCCGGCGCAGCGTTGCCGCACACCGGGCAGGCCACATGGCGGCCGATGCGAATCTCGGTAAATTCCATGGCGCGGCCGTCCAGCATCAACAGGCGGCCGATCAGGGGTCGGCCGGCGCCGGTGATCAGCTTGAGCGCCTCGGCCGCCTGCAAAGTGCCAATGATGCCCACCAGCGGCGCAAACACACCCATGGTGGCACAGCGTGTTTCTTCAAAGGTGGCCTCGGGCGGAAAAACACAGGCGTAGCAGGGCGACGAGGCGTCGCGCGCGTCATAGACGCTGATCTGGCCGTCAAAACGGATCGCGGCACCTGAAACCAGCGGCTTTTGGTGCGCCACACAAGCCGCATTGATCGCGTGCCGGGTGGCGAAGTTGTCGCAACAGTCCAGCACCACATCGGCTTGCGCCACCAGTGGATTCAGCAGCTCGGCATCGGCGCGTTGCTGGATGGCGGTGACCTGAACTTGCGGGTTGATCTGGGCGATGGCGGTCTGTATGGACTGCACCTTGGGGCTGCCGACACGCTCCACCGTGTGTGCCACTTGGCGCTGCAAATTGGTGATGTCTACCGTGTCGTGATCGACCACGGTGATGTGGCCGACCCCGGCCGACGCCAGGTACAGCGCGACTGGTGAGCCCAGGCCGCCAGCACCAATGATGAGCACGCGCGCCGCCAGGATGCGTTGCTGGCCTTCTACACCAATTTCGTTGAGCAGAATATGGCGTGAATAGCGCAGCAGTTCATCATCGGTCATGAAAGGCTCTAGTTTTCTTTTTTCTCTTCCTGACGCTCGACCAGGGTTTTGCTGACCACCACTGGCAGGCCCTTGAGTTGGTTCAATGCCTGGTTCAAGGGGAAGTCCTTGGCCGAGCCCAATTCTGGCAAACGGCGCTCAGACGCCGGCTTTTTCATTTCTTCTTCCAGTTTGATGCGGGCTTCTTCACGCGCTTTGTCACGTTCGGTGTCCTTGATTTCAGCGCCCTGGCCGCTGCCCAGGTGTTTTTCCAGGTCGGCCTCGCGTGTGCGAAGCGCGGCAAACAGGTTGCCGTCCGCTGACTCGTCCACCATCACGTCGGGCACGATGCCTCTGGCCTGAATCGACTTGCCGCTCGGTGTGTAGTAGCGGCTGGTGGTGAGCTTGAGGGCGGCGGTGGGGCAGTTGTCCATGCGGAAGGACGAATCCAGGCAGACCGCGGTCTGCACCGAGCCTTTGCCAAAGGTCTGGTTGCCCAGCAACTTGGCGCGCTGGTGGTCCTGCAGGGCGCCTGCCACAATCTCGCTGGCCGAGGCCGAGCCCTCGTTGACCAATACCACCAGGGGGACAGTCTTCAAGGCGCCCCGAGTGGCTTCCTCCAGCCGCTTCAGGGGATCCGGGCCACCGCGCCGCTGGTAATAGCGGGGGGAGGCCTTGTAGATGAATTTGCTGTCCGCGAGCTGGCCGTTGGCCGACACGACGGTCACGTTTTCGGGCAGAAATGCCGCCGAAATGGCGACCGCCGCATCCAGGTAGCCACCGGGGTCATTGCGCAAATCAAGCACCAGGCCCTTGAGTTGAGGCTCCTGCTTGTAAATATCTTCCACCTTGCGTGCAAAATCAGCCACTGTGCGTTCCTGGAACTGGCTGATGCGCACCCAGGCGTAGCCGGGCTCGATCAGCTTGGCCTTGACGCTTTGGGTCTTGATTTCTTCGCGCGTGATGGTCACCGGAAAGGTGCGGCTTTCATCCTTGCGGAAGACGCTCAACACAACCTTGGTGTTGGGCTCACCGCGCATGCGTTTGACGCCCTCATTGAGCGTCATGCCTTTCACCGGCGTGTCGTCAATCTTGACGATCAGGTCGTTGGGCTTGAGTCCGGCACGATCAGCCGGAGAGTCTTCGATCGGGGAGACCACCTTGATGAGTCCGTCTTCCTGCGATATTTCAATACCCACACCGACAAACTTGCCGGTGGTGCCTTCATTGAAGTCTTTCAGTGCTTTCTGGTCCAGGTAGACCGAGTGCGGGTCCAGCCCCGCCACCATGCCGGCAATGGCATCGGTGATCAGCTTTTTTTCGTCCACCGGCTCGACGTAATTGGTCTTGACCATGCCAAAAACGGCCGCCAGTTGTTGCAGTTCTTCAAGCGGCAGCGGCGCCAGCGCCCCCCGCGCCACTGTTTGCAAGGACACGGTGGTCAACGCGCCGGCAACCACGCCGACCGAGATCCAGCCAGCAACTTTTAATTTATGACCCATTGTGTTTCCAGACCCTGTGAACGGTTAAGTAGAAGCTGCTTCGAGCGGTGCGCCCGGCACAGTGTTCCCCTGATGCCGCAATAATTTAATGCTTTTCCTGCGCCGCCATGGTGGCGCCAGCCCCGGTCGCAGTCTGCGCACCGCCCAGATAATAATGGCGAATCGGCCAAAGCTCTTGGTCAAGCTCATAAACCAGGGGAATTCCACTGGTGATATTCAGACCCGCGATGCCGTCATCCGGAGCTTTGTCGAGGTATTTGACCAGCGCACGGAGCGAGTCGCCGTGCGCCACCACCACCACGCGCTTGCCGAGTTTGATGGCCGGAGCCAGAGCCTCATGCCAAAACGGCAGCACACGCGCCACCGTATCTTTCAGGCACTCAGTGAGTGGAACCTGCCCGGCGGCAAGCTTGGCATAACGCGCATCAGCGCGCTCGCAGCGCGGGTCGGTGGGCTCCAGCGCCGGCGCTGGCGTGTTGTAGCTGTGCTGCCAGGTCAGCACTTGAGCATCGCCATGTTGTCTGGCCACAGCCGCCTTGTTGAGCCCCTGCAGTGCGCCGAAGTGGCGCTCGTTCAGACGCCAGCTGTTGACGACCGGCAGCCAGGTGCTGTCCAACTCATCGAGCACATGCCACAGAGTTCGGGTGGCACGCTTGAGCACGCTGGTGTAAGCAATGTCAAACCCATAGCCTTCGGCCTTGAGCAGCCGGCCGGCGCTTTTGGCCTGTTCCAGGCCCAAGAGGGTCAGGTCCACGTCGGTCCAACCGGTAAAACGGTTGTCCGGGTCCCAGATCGATTCGCCGTGGCGAATCAAAACGAGGTTGTGCATGTAAAAAAAGGAATAAACGCGGGCGTCGGGGTATTGTGCCTGCGGCATTCTAAAATGCGCGGCTTGATACTCGTCCCTTAACTAGGAAATTACCCGTGAAATTTATTCTTGATAACTGGATGTTGATTGCTGTTGCCCTGTCGGCGGCCACCATGCTGATGATGCCGATGATCAAGGGCGCCGGTCAGGGCGCGCTCACGCCGGATGGCGCGGTGCAATTGATCAACCGCGAAAAGGCCGTGTTGATTGATATTTGCGAACCCAACGAATTTGCCGCTGGCCATGCGATTGGTGCCAAAAATATTCCCGTGGGCCAATTGGAAGCCAAATTGCCGACCACGGTCAAAAACAAGGCTTTGCCGGTGATTCTGGTGTGCCAGTCCGGAGCGCGCAGCAGTCGGGCCCTGGCACTGGCCAAAAAGTTGGGCTACGAAAATGTGCAGTCGCTGGCGGGCGGCCTGGGTGCCTGGCGCTCGGCCAACTTGCCGGTGGAAAAAGCCTGAACCCCGGAGCCCATGATGCAAGCCGTCAAGATGTACACCACCGCCGTCTGCCCGTATTGCATTCGCGCCAAGCAGCTGCTCAAGGCCCGTGGCGTTGAGCAGATTGAAGAAATCCGAATCGACCAGCTCCCCGCTGAGCGTGACCAGATGATGGCCAGCACCGGGCGTCGCACGGTGCCGCAAATTTTTATCGGCAGCACCCATGTCGGCGGTTGTGACGATCTGGTGGCGCTGGATGCAAAGGGTGGCTTGATGCCGCTGTTGCAAGCCGCCTGATGTATTTATTTTTTTAACTGAAAGATCCCCATGGCAGAAACCCAAGATCCTATTTTCCAAATTCAACGTGTCTACCTCAAAGAGGCTTCTCTGGAGCAGCCCAACTCGCCGGCGATTTTGCTGGAACAGGAGCAGCCCACGGTTGATATTCAATTGGGTGTCAATGCTTCCCCTGTGGCTGATGGTGTGTTCGAAGTGATGGTGACCGCCACCGTGCAAACCAAAATCAAGGACAAGACCGTGTTTTTGGTCGAAGCCACGCAAGCGGGTATTTTTGAGATCCGCAACCTGCCACAAGAGCAAATGGGCCCGATCATGGGCATTGCCTGTCCGCAAATTGTTTACCCCTACCTGCGCGGCAACGTGGCTGACTTGATCCAGCGCGGCGGCTTTCCGCCTGTGCATCTGTCTGAAATCAACTTCCAGGCCATGTACGAGCAGCAACAAAGCGCGCAGGCCGCGCAAGCCGAGCCCGCACTGGCGCAATAGTTTTGAGTAGCCGGCGTGTGCATGCTTCCTCAGGTACCGCTTGAACCGTGATGAAAATCATTGTTTTAGGGGCCGGCGCCTGGGGAACTGCACTTGCGGCAAGCGCCGCTTGCCAAGCCGGTTCGCATGCGGTCACATTGTGGGCGCGTGACATTGCTCAAGTCAGCCTGTTGCAGGCGCAGCACGAAAACCAGCGTTATCTGCCGGGGGCGCCTTTGCCGCGCGCGCTGGCTTTCAGTGCTGCCCCCCTGGCAGAACTGGACGCCCTGACGGCCTGCGCCGACCTGGTGGTGGTGGCCACGCCGATGGCAGCCTTGCGGCCTATGCTTAGGGTGCTGGCGTCCTGCCCGGCGCCGGTGGCCTGGGTCTGCAAGGGTTTTGAAGCGCCCATTGCCGGCGCAATTGGTTTGCTCGCCCATGAAATCCAGGCCCAGGTCGCGCCTCACCTGAAAGCCGGTGTGCTCAGTGGCCCAAGCTTTGCGCTGGAAGTCGCGCGGAGCCAACCCACTGCCCTGGTGGCAGCCAGCGCGCACGAATCGGTGCGCCAGGCGTTGGTGGACGCCTTTCACAGCCCAACGCTGCGGGTCTATGCCAACGATGACATCGTGGGCGTTGAAGTGGGTGGCGCCGTTAAAAACGTGTTGGCCATTGCCACCGGCCTGTGTGACGGGCTGGGGCTGGGGCTCAACGCCCGCGCCGCCCTGATCACCCGCGGTCTGGCCGAGATGACCCGCCTTGGGCTGGCACTGGGCGCCCAAGCCACCACCTTCATGGGCTTGAGCGGTTTGGGTGACTTGGTGCTCACCGCCACCGGCGATTTGTCGCGCAACCGGCAGGTCGGGCTGGCGCTGGCGCAGGGCCAGTCACTGGTGCAGGTCACGGCCGGGCTGGGGCATGTGGCAGAGGGTGTTTACAGCGCCCGCACCGTGGTGCAGCGCGCCGCACATCTGGGTGTGGACATGCCGATCGCCCAGGCCGTGGTGGCCTTGCTCGATGGTCTGCTGACGCCGCAGCAGGCGGTGGCCGACCTGATGGGCCGGGAGCCGACCGTCGAGCAGCTCGACGGCACCTCCTGAAATTGAGAGTTCGAACCGGGACACTTTAATATGACTGCTTATTCTGATTTTTCGCCCGCCTTCGTGGCTGAACTGGCAACTGCCGATGTCGCCAGAGCGTTTCTGGAAGACGTGGGCGCCGGCGACCTGACGGCTGGCCTGGTGGATCCGAAATTGCGTGCCCGAGCCCGCGTGGTGGCGCGTGAGAGCGCGGTGATCTGCGGTCAGCCCTGGGCCGAGGCCGCCCTGCGCCAGATGGACCCTGAAGTTGACATCGCCTGGCTTGTCCCCGAGGGCCATCGCTGTCATGCCGACCAGGTTGTCCTGGAGATTCATGGCCAAGCCAGGGCCCTGCTGACAGCCGAGCGCACCGCCCTCAATTTTTTGCAATTGCTCAGCGCCGTCGCCACCAAAACCAGCGACTACGTGCAGGCCATCTGCGATGTGCCAGGCGGCCAGGCCCGCATTGTCGACACCCGAAAGACACTGCCCGGGCTGCGTCTGGCGCAGAAGTACGCCGTCCTCATCGGCGGCGGGCTCAACCATCGGCTGGGCCTGTATGACGCGGTGCTGATCAAGGAAAACCACATTGCCGCCGCTGGTGGCGTGACCGCTGTGTTGCACAAAGCCGCACTGGTGGCGCCGCAGGCCCGTTTTATCGAAATCGAGATCGAAACCCTGGCGCAGCTGAGTGAGGCTCTGGATGCCGGCGCTGACATGGTGCTGCTTGACAACATGGGTTTGTCCCAGTTGCAGGAGGCGGTGCAACTCAACGCTGGCCGTGCCATTCTGGAGGTCTCGGGCGGGGTCAACCTGTCGTCGGTGCGCGCCATCGCGTCCACCGGGGTGGACCGCATCTCGATTGGCACCTTGACCAAAGACATCAAGGCGGTTGATTTTTCGATGCGCTTTGCGACCGAAACAGCTTGATTATTGAGATCCGGGAGACAGCATGAACATGGCCGTGAAAGAAGTTGACTATGAGCAGCCGCTCGCCGATGCCGGCGGCTCGGTTTGCGCCACCAAACATGCATGGGCGCGGGTTCCCGTGGAGCCCAGCCAGGCTGAGCGTGCAGCCCTGAAAGACAAAATCCGCCGCCTGCTCAAGGAAAAAAACGCGGTGATGGTGTCGCACTATTACGTGCACCCTGACCTGCAGGACCTGGCCGAGGAGACCGGTGGGCTGGTCAGCGACTCGCTGGAGATGGCGCGTTTTGGCCGCGACCATTCGGCCCAGACGCTGGTGGTCTCGGGCGTGCGCTTCATGGGCGAAACAGCCAAGATTCTGTCGCCCGAAAAGCGCATTCTGATGCCCGACCTGGCGGCGACCTGCTCGCTCGACCTGGGTTGCCCGGCAGATGAGTTCAGCGCTTTTTGCGATGCCCATCCCGAGCGCACCGTGGTGGTGTATGCCAACACCAGCGCGGCGGTCAAGGCGCGCTCGGACTGGCTGGTCACGTCCAGCTGCGCGCTCGACATTGTGCGGGCACTCAAAGGCAAGGGCCACAAGATCTTGTGGGCACCTGACCGCCATCTGGGTGGCTATATCCAGCGTGAAACCGGTGCCGACATGCTGATGTGGAACGGCTCCTGCATCGTTCACAATGAATTCAAGGCGATTGAACTGCAAGGCCTGATGCAGCAGCACCCGGGTGCCAAGGTGCTGGTGCACCCCGAGTCGCCGGCTGATGTGATTGCCTTGGCGGACGCGGTGGGGTCAACGTCAGGCATTCTGAAGGCCGCCCACGAGATGGAGGCAACAACCTTTATTGTGGCCACCGACAACGGCATGATGCACAAGCTGCGCACCCTGAACCCTGGCAAGTTGTTTCTGGAGGCCCCCACCTCGGGCAACAGCGCCACCTGCAAGAGCTGCGCCCATTGCCCCTGGATGGCCATGAACAGCCTGGCTGATGTGGCCCGTGTGCTGGAAACCGGTGCCAACGAGGTTCAGGTGGACCCGGCTATCATCCCCAGGGCAAGGCTGCCCATTGACCGCATGCTGGCCTTCACCGCGGCGCTCAAAGGCGGCCATGATGTGGGCAGCTTGGTGCCCAATATCGGGGCGGCCTGAATCGGTTTCCGCTTCATCAGCGTCGCGACGCCGACACCCAAATCCCGCCCACAATCAGCACAAACGCCAGCGCGTGGAATAGATGCGGCATCTCCCCCAGAAAAATACTTGACAGCACGGCGGTGAACAGCGGTGTCAGGTTGACAAAAAAACCTGCCACCGACGGCCCCGCGCGCGCCACCCCGGCACCATAGGCTCGGTAAGCCAGCAGGGCAGGGCCGATGGCAATAAACAGCAAGGCCAACGCAAGGCCCCAACTCAGCTCCAGGCGTCCCAGGCCCATCGACCATTCCGCGCTCGTGAACAAGGCTGACCAGATCAGACCAAAGGCAATTTGCGCCAGCAGAAAGGCAGACCAGTCGCGTTTGATCCCGGCCGGCTCGGTGGTCGGGCGGGCCAACATCCAGCTGTAGTAAGCCCAGGCGGCAGACGCCAGCAGGATGTAGACGTCACCCGGAACCAGCCGCACCTGCAACAGCACGTCCAGTTGCCCCCGGCTCAACACCAGCAACACGCCGCTGATCGACAACAAGGCGCCCAGCCATTGTTTGCCCGAGATCCGGATGCCAAAAAACATGCGTCCTATCAGCAGCGTCCAGACCGGCGTGCTGGCACCCACCAGGGTCACGTTGATCGGGGTGGACGTGTTGAGAGACAGATAGAGCAGCGCGTTGTAGCCGCCAATGCTCAGCAAGCCCAGCACCGCAAAGCGCCGCCAGCTGGGCCACAGCGCGCTGCCCCGGCGCAGCACCGGCGCAGCCAGCGGCAATAACAGGGCAAAAGCAATGGTCCAGCGCAGCAGGTTAAGCGTCATGGGCGAGGCCAGCGGGGCGACCAGGCGCCCCACCACGGCATTGCCAGCCCAAAAGATGGGCGGCAGGGTCAGCAACACGATGGTGCTGGGGCTAAGTTTGGCATGCATGAGCAAGGACTGTAACAAGGCTTGGGGTAATGCCTGATGCCCTTGTGACAGCTTTTGCGGCCTAATCGTGGCAATATCTTCTTAAACCAACTTTTCAGGAATTCAAACAATGACATCTGCCAACTCGCGCGCCATTCGGATCGACCAGCATGGCGGCCCGGAAGAACTCAAATTGGTGACCGTGACCGTGGGTGAGCCCGGTCCCGGCGAGATCCGCATCCGCCACCATGCGGTGGGACTCAACTTTATTGATATCTACCAGCGCAGCGGACTCTACCCCATGACGCTGCCGCAGCAATTGGGCATGGAAGCCGCCGGTGTGGTGGATGCGGTGGGCGAGGGTGTCACGCATCTCAAAGTAGGCGACCGCGCGGCTTATGCCAGCCAACCCCCGGGCAGCTACTGTGAACTGCGCGTGATGCCGGCCAAATGCGTCTGCAAGCTGCCCGACGCCATCAGCTTTGAGACCGGCGCGGCCATGATGCTCAAGGGCCTCACAGCACAATATTTGCTCAAAAAAACCCAACCCCAGGGTGGCTTGCAGCCGGGTGACTTTGTGCTGTTTCACGCGGCAGCCGGCGGTGTGGGCCTGATTGCCTGCCAGTGGGCCAGGGCCATGGGCTTGCAGCTGATCGGCACGGCGGGCTCGGACGCCAAATGTGCGCTGGCCAAAGCCAACGGCGCGGCGTTTGTCATCAACTACAGCACCGAAGACTTTTTGGCGCGTGTGAAAGAAATTACCGGTGGCAAGGGCGTCAAGGTGGTTTATGACTCGGTGGGCAAGGACACCTGGGACAAGTCACTGGACTGCCTGGCGCCGTTTGGCCTGATGGCCAGCTTTGGCAACGCCTCGGGTCCGGTAGCGCCGTTTGCACCTGGCATGCTGGGCCCCAAAGGTTCACTGTATTTGACCCGTCAAACGCTGTTCACCCATATCGCTAGTCGTGAAAGCACGCAGGCCATGGCCGATGATCTGTTTGAAGCCGTGGCCAGCGGCAAGGTGAAAATTCACATTGACCAGCGCTACAAGCTTGAAGACGTGCAGCAGGCGCACCGGGACATGGAAGCCCGCAAGACTACGGGCTGCAGCATCCTCACTTTATAAGCCTCAGCGCCCGCGCCGCACCCGCAGCAGTTCGTCCAGAATCAGGCAGGCGGCGCCCACCGTGATGGCGCTGTCGGCCACGTTGAAGGCCGGGAAATGCCAGCCGCGCCAGTGAAAGTCCAGAAAATCCACCACGTAGCCGTAGAGCACGCGGTCGATCACGTTGCCCACCGCACCGCCCAGGATGCTGGCGATGGCAAAGGCAAACAGCTTTTGACCGG
>NZ_JAABQC010000029.1 GCF_011391645.1 Rhodoferax sp. | reverse complement strand
GCTGGCACGTTTGCCGCGTCCTTGGTTGCATTGAGCAGCAGGCGTAGCCGGGTTGCTTCATCACATGCCATGCGAAAGCACCGAGCCTGCCTGATCAGCAGCGACCACCAACTGCCGTCCTTTGGAGTGATCTGACGACCTTCGGGCGTGATCAAGAGATCACCTTCGATACGCCAGCCGGCCCAAGCTTCACCGGGCAATTCAAGACGCGCCAGGATGCGTGCCAGTTTGTAGACCGCATACGGGATGCGGTGTGAGCCGTTTTCCCAGTTATGCCAAGTGCGATCGGTGACCTGAAAATATTTCCCGGCATCCTCGACCGACCAGCCAAGCTTGCAGCGGGCATAGTGCAGGCGTTGGCCAAGCTGGGCGCGGGTTTCGGGGTCATGGGGGCAGGTTTTACGATAGTTCGACCTGTGACTGTACTTTATACGATGTATATTATGTTAAGTTAAATTCATCTAGTCCTTTACCTGCATTTCTCCTCCAATCGTCCTTAACTCAAGGCAAATGAAATCAACGGCGCAGTGGGATCGGTAAAAGGCGTGCCAAGAGAAATTTGGCCGTCGCCGTGAAGCACACATTCGTCGCGCCTGAGCATGAGATCCGAACCGCTTCCCGAAAACCGAACCCAACTCCCGTAAGAACTTTCATCGGCCAACATAAAACTGCCCTTGCGCCAATCGATGCGGGCGTGTGTGCGTGAGACGCGAGGATCATTAACAACAAAGTCAACGCTGCGGATGCGGCCAATGTGGATTGGCATTTCAAAAGAATGAAAAGTTAGATGCTTGTCCTTGTAAGACAGGTCAATTCGTCCACCAAGCACGTCTCCGCCCTTGACTTGTGAACTAAGACTTACCGGGTTCTGAATCGTAAAGTATTCTGAATTCTGTTCTTCTCGCCACTCAATCTGAAAAACGGTACAGGGCTCAGAGCGACCCCGTATGGCGATTGGGCCGAGCAAACGAAAATGCACATCGTTAAGAACCGGCGTGTTTTCAACGGCTTTGTCGTTTACCCATATCTGGTGCGGGCCGGTTATTTCACTCAAACGCGCCGCTGTGTTGACTGCGTCTCCATAGCAATCGTCCGCCACCAAAACAACATCCCCGCGCACGACACCTATGCGCAACGGCATGTAAAGTTGTGGCGGCAAATTTGCCAGGCGAATCTGGTGGCTGCGTTGAATCTCAACCACAGCTGTGATGGCATCAGAACTGTTCTCAAAAATTGCCAATACGCCGTCACCCAACAACTTGATAACTCGTCCCCCATTGGCGGTAAATTTATCGGCAATCCAGTTGGTGGCCTGGGTGACGGCCTCAGTTGCTTTGACGTTACCAAGAGATTCAAACACCCCTGTGCTGCCAAAAAGGTCGGCAAAAACGACGGTGGTTTGAACATTCATGAACGATTGATCCTTCTTTTTATATTGATTGTCCTAGTTTAGGTCAATGACCAAAGAGAAAGTCAATGGTTGCCCCAAAATATCAACGCATCACGCCCATCCACTGTCAAATCGACGGTGGCGCCAACCGGTAGCAAAACTTTCGTGGCGACATGCCCATAGGGCAAATTGGTCAATACCGGGATATTGATCTGTTTACGCAGCCAATCCATTACCCCGCTTAACTTGAAGCCCCGGTCATGGGAGACCAGTTTGAATTCGGTAAATTGACCGAAAACAACGGCCTTCTGACGTGTCAGGACGCCCGAGAACAGGAGTTGGGTCAGCATGCGTTCAATTCGGTAAGGGTGCTCCCCAACGTCCTCCAGAAACAGGATGCCCCGCTTGATCTCAGGAAAATATGGAGTCCCCAAGAGTGAGGTTAAAACAGTCAAATTACCGCCCCATAAAGAGCAATTATTGAGGGTTAGGGCGGTCGACGCACTGGCAACGGCTACATGCTCGCGATGTTGTCGCCAGCCTGCGCCCTCCCCCTGCCCAACAAGTAAATCATTAAAACAGGCTTCCATGATGTCGTCTGGTTCACCATTGACGCCAAAACCTTCACACAGCGCAGGCCCAGCCCATGTGACAGCACCTGTTTGCGCCATTACCGCATTCTGGAACGCAGTGAAATCACTGATCCCGACAAACATCATCCCACGTTCGATGGCCTTTGCCACTTTCTTATACTGGATCCCCGGCAGAATGCGCGTCAGGCCGTAGCCGCCGCGAGAAATCAGCGCAACATCGGCTTTGCTGGCGGCAGCGCGATGGATAGCGGCCAACCGGGTCGCATCATCCCCAGCAAAACGCTGATAGCTTGTTAACGCATCCTGGTCAACTTCGACTTCATGGCCCAGCGCCCGCAACCGTGCAACGCCACGTTTGAAAGCAGCCTTGTCACGCACAGCGCCGGAAGGTGAATAAACGTAGATGTGCTTTGTCATAAAAATCTGGTTACGGCTTATCAAATAAAGACTCAGCCAGACGAAGGCGCAGATTTTTCATCGACAAGTCCTTTGCTGGACATGCTTGTGTTTCGCCTTTGCCGAAAGAACTCCTTCAGCATGTCAGCGCACTCCTTTGCCAGGACACCGCCCTCAATCAAAGTTTGATGATTGAGCTGAGCCTGGGCAAATAAATCGATAACGGAGCCGCCAGCACCGGTTTTCGGATCTGCGGCACCAAACACCACACGTTTCAAGCGAGCATGCAGCATGGCGCCGGCACACATGGCACACGGCTCCAGCGTCACAAAAAGCTCACAATCCGGCAATCGGTAGTTTCCCAAGGTCAGTGCTGCTGCGCGCAAGGCCTGCATTTCAGCATGCGCGCTAGGGTCGCGATTGGCAATTGGGGCGTTGTGGCCCACGGCTACAAGAAAGCCATTTCTGATCACAACGGCGCCCACGGGTACTTCGCCTGACGCACCTGCCAAACCCGCCTGGGCCAGCGCAAGTGTCATGGCTTGCACATCCGTCAGTTGGTCATTGGACAAGGGCAGAACCGGGCAGATCACCCGCCTACTCCCACTCGATCGTCGCTGGCGGCTTGCTGCTCACGTCGTAAGTCACGCGGTTGATACCTCGCACTTCGTTGATGATCCGGCTCGACACCTTTTTCAGCAAGGCATAGGGTAACTCGGCCCAGTCAGCGGTCATGAAGTCACTGGTTTGCACCGCACGCAGCGCCACCACAAAGTCGTAGGTGCGGCCATCGCCCATGACACCAACGCTTTTGACTGGCAAAAACACGGCAAAGGCCTGACTGGTCAACTCGTACCAACTTTTTCCGGTGGCATCGTCGATGAAATTATTGAGCTCTTCAATAAAGATGGCGTCGGCGCGGCGCAGCAGGTCGGCATATTCCTTTTTGACCTCGCCCAATATCCGGACGCCCAAACCGGGACCAGGGAATGGATGGCGATAGACCATGTGGTGGGGCAAACCCAGCGCCACGCCAAGTTCGCGCACCTCGTCCTTGAACAATTCGCGCAGCGGCTCCAGCAATTTGAGGCCCAATTGCTCAGGCAGACCACCCACGTTGTGGTGGCTTTTGATGACGACTGCTTTTTTGTTTTTGGCGCCGCCGGATTCGATCACATCCGGATAAATAGTGCCTTGAGCCAGCCACTTGGCGCCATTTTTGGTTGCATCGGATGCCGTCAGGGCGGCAGCTTGCGCTTTAAAGACTTCAACGAACTCACGGCCGATGATCTTGCGCTTGGCCTCTGGCTCGCTCACGCCTGCCAGATGCCCCAGGAACTGGTCAGCGGCATCAACGCGGATCACCTTGGCGTGCAGTTTGCCGACAAACATGTCCATCACCATGTCGCCCTCGTTCAGGCGCAGCAGGCCATGGTCGACAAAAACACAGGTCAACTGGTCGCCGATGGCACGGTGAATCAGAGCAGCTGCCACCGACGAATCGACGCCGCCAGACAGTCCCAGAATAACTTCCTCGTGGCCCACCTGGGCGCGAATGGCTTCAACTGCCTCGCTGATGTAGTCACCCATGATCCAGTCGGCGCGGGTACCGCAGATGTCGAGCACAAAGCGCTCCAGAATAGCCGCTCCGCGCTTGGTATGGGTCACCTCCGGGTGAAACTGCACGCCGTAAAAACGTCGTTCTTCATCAGCCATGCCGGCAATCGGGCAACTGCCAGTACTGGCCATCAGCTTGAAGCCGTTTGGCAACTCGGTGACTTTGTCACCGTGGCTCATCCAGACCTGCAACATGCCATGGCCTTCAGGCGTGGTGAAATCCTGAATGCCCTCGAGCAAAGCGGTATGGCCATGGGCGCGCACGTTGGCATGCCCGAACTCGCGCTGGTGCCCGCTGGTGACCAGGCCGCCCAATTGGTGCGCCATGGTCTGCATGCCATAACAAATACCCAGAACCGGGATACCCAACTCAAACACCGCTTGCGGCGCCTTGTCGGTGCTGTCTTCGTAGACGCTGGCATGGCTGCCGGAAAGGATGATGCCCTTGAGCTTGCCATCACGCGCGTAAGCACGCACCCAATCGTCGGTCACGTCACAGGGGTGAACTTCGCAAAACACATGCGCTTCACGGATGCGCCGTGCAATGAGCTGCGTGACTTGGGAGCCAAAATCCAGAATGAGAATTTTTTGATGCATGGTTTAAAAGGCAAGTCGGTTACTCAGCACGGTAGTTGGGCGCTTCTTTGGTGATTTGCACGTCGTGCACATGACTCTCGCGGATGCCGGCAGTGGTAATTTCGACAAATTCCGCCTTGTCCTGCATTTCTTCAATCGTGGCACAGCCGCAGTAACCCATGCTGGCGCGCAAGCCACCGGACATTTGGTAAATGATGGCGACCATTGAGCCCTTGTAGGGCACGCGGCCTTCGATGCCTTCGGGCACCAGCTTGTCGGCATTCGGGTTTCCCGTGCTGGATTCCTGAAAATAACGGTCCGCACTGCCCTGCTGCATGGCACCAATGCTGCCCATGCCGCGGTAGCTTTTGTAACTGCGGCCTTGAAACAGGATCACCTCCCCCGGGGCTTCTTCGGTGCCGGCAAACATGCCGCCCATCATCACCGTGCTGGCACCGGCAGCAATCGCTTTGGAAATGTCACCACTAAAGCGGATGCCGCCATCGGCAATCAAAGGGACACCGGTACCCTTGAGCGCTGTGGCCACACTGTCAATGGCCATGATCTGTGGCACGCCAACACCCGCGACGATACGGGTGGTGCAAATGGAGCCAGGGCCAATGCCCACTTTCACGGCATCCGCACCGGCTTCCACCAAAGCCAGTGCCGCCGACCCGGTGGCGATGTTGCCGCCAATCACCTCGACATTCGGAAAATTCTGCTTGACCCATCGCACCCGGTCCAACACGCCCTTGCTGTGGCCGTGCGCGGTGTCGACCACGATGGCATCGACGCCCGCGCGAACCAGCAATTCAACACGTTCTTCAGTACCCTCCCCCACTCCCACAGCGGCGCCAACGCGCAGCTTGCCTTGTGCGTCGCGCGCCGCGCTGGGAAAGCTGGTCTGCTTGGTGATGTCCTTGACGGTGATCAGGCCCTTGAGCTCAAAAGCGTCGTTGACCACCAGCAAGCGCTCGATCTTGTACTGGTTCAACAACACTTTGGCTTGCGCAAGGGTGGTGCCATCGGGTACCGTCACCAGTTTGTCACGCGGTGTCATGATGTGCTTGACGGGCAGGTCCAGCCGGGTCTCGAAACGCAAATCCCGCCCCGTCACCAAGCCGACCACCTTGCCGCCGTCGCACACCGGAAAGCCGGACACGCCCAAGTGTGCGGATAAATCCATCACCTGACGCACCGTGTGCTGCGGCGTGATGACCACTGGATCACGCAGCACGCCAGACTCATAGCGCTTGACCTTGGCGACCTTGGCCGCTTGTTGCTGGGCCGTCATGTTCTTGTGCACAATGCCAATGCCACCCTCCTGGGCAATGGCAATGGCCAGACGGGATTCTGTCACCGTGTCCATGGCCGCCGAGACCAACGGCAGATTCAGCGCAATGTTGCGGGTAAAACGGGTGGCGAGGGAGGTGTCCTTGGGCAGGACTTGTGAATAGGCTGGCACCAATAAGACATCGTCAAAGGTGAGCGCTTTACCGATCAGGCGCATGGTTAAAGCTCCAAATTGTCGATTGTATCTGCCACATCAACCCCAAGCTGGCCTAAACTATTGCACTATGACTCAAATCCTGCATCTCTCTTTGATCCTGGCCAGTTTGCTCTGCTTTGATGCAACGGCCCAGTGGGCATGGACCGACAATGAGGGTCGCCAGGTCTTCAGTGACCGGGCGCCACCTATCAGCGTTCCTGAGAAAAATATACTGAGACGGCCGGGGCAAATAGGCCCGATCAACAATCCTGAAACCTCGGTGAACGTGAATGCAAGCGAGGCTGCGGCCACGCTTCAACCCGACCCCAAACCAGTTGCCAACAGCCCCCAGGCATCAGGGGTTGACAAGGCACTGACCGAGCGCATGGCCAAAGCAGAACAAGCGCTTGCCAGCCAGCGTAAGGCTGAAGAGGAGCGTATCAACCAACTGAGAGCTGACAATTGCGAGCGCGCCAGACTGGCCCAGAAAAACCTTGACTCTGGGACTCGCTTGTCACGAATCAACAGCCAGGGCGTGCGCGAGGTGATGGATGCAGCAGCGCGCGCTGAAGAGGCGAAACATGTGCAGTCAGTGATTGACAGCGACTGCAATTAGGCAGCGGCAAAGCCTGCGACAGCCCCTGAATCAGTACCCCGCTTTGGCGCCAACACGTTTTTTGACAAACAAACCAGCCCCTCGGCTACCCTGACTGACAAAACGTTCCCGGCGTGCTACTTTGGGATCCACCCGCAAAGGACGGTAAATCTCGACCCGGTCGTGGTCGAGCAGGTGTTGCTCAAGTTTGGCCCTGTGTCCCCACACGCCAATCAGCGCCTCATGGTTGTCGATCTCGGGATAGCGCAAAAGCATCCCACTTTGCTGCAAAGCCTGCAGCACCGAACAAGGCGAACTTGCGAGCAACGTGACTTCGTGAACTGCACGCGCCTTGGGAGCGTAAACAACACTCAAGCGCAACTGGTCTTTATTCGCCATAAGCTTGCTTGGCACGCTTGATGAACGCATCAACCATGCTGCCGGCGATTTTGTCAAACACCGGACTTACCAATCGACCAATGGCGCTTTCGAAACTGTAGGTGAGGGCCAATTCAACTTTACAGGCACGCTGAGTGGCATCCCCCAAGGGCAAAAAGTTCCATTCACCCTCCAGCTTTGAAAAGGGACCATCGACCAAATTGATGATCACCTGCCGGTCCACTGTATGCACATTGCGCGTGGTGAAGGTTTGATGGATTCCTGAAAATGCAATGCCAATTTCAGCCAGCACGCCGTTTTCCTCATGGGTCACCACGCGCGCCTTGTCACACCAGGGCAAAAACTGCGGATATTGGTCAACATCGGTCACCAGTCGGTACATTTCAGCCGGGCTGTACCAAATTAATACGGACTTTTTAACAGTTTTCATAGAATGCGATTATGTACAGGATTCTAGTAAAGCCTGGGCAAGCCTAATTCAAACCTCAAGCTCACCTCATGGCCAAGAAACCAGACACCTCTTCACGCATCGCCGACAACAAGAAAGCCGCATTCAACTATTTCTTTGAGGAACGGTTTGAGGCCGGCGTTGTGCTGGAGGGGTGGGAGGTCAAGTCGCTGCGTGAAGGCAAAGTGCAGCTCACGGACGGTTATGTGGTGGTGCGCAACGGCGAGTTGTTCATTATCGGCCTGCAAATCCATCCCCTGGGCACAGCCTCCACGCATATCAGTCCGGACAAACAGCGCACGAAGAAGCTGTTGATGCACAAGGAACAAATCAAACGACTGATTGGTAAAGTGGAGCAAAAAGGCTACACGCTGGTGCCGATCAACCTGCACTGGAAAAATGGCAAGGTGAAATGTGAAATTGCCCTGGCCAAAGGCAAGGCAGAACATGACAAGCGCGACACCATCAAAGACCGCGAAGGAAAGCGCGAAGTGGAACGCGCCATGAAAGGGCGTCAACGTTGAACGCAGTGACAGATCTGGTGACTGGTACAATCTTGGGTTTGCTGACAACATCCACAGACTCAAGGAAAACATACTATGGCATCTGGAAAACCCAAGAAAAAGAACCCGCGCCTGGCGTCGGGCCGTAAACGCGTCCGTCAGGACATCAAAATCAACGCAGCCAACACCTCGCTGCGTTCCAAATATCGCACTGCGGTGAAAAACGTGGAAAAAGCAGTTTTGGGCGGCGACAAAGCCAAGGCCACTGAACTGTTTGCCAAAATGCAGGCCGTGGTTGACACCGTGGCTGACAAAGGCATTTTCCACAAAAACAAGGCGGCTCGCGACAAGAGCCGCCTGTCCGCCAAGGTGAAAGCCTTGGCAATACCTGCCTAATATTTAGGCAACTCGCACGAACCTGTCACTGATCCAAAAGAGCCAGGTTCGCCGTTTGTAACGGGTGCGCTGTCAGCAAAAGTAAAAAAGCCGTCCAAGGGACGGCTTTTTTGCGCCCTCTTGGGAGCGAGTCACGCTTGCAATTGACTTTCAGTGTTTGTGGTGATGGCCGTGCGACGCGAAGTGTGACGGATCGCCGTGATGCACTTGTAACTCATTGTCTTTGGCAAAACCCATCACAAAGTCCCAAGCCATGACGTTGTGTGCGCGTAAATCTTCGTGCACCACGACGCAACGCACGTTATTGACGCTCGTGGGGACACACCAGGGTGAATAGGTTAAGTGCCGTCCCGTGGGCGCACCACCGGGGCGAAACTGGCTCATCACGCCAGCCAGACGCTCAGCCCAGTCACTCGGGCGGAAGGCCCGGCCACCATGTGTGAGGCCCAAAATGTACGTTTTTTTTGAATAATGTGAAACCATCGGGTAGAGGTTGTTTAAGCTGGCGGGCAGGATATTGCACCGCTGCCTGATTCTAAGTGAATCTTATGTCTTATACAAGACTTGGCCCAGGAAAAATATTGACGAAAGGCAAGATGGGCGCGGTTTGACTGAATGGGTTCAAGAAGTCATTTGATCGGTCTAAAATCATTCCTCAACGGCCCAACCTGCGTTGGGCCGCTTTGTTTATTGCCGCTTTTGAGAGACTTCCATCATGACCGTCGCCAGCCCGAAGATCGAAGCCAGTTCCCCCCATGTGATGAACACATACGGGCGATTGCCCATTGCGCTCAGCCACGGCCAGGGATGCCGCGTGTGGGATGTGAATGGCAAGTCCTACCTGGATGCACTGGGCGGCATAGCCGTCAACACGCTGGGCCATAACCACGCCAAGCTGGTGCCGGCCTTACAAGACCAGATCAGCAAAATCATCCACAGTTGCAACTATTACCACGTACCCAACCAGGAGGCGCTGGCGAAAAAGCTGGTGGAACTCTCCGGCATGACCAACGTGTTCTTCTGCTCCACCGGTCTGGAAGCCAATGAGGCGGCTTTGAAACTTGCACGCAAGTTTGGTCACGACAAAGGCATCGAACGACCGGAGATTGTGGTTTATGAAAAAGCCTTTCATGGCCGCTCCATCGCCACCCTGAGCGCCACCGGCAACCCCAAGATACAAGCCGGCTTTGGTCCGCTGGTGGAGGGTTTCATTCGTGTACCGATCAATGACATTGACAGTTTGAAACAAGCCACCGATGGCAACCCCAATGTGGTCGCCGTGTTTTTCGAGGCCATTCAAGGCGAAGGTGGCGTCAACCCCATGCAGCCGGACTACTTGCGCGCGCTGCGCGCCCTGTGCGACGAGCGCGACTGGCTGATGATGGTGGACGAGGTGCAATGCGGCATGGGTCGAACCGGCAAGTGGTTTGCCCACCAATGGGCGGGCATCGTGCCAGACGTCATGCCACTGGCCAAGGGTCTGGGCTCAGGCGTGCCCGTGGGCGCCGTCGTGGCTGGCCCGAAGGCAGCCAACATCTTTCAGCCGGGCAACCACGGGACGACCTTTGGCGGCAACCCGCTGGCCATGCGCGCTGGTGTTGAGACCATCCGCATCATGGAGGAAGATGGCCTGCTGGAAAACGCCGCCCGTGTCGGCGCGCATCTGCACCGGGGTTTAATGAAAGCTCTTGCGGCCGAGCTTGCCAGCGGCGCGGTGCGGGAAATTCGTGGCCAGGGATTGATGATTGGTGTGGACCTGGCCAAGCCTTGCGGAGCGCTGGTGCAGCAATGCGCCGAAAACGGCTTGCTGATCAGCGTCACCGCTGACACCGTGGTCCGCCTGGTGCCACCCTTGATCATGAACGAGGCCGAGGCCGATGAAGTCGTCAACATTCTGTGCCCGCTGGTACAAAAATTACTGCAAGCGCCTTGAATTGCTCCTACCTTTGATCCATTGGTTGAACCCATGACTACTATCCAACATTACTTGCAATTCTCCGATCTCAACGCCAGCGAGTATGCCTACCTATTTGAACGCGCAGCGCTCATCAAAACGAAGTTCAAGGCCTATGAAAAGCACCAACCCTTGGTGGATCGCACACTTGCCATGATTTTTGAAAAGGCCTCCACCCGCACACGCGTGAGTTTTGAGGCGGGCATGTACCAGCTTGGCGGCAGCGTGGTGCACCTGACCACCGGCGACAGCCAACTCGGGCGCGCCGAGCCCATTGAAGACAGCGCCAGGGTCATCAGCCGGATGGTGGACCTGGTGATGATCCGCACCTATGAGCAAACCAAGATTGAGCGCTTTGCCGAGTATTCACGGGTTCCTGTGATCAACGGTCTCACCAATGAATTTCACCCTTGTCAGATTCTGGCGGACATCTTCACCTTCATTGAGCACCGTGGTTCCATTCAGGGCAAAACCGTGGCCTGGGTGGGTGACGGCAACAATATGGCCAACACCTGGCTTCAGGCCGCTGAATTGCTTGATTTCAAGGTCAATGTCAGCACCCCGAGCGGCTACGAGGTGGATGAGACGATTGCCTCCATTACTGGCAAGATCAGTCCCAGACACTATAAAACCTACAGTAATCCAATGGACGCCTGCCGGGACGCAGATTTGGTCACCACCGATGTCTGGACAAGCATGGGTTACGAGGCCGAAAACGAAGTTCGGAAAAAAGCCTTTGCTGCCTGGCGTGTGAGTGTTGACATGATGTCCGTGGCACAGCCAAACGCGCTGTTCATGCATTGCCTGCCCGCTCATCGGGGCGAGGAAGTGGACGCAGAGGTGATCGATGGCCCGCAAAGTGTGGTTTGGGATGAGGCTGAAAATCGCATGCACGTGCAAAAAGCGTTGATGGAGTATTTGTTGCTGGGTCGTCATTCCTGAATTGAATGTCGCATGGAATGACCCTCCCGGAAATCCGTTACCTCCGCGTGAAATGATGGAGCATCAACATTCTGCCGGCAAACTCTGGCGTGGTGCCCAGATCGGCAAGCGCGGTTTGAGGCGCTCGCCCGCTAACATGCCAGCCACGCCGCCCTCGTTTTCAGGAAGTCTCTCATGCTAGCCCGCTTGTTGCGCCGCGTTTACCTCATTCAACTGCTGGTCGGCGCCATGCTGGGTTACTACGCCGCGGTTCAACTCAACCAGAGCGTCTCGGCGACGCTGGCGCTGGTTGTCTTGTGTGCCGTGCTCTTGCCACTTTTACTGCAGTTTGTGGTGATCACCACGAGCATGGTTCTGTCGCGGCCGAAACAGGCCGGACCCTTGTGGTGGCGGGCGTTTGGGGGTGAATTTTTGGCTGCCCTGCGAGTTTTCTGGCTGCAAATGCCCTTTGCTTCCGCAAAAACCGAAGTCTGGTTGCCAGACACCGCCCAGCAAGCGCAGCCATGGCGGGTGCCCGTGCTGCTTGTGCATGGCTACATTTGCAACTACCGGGTGTGGGACAAAATTGCAGCGGCGATGCACCAGGCTGGGCATCCGGTGTTGGCCATCACCCTGGAACCACTGTTTACATCGATTGAGGATTACCCCCCGCAAATCCAGCAGGCCGTGCAGCAATTGAAGCAGGCGACCGGTGCCGCGCGGGTGACGCTGGTGGGGCACAGCATGGGCGGCCTGGTCATACGCGCCTGGCTGCGCCAGCATGGCAGCGCTGATGTTGCCAAAATCATTACTTTGGGGACACCGCACCAGGGCACCCAAAGTGCAGCCTGGTCGCCCACCACCAACACGACGCAAATGAAACGGCACGGCGCCTGGTTAAAAGACTTGCATGCCAGTGAAGCGCCGGAAACCAGGCAGTTGATGTACATCGCCCTGACGGCACACGATAATGTCGTTTACCCGCAGCGCGAGCAGGTGCTCGAAGGTGCTGAAGCCACCGAGTTCGAAGGTGTGGGGCATCTTGAGCTGTGTCTGGACGACCGCGTGATCCAGTGGCTGTTGCAAAAATTAGACTGAATCGGTCTTATTAAAGCGAGGCGGGTGCTGATCAGGCTCGGTACCTCGCTATAATCCAAAGCTTTGCTGGCAAAACTCCGCTGCCTGATCAACTTTTAAGCGGAGAAAATCGTAAGCAGTCTGGTTTTAGGCCCGATCTTCCCGAAACCGGACGTTTACACAATTAGGATCTCTTGACGTAATGACAACCATCCGTGTTAAAGATAACGAACCCTTTGACGTCGCGCTGCGCCGCTTCAAACGCACCATTGAAAAACTGGGCCTTCTGACTGACTTGCGCGCCCGCGAGTTCTACGAAAAGCCCACCTCTGAGCGTAAGCGCAAAAAAGCTGCGGCCGTCAAACGCAATTACAAGCGCATTCGCGCCATGCAATTGCCCAAGAAACTGTATTAACCTGTTCTATTGACAGGGCTGCTACAGCCTCTTGAACAAGCTCGCCGGGGACGCTCAGGCGGGCTTTTTTTATGCCAAATCCATCCACAGGAGTTATGAAGATGTCACTCAAAGACCAGGTGATCGAAGACATGAAAACCGCCATGCGCGCCAAAGACAGCGAGCGCCTTGGCACCATTCGCCTGTTGCTGGCTGCGGCCAAACAAAAGGAAGTGGATGAGCGCGTGGTGCTCGACGATGCAGCCATGATTGGCATCGTGGACAAGCTCATCAAGCAGCGCAAAGATTCGGTGGCGGCCTACACCCTGGCCAACCGGACGGACCTGGCAGACAAGGAAAGTGCCGAGATCGTGGTGCTTCAAGCCTACCTGCCGCAACGGCTCAGTGCAACTGAAGTGAGCGCTGCGGTGCAAGCCATTGTGGCAGCCCTGGGCGCCAAAGGGCCAGGTGACATGGGCAAAGTCATGGCGGCAGTCAAAATGCAGTTGGCTGGCAAAGCCGACATGGCCATGGTGTCGCAGGCGGTCAAGGCGGCTCTGGCAGGCTGAATTTTCCCTATTTGCGCTGCGTCGCAATAGGGCGGCCATCAGAGCTTCATGTCAAGGCTATTGAGCATGGCGGTTTGAACCACCGAATCCAGCGCGCCGTCCACCATGGACTTACCCGACAGCAGGTGCAGGGCGTTTGTTGCGAGAAGTTTCTCCAGCGAGCTTCGTGTCATGGATTGGGTACCTCCATAAACATTGGCAAACAGGTACAAGGACTTTTGTGGACTAATCCAATTGAGCTGGCTGCGTTGCCAAACGCCGTTAACACCCATTTCCACCCAGGCACCAAGCTCCAATTGCTCAATGTCTGGCGCAGCCTGCGACAGATTGATCTGACTCGCGACCGGGATCACGGAGTCCAGCATGGACTCGGAAGACAGAACAGTATTTGGCTGGGCAGAAGCGTTAACAGCCTCTTCCGCGGGCATATCCATGAAGCCAGTGGCCTGGGCTTCTGCTGGCGCAACCCAGTGCTGGTGATTGCGGAGAAATTTTTCTTTGGGGTGGCTGGTCAGTTGTTCTGATTCACCAGACTCGGGCCGCAAGGCCTGCTGATGCAACCTCATGAGCACGTCAAAAAACGAGCTTGTTTTCAAGGGCGGGTAGTCGATCAGGGCCAAACCCTCGCGCAACTTTAAAAGGAGCTTGGGAATCAGCTTGCTCAGCTTGGCCGTGTCCTTGCGGGCCAGACCGGGCTGGGCGCTCCAAAGCAGAACGTTGACCAGCCTTTTGTAGTCACCAGGGTCTTCGCCGCCCTCGGTATTGTTGAGTTCAGCGCAAGCCATCACCTGTGCCCATGGTCCGCAGAGAAATTCTGCAACTGCAGCAGGCACCCGTTGCATGTCGGGAATCTGCTCCAGGACCCTATCCATTTTTTCAGCGAGGATGTTTCTCTCCTCGGCCCGAACCAACACTTGCGTGGCCTGTTCCACGGTCTGGCTGGACGCAACCGATTCTTCCAGCCACATCTTGTTGAGGTTGATTATTGCGTGCTCAAACGGCTCGGGACTCGTAATGGGCATGCGCGACAAGGGGTTCACATAACGGTGCAGTGACCTGATAAAAAGCGCAAAACCGGGTGCCTCTACCGAATGGAAAGCGATGCCGCGCTGGGTGATTTCCTGCAGCAAACGGCGTGCCGGATGATTCTTATTGTTGAAAAACCGCACATCATGCATCACCATTTGGAACAAAGCGGGTTCCAGATTTTCAATGACCTTGCGAATGGGCTCCTGCAAGCGCGTGTCCCGCACCAAACTGTCGACCATCTTGCACATCACATCCAGACTCAGGATTTGGGCAGGATTTTCACAACGACTCCGAAACGTTTGCCGCATGGATACAAGCTTGTTGGCACTTCCCGTGGCACTTCGCGTTGGCCGCCGCATGGGCGGCATGATGTCGTCCGCCTGATTCAGGTTTTGCAACGCCTCAAAAGTCGCTGGAATTGTCGCGAAAAAGTCAGTGGCCGTATCGTCGGCTTGATCGTGTGAGACCTCGGCGCGGCTGCTGTTGGTTTGAGTCCAAACACGTGCCAGTTGGGTTTCTGCTTCATCAGGGGGCGTGTACCGCTGATCGGCCAGTTGGCCTGCCAGCAGCTCGTGCAGCCGGTCCAGGGTCAGCGCGTGCGGTCGATCTGAGGGCTCGTTGGTATTGGTTTGCCGAGACGTTGGCTGCTCAGCCAGAACACCGACCTCCAGGCTGCCAGAAACCCCTGCCCTGCTGATCGGCAAGGGGACCACACCGTACGACTGTATTTTCTGCGCCAGGAAGCTGTAGGAACCCTGCAGAGCTTTCCCCAAAGCTGACGCCATATGACTGAGCCACATGATGCGCATCTGGACAGGCACTGCTGCATCAATCATCAAAAGATGCAAAACCTTCAAATAAATTTGCGGTCTTAAGGGATTGCGCTGCGGCTTGACATGGTCAGACCCCAATAATGCGTTTATGAAACCGTTGAGCTCACTCAATGAATCACGAACGATGTGTTGAACAAACCGCAGCACCCGGGCCATTTCAATACGTTCCTGCACCTGGGACTCGTCCATTTGCTCCAACTGCTCGTGGTTCAGTTCGCCCAGAGCGAGTTCACCAAACTGGGAACTGAGCTCGAGTTTGTTTAAAAATGCCTTTCGCAATAAAGCTGGAAACTGAGCACACAAGACCGCAGCCTTATGGTCCAGAGTTTTATGACAGATGCGCAACTGATCTCGCTCGAGTTGAGTGCCAGAACGCGCAATTTCCGCCTCAAGAGAACGCAGGGTGGCGTGAAAAACCTCGCGCAACAAGGCCTCGCTATCGCGCGCAGACTGCCCCAATGCAGCGCGAAATAAAGTAAGGTACTGATCAGTTCGTGCGGCGGCAGCCATTTCTATACTTAATCAGGTTGCTGTCAGTGCAAAGCCTTGAAGCGCATGCGGTGCGGCCGTGCACCCTCCTCACCCAGGCGTTTTTTCTTGTCGGCTTCGTACTCCTGGTAATTGCCGTCATAAAAGTACCACTGACTGTTTCCTTCGCAAGCCAGAATATGGGTGGCAATACGGTCCAGAAACCAGCGATCATGGCTGATCACCATGACAGAGCCCGCAAACTCCAGCAAAGCGTCTTCCAGGGCGCGCAAGGTCTCCACATCGAGGTCGTTTGACGGCTCGTCGAGCATCAATACGTTGCCGCCGGCAATCAGCGTCTTGGCCAGATGCAAACGGCCGCGCTCACCACCTGACAGCGTGCCGACGCGTTTTTGCTGGTCGGCGCCATTGAAGTTGAAGCGCCCGCAGTAGGCACGACTGGCCATTTGGAATTTGCCGATGTTGAGCATGTCGAGCCCGCCGGAAACATCTTCCCAAACGGTTTTTTCATTGGACAAATCGTCGCGGCTCTGGTCAACAAAAGCCATCTTGACGGTCTGGCCGATCTTGACTTCGCCGCCATCAGGTTTCTCGCGTCCGGCAATCATCTTGAACAGCGTGGACTTACCGGCGCCGTTGGGGCCGATGATGCCGACGATGGCGCCCGGTGGCACCTTGAAGCTCAGGTTGTCGATCAGCACACGGTCGCCAAAGGACTTCGTGACATTGACAAACTCAATTACTTCCTGACCTAAGCGATCCGCCACCGGAATGAAAATTTCGTTGGTCTCGTTGCGCTTCTGGTATTCGAAGTCGGACAGTTCTTCAAAGCGGGCCAGACGAGCCTTGCTTTTGGCCTGACGTGCCTTGGGGTTCTGGCGAGACCACTCCAGCTCCTTCTTGAGGGCTTTGGCGCGGGATTCTTCACCCTTTTGCTCCTGCTCCAGGCGCGTCTGCTTTTGCTCCAGCCACGAACTGTAATTACCCTTGTACGGAATGCCGTTGCCACGGTCAAGTTCCAGAATCCATTCGGCGGCGTTGTCCAGGAAGTAACGGTCGTGGGTGATGGCCACCACGGTGCCGCTATAGCGCTGCAGGAATTGCTCCAGCCAGTCCACCGATTCGGCGTCCAGGTGATTGGTTGGCTCGTCGAGCAGCAGCATGTCGGGGTGCTCCAGCAACAGGCGGCACAGCGCCACGCGACGCTTCTCTCCTCCTGACAGCACACCCACCCGGGCGTCCCAGGGCGGCAGGCGCAAGGCGTCGGCGGCGATTTCAAGCTGGTGCTCAGAATCGGTGCCCGAAGTGGCAATGATGGCTTCGAGTTCGGCCTGTTCGGCCGCCAACTTGTCGAAGTCAGCATCCTCGTCGCCATAAGCAATGTAGACCTCGTCGAGACGCGCTTTGGCTGCCATCACCTTGCCCATGGCTTCCTCGACCGTTTCGCGCACGGTTTTATCCGGATCCAACTGCGGTTCCTGCGGCAGGTAGCCAATGTTCAGGCCCGGCATCGGGATGGCTTCACCTTCAATTTCCTTGTCCAGACCGGCCATGATCCTCAGCAATGTGGACTTGCCTGATCCATTGGTGCCAAGCACACCGATCTTGGCGCCGGGGAAAAAACTGAGAGAGATATCTTTCAGAATGTGCCGCTTGGGCGGCACGATCTTGCCGACGCGGTTCATTGAAAATACGTATTGAGCCATGGGTCTTTTGCGTTCACAGAAGGGATAAAACCGACATTATCGACTGCACCCAGATGGGTGGCCTGCGATGCAGTATTTTGCAGCCAATTAGGCGAATATCCCGAGCGCTCAAAGCCTGAATAATGCACAAAGTCAGGTTCTGTCCAGATCATGCGACAATGTGAGCGCTTGTGGGGCTTCAGTTGCCTGCAAGACCAGCACCTTGCTGGGAACCCGAGTACACACAACGGTTCCACTTTTGATCCCATCTGCCTTTGACTGAATTGGCGCGAAGAGCGCCAAAACAGGCCGATGCCCTAGCGCCCTGGATGGGGTGCACCTCTAAATGAAATTTGAAGAACTAAATCTGGCTCCCGCCATCATCAAAGCCGTGCTTGAGCAAGGCTACGAAACGCCAACGCCAATTCAGGCGCAAGCCATTCCGCTGGTGCTCGCAGGTCACGATCTGCTTGGCGGCGCCCAAACCGGCACCGGCAAAACTGCTGCCTTTGTGCTGCCGATGCTGAACAAGCTCAGCACCACGGAAGCGCCGCGCAGCAAATTCGGCGGCGTAGCCGTTCGAGCCCTGGTGCTAACGCCCACTCGCGAGTTGGCGGCCCAAGTGGAAGAGTCAGTCAAAACCTATGGCAAATACCTGGAGCTGACCTCCGCCGCCATCTTTGGCGGTGTCGGCATGAACCCGCAAATCAGCCGCCTGAAAAAAGGCGTGGACATCCTGGTGGCCACCCCCGGACGCCTGCTCGACCTCATGCAGCAGGGCATGGTCGACCTGAGCCAGGTGCAGATGCTGGTCCTTGACGAAGCCGACCGAATGCTCGACATGGGCTTTATCCATGACGTCAAAAAGGTGCTGGCTGCCGTGCCCAAAGCCAAGCAGAGTCTGCTGTTTTCGGCCACCTTCAGCGATGAAATCCGCGAACTGGCGGCCACCCTGCTCAAAGACCCGCAGAGCGTGCAGGTCACGCCGCGCAACACCACGGTGCAGCGCATCATCCAGTTGATTCACCCGGTCGGTCGCGGCAAGAAAAAAGCCTTGCTGGCGCACATCATCCAGGAAAAAAACTGGAGCCAAGTGCTCGTGTTTACCCGCACCAAATTTGGTGCCAATAACGTGGCCGAGTTTCTGGAAAAGAACGGCATCACGGCCATGGCCCTGCACGGCAACAAGAGTCAGTCGGCCCGCACCCAGGCGTTGGCCGGCTTCAAAAGCGGTGAAATGCGCGCCCTGGTCGCCACAGACATTGCCGCACGCGGCATTGACATTGACGACCTGCCGCACGTGGTGAACTACGACATCCCCAATGTCTGCGAAGACTATGTGCACCGCATTGGCCGCACCGGCCGGGCCGGCGCTGACGGCATGGCGGTGAACCTGGTGAGCCTCGATGAAGAGGGTTTCATGCAAGCCATTGAACGCTTTACCAAGCAAGACATTCCGGTGCAAATCATCTCCGAGTTCATGCCGGAACCGGGCGAACAGGCAGAGCCTATTGCCATGGGGCGTCAGACCATCTGGGGCGGCGCTGGCAAGCCACCAAGCCGCGACGTGATGCAGGCCGCTGCCAAGGCGGCACGCACTGAAATGTTGACCCGTGTGCGCGAAAGCAAAGGTCCGGGCGCAGGACGCAGCGCCAACAATGGTGGCGGCAGAGGACCGGCCCCGGGCGGCCGTGGCGGCAGCCGCAGCGGCCGGGGTGGCGCTGGCAGGAATGCCGGCGCTGGTGCGGGTAGTGGCGCTGGCTTCAGTGGCGAAAGTCGCAGTGCCAACACCCACGATGACAACTACGGCAACGCAGGCGCAGGACGTGAAGCCGAGCCACGCAGCCATTTGAGCGCAGCCGAACAGGCAGCACGCGGCCCCGGCCAGCGCCAGGCCCGTGGCTACGGCGGTGGCAACGGTGGTGGCTATGGCGGACCGGTGGATTCAAGCGGTGGCGCTTCTCGCTCGGGCGCGGGCGGTCAGCCCGACCCGATGCGCACCAGTGTCGACATGATGGCTGATCGGGGCCCGCGTCGCGGTGGCTTTGGGGGTGGCAATCGCAACACCGGCGGCGGCACAGGCGGCGGTGGCTTTGGTGGCGGCGCCCGCCCCAATGGGGGACCTGGCCGGCCGGGTGGCAACCGTCCGCGCAACGCGAGCGGCACCCGCGGACAGTCTGGCCGCTGATCTAACCACGCAAAAACAGGGTTTGCAGGGGCTCCTGGCCTACCTGCCGGCTCCAGTGGCCGTGGCGCTGCGCATCGAAGGCCTGGCCTGCCGGCAGCAGGTCGGCTGAATAAAAATGCTCGCCCGGCTTGAAGATGCGTGAGCTGCCGTCCTGCAGGCCGATTTCCATCTGCCCGCCCAAAATGAAAACCCATTGCGGATCGGTGGTGCAATGAAATGCGCTGCGAAAACCGACCGGACTGGCGCGCAACTGGTAGCCCCCGGAGGGCATCAAGGCCGACAAGGCCGACTGCGGCGTCCCCTGATCAAGGGGCACGGCTTCTTCCTTGAAGCGCGCATAGCCCTCGGTGTCGGTGAATAAAATAAGCTTGGTGAATTGGGTCATGTTGACTCCGTGATGAACAATTGCCTTCATTATTGCCCGCCAGTTCAAGACTCACATCACTTTAAGGAACCCAAACCATGCGACTGCTACACACCATGCTGCGCGTCGGCAACCTGCAACGCTCGATTGATTTTTACACCCAGGTGCTGGGAATGAAATTGCTGCGCACCTCGGACAACCCCGAGTACAAGTACACGCTGGCTTTTGTCGGTTATGGCAGCAACCCGGAGCATGCCGAACTGGAGCTCACCTACAACTGGGGCGTGGACCATTACGAACTGGGCACCGCTTACGGCCACATTGCGCTGGCCGTGCCCGACGCTGCGGCCGCCTGCCACAGGATCAGGCAAAGCGGTGGCAACGTCACGCGCGAGGCCGGCCCGGTGAAAGGCGGCAGCACGGTGATTGCCTTTGTCACCGACCCGGACGGTTACAAGATAGAGCTGATCCAGCGGCCAGAATCCGTCTGAACGGTTTTAATCAAGGCGGTTAACGAGCCAGATTTTTCAGCTTTCCGGTTTCAGCGGCGAGGCGCGTCACCCTCCCCCAGTCACCCTGCTCGGCAGTGCTCGCTGGCACCAGCCAGGAGCCGCCCACACACACCACGTTGCTCAGGGCCAAAAAGTCGGGAGCGTTTTGCAGCGTGATGCCTCCCGTGGGACAAAATCTGACATCAAAAAACGGACCTGCCCAGGCCTTGAGCATGGCCACGCCACCCGCTTGCACGGCGGGAAAAAATTTGAGTTCGGAAAAGCCGTCTTCACAGGCGGCCATGATCTCGCCACCGGTCGCCACGCCAGGCAACAGCGCCAGGCCCATGTCGCGGCAGGCCTGGCCCACGGTCGAGGTGTAACCCGGGCTCACGGCAAAACGCGCCCCGGCGTTGGCCGCTGCCTGCGCGTCTGCGCGGCTGCGCACGGTGCCGGCGCCCACCACCGCCTCAGGCAACTCGCGGGCAATGGCCTCGATGCAGGCCAGCGCCTGCGGCGTGCGCAGCGTGACTTCGAGCATGCAAATGCCACCCGCCAGCAGGGCGCGCGCCATGGGCACCGCATGTGCCACGTCATTGAGCACAATCACCGGAATCACCGGGGCATCTTGCATGACCTGCAGAGCGGTCAGGGGGGTTTGGGTGGTCATGGTTTCTTTCTGAGGTAATTTCAAAGCCAACTGCAAGCGCCTTCTTCGGCGCTCAGGGCGTTGCGCCGCATGCTGGCGAACAGTTCACGGCCCATGCCCAGGCCATTGGCCTGGCGCAGCGCCTCCGGCATGGACAAGGCATCGCGTGCGTCCCATTCGGCATCCGGCAACAGCACCTGCAGTGTGCCAGCATTGGCGTCGAGGCGGATCACATCGCCATCACGCACACGCGCCAGCGGCCCCCCGGCAGCAGCCTCGGGCGACACGTGAATGGCAGCCGGCACCTTGCCCGAAGCCCCACTCATGCGGCCATCGGTCACCAGCGCCACCTTGTAGCCCTTGCCCTGCAACACCGCCAGCGGGGGCGTGAGCTTGTGCAACTCGGGCATGCCGTTGGCTTGCGGACCCTGCCATCGCACCACACAAATCAGGTCATGGTTCAGTTCATTGGCGGCAAAGGCCCGGTGCAAGGCGTCCTGCGAGTCGAAGACCCGGCATGGGGCTTCGATCACATGGCGGTCGTCAGGGACCGCCGAAATTTTGATCACGCTTCGACCCAAGTTACCTCGCAACAATTTCAGGCCACCGCTGGCGCTGAACGGGCTGCTTGCCGGTCGCACCACCGATTCGTCCTGACTGGCTGCTGCGGTAGCCCAATACAGGCGGCCATCTTCAGCCGCACACGGAATACCGGTGTACTCGCGCAAGCCCCCTGCCCTGGTGGTCAGCACATCGGCGTGCATGTAACCGCCATCCAGCAGTTCGCGGATGATGAAGCCGGGGCCACCAGCCGCCTGAAACTGGTTGACGTCGGCACTGCCGTTGGGATAGACACGGCTCAGGAGTGGCACCACATCGGACAGCGCCGAAAAATCATCCCAGTCAATAATGATGCCCGCAGCTCGCGCCACGGCCACCCAGTGGATCAGGTGGTTTGTGGATCCCCCCGTGGCCAGCAAGGCGACCATGGCATTGACGATGCAGCGCTCGTCGACCACGAGACCAATCGGCGGACACTTGAAGCCCTCACTGCCCAGCACGGTGCGCAGCGCCTCGCGCGTGAGTTCGTCGCGCATCGCAGCGCCGGGGTTGATGAAGGCAGTGCCCGGCACGTGCAGGCCCATGGCTTCGAGCAGCATCTGGTTGCTGTTGGCGGTACCGTAAAAAGTGCATGTGCCAGGGCTGTGGTAGGCCGCGGATTCGGCTGCCAGGAGTTCGGTGCGCCCCACCAACCCCTGGGCGGCCAACTCGCGCACCTTCGATTTTTCGTTGTTGGACAGGCCGGTGGTCATGGGCCCGGCTGGCACAAACACGGTGGGCAGGTGGCCAAATTGCAGCGCGCCAATCAACAGGCCCGGCACGATCTTGTCGCACACGCCCAGCATCAGCGCACCGGCAAACACATCATGGCTGAGCGACACTGCCGTCGCCATGGCAATCACGTCGCGCGAAAACAGGCTCAACTCCATGCCCGCTGTGCCCTGCGTGACGCCATCGCACATGGCCGGCACGCCCCCGGCCACCTGCGCTGTGGCACCGTGGTTGCGCGCCTCGGCCTTGATCAGGTCGGGGTAATGCTGGAACGGCGCATGGGCTGACAGCATGTCGTTATACGCCGTGACGATACCGATGTTGGGCGCTTTTTCGGCCACCACGCGCAGCTTGTCGTTGCCCGGCAAGGCGGCGAAAGCGTGCGCCACGTTGGCGCAACCCAGCCGCTGGGCACCTGGCGGGCGCAGCCGCGCAATTTCAAGTCGTGCCAAATAATCGGCGCGTGTGGGCAGACTGCGCTGAACGATACGCTCAGTGACCAAAGCGACGGAGTCGTTGAGTTTCATGATTTCTTTAAAAGTTGGTAACTAAATTACAACCTGAATGTTACCCGCTAAATTGAAAACAGCAGGACAACATAGTTACCAACGGGTTACCAAATTCACAACCGCTTCTGCCAGAACGGATTACCTATACTTCTGCCATGACCCATATTGCCGACCTCCGCAAAAGCTACGAGCGTGCCGAACTCAACGAAGACGCATCACATGCCGACCCCCTGAAACAATTTGAACAATGGCTCAAGGAAGCCATTGCCGCCGAAGTGCCCGAGCCCAACGCCATGACCTTGGCCACTGTGGCCAGCAACCTGCGCCCCAGCACGCGCGTGGTGCTGATCAAGGGTTACGACGAACGCGGCATCACCTGGTTCACCAACTATGACAGCCGCAAGGGCCAGGAACTGGCCGGCAACCCCTATGCGGCCTTGCAATTCCATTGGGTCGAACTGGAGCGCGTGGTGCGTATCGAGGGTGTGGTGCAAAAGGTCAGTGCCGAAGAAAGCGACGCCTATTTTCACAGCCGCCCGCTGGATTCGCGCATTGGCGCCTGGGCCAGCCCGCAAAGTCAGGTGATCAGCGGGCGTGGCGTGCTGGTGGCCAATGCGGCGCGATACGGTGCCCAGTTTTTATTGAATCCGCCACGGCCGCCACACTGGGGCGGCTACTGCCTCAAGCCTGACCATTGGCAATTTTGGCAGGGGCGCAAGAGCCGTTTGCATGATCGGCTGCGCTATAGCCTGCAGACCGTGTCGAGCGGACAAGAGGTGATTTGGGCACGGGAGCGGCTGGCGCCTTAGCCAAGCAGTGCCACCAGGGACATCACCAAGGTGATTGTCAGTAAACCCAGCGCGGTGGACACTGCCATACTGGCCGTCACAAGTTCTTGCGCCACCTGATAACGCTGCGCAAATAAAAACACATTGGCCCCAACCGGCATGGATGCGGCCACGATCATCACCGTCAAATTCAGGCCACGCAGGCCCGCAAGCCAGCACACCACAGCCACCACTGCAGGAAGCATCAGGTTTTTCATAAGGCTGATGCCCAGGGCCGCACGCAAATGCGGCCCAACCTGCACTTGGGACAGGGTGGCCCCGACCAGCAGCAGCGCCACCGGACCAAACGCGTTGCCCAACAAGTGCAGCGGGCGGTCCAGCACGTCGGGAATCAACAACCCGGTTTGAGCAAACAACAAGCCCAAAATAATCGGCAAAGGCACTGGGTGGATGATGCCGCTCCTGACGGCCATCAGCACGGTCTGCCAGATCTGGCGCGGTGGTGCGCCGCCAGTGGCCCGGGCGGCGCTGATCTGGCGTGCTTCCAGAACTTCCAGCACGATGGTGGCTGATGTCAGCAAGATCAAGGCATGCACCGAGATCAGGGTCAGCAGCATCACCAGTGCAGCTTGGCCGTAGGCCAGCCCGATCAACGGGATGCCAATCATCACCGTATTGCTGAAGGTTACCGCCAGGCCCAGTACAGCGGCGCGGGTGTTGCGACCTTGTGCCATGAAGACGACCGCGTAAACAATGCCGATCGCGACAAAATACAGAGCCACCGGCTCAAAGTTCAGTTGCTCAATGTGTACCGAACTCATGGCCCGGAACAGCAGGGCCGGTGTCAGCACCATGAACACCAGATTTGAGAGGTCTTTTGTGGCTTCAGACCGGATCCATCCAACGTGTCCGGCGATGAAACCAATGGCAATCAATAAAACAACGGGGAACAGGGAAGAAAAAACCGGGCTGTGCAATTTGGGCAATCAAAGATGAATTGACCCAATTTTGACCGAAAAACCCAACACGAAAGCTGCCGACACCAACTGATCAACAAACGCAGCGACAGCGGTCCGTCGCGGGAGGCTGCGACTCCAAATGAATCATTTGTCAGCGTTTTTTGCGCTCTCTGCCATCTTTGATTTCAGCACACCGTAGGCCCAACCCATGCCAATGATGATCGCCACGATCACGGCGATGCTCATCATGCCGTAGTCAGTAGAAAAGAGATCTTGTAGTGCCTTCATGTTCGACGTCCTTAAATATATAAATCACAAAGTCAGGAAATGCCCGCGAACGAACTATGCAACACGCCTGTCACTTTAAAGCTGATGTAGGTCAAATTTGTCAAAAAAACACTGCTGACGTGTGATGCCAGGACGGGCTACTTCACAATTACGGCGTCCATGATGCGGTAGTAAAGACCATAACTGTCATCTGCCAGCACAGCAAGTTTTCCATCCACCACCACCGGCTCCATGGTGTATTTGACGGGGGTTTTGGTAAAGACTTCCACCATGCTTTCGGGGCCGCCAGCGGAGCAAAAAGAGCAGGTTAACGGCACAGAGGTGAGTAAAAAATGCTTTTGTCTTTCACCCGGTTCGAGCGGCATCATGAAGCCTTGAATTCGCTGAGGTTTGTCGTTCAGCGCCAGAACATCGGCCGGGTAGCTGGGCAGCAGACGCTTGTTGACGACGCGGGTCTTCACGTTGGTAAGCACCGACCAGGGCAACACGTCGGCACGTTGTGGCAACGGGGCAAACGGGCTGTTGGGGCTGTGAACGCCGGCACCCGAACCCGCCGGGACACCCTCAATGGGCGAACTCAACTCGGCAAGGCTGCCCAACGGCAGCAGGCAAACCGACAGCACCAGGGCAAGCAAAGGCAACTTGGTCGAGGCGGCTGCCCGACGTGCCGCCGGACGGGTTAATTCAAATGCTTTCATGACATGTCCTCATGTGTGGGATGGTATCAATGCTGGTGCTTCATGCCGCAAAACTTGCCGATGGCAATGCCCTTGCATTCCACCTGCAATTGCTTCCCGCAGATGTCATGAGGCTTGCCAGCCTCAAGGCACTTAGCAGCGTTTTCATGCGCCGTGGCCATGACCCGATGACGCGCGATATCTTCCATTGCAGCCTTGTCCAACTGCGCAGCAAATGCCATTGAAAAAATGGCTGCCGCGGCAATTCCTGTGAAGAATAAAATCCAATTTTTCATATCGGTTAATTTCCTTGTAAAAGTTCCAGCACACTCACACGGTATGCCCCGAGTGCCGGCAAAGCGGCCGCCACCAGTGACACCCCAAGCGCCACAACGGGCACCACCCAAAGCTCTGTCGGCCAGGCCATGCCGCCAATCAGCAACGAGTTATCCAATTGCAACAGCCAGGCCAGGCCCGCCGCCATGCCCTGTCCGGCCAGCACGCCCAACACCGCGGCCAGCAGCCCCAGCCACAAGGCTTCCAGCAGCAACAAAGCGGCTACCTTGCGTGGCGGCGCGCCCAACATGCGCAGCAGCGCCAGGTCACCACGGCGTTCACGCACTGCGCTCCACAGCGCGATGAACACGCTCAAACCCGCCGTGAGCAGCAGCACCCCGGCAAAAGCGCGCAACACATCCGTGCCCAGGCCGAACATGCTGAGCAGCCGGGTGATTTCCAGCGCGGGCACGGCGGCCTGCATTTCGGTGCTGGTGTTGATGAAGCGCGGAAAGCTCGCCGCCGCCAAGGGTGACTTGTAGCGCACCAAAGCCATGGTGATCTCGCGCTCTTCCATCATGACCTGGCGGTCTTCATCGTCCACGGCGTTGTAGTCCTCGTGCACCTTCCAGACTGAGGCGGTGTCGGTCAGAATCAACCGATCCAGCACACTGCCGCTGGGCTGCAGGATGCCCACCACGGTATAGAAGCTGTCGCCATGCGCATGGCCGCCCTCACCCAAACCGTGCGTGCCGACAAAAGTGTTGCCGATGGCCAGTCCGAGCTTGCGTGCGGCAGTGGCTCCCAACACCGCCTGCATCGGCTGAGTCCAGAGCTGACCTTGCGCCAATTTGGCCTGGTAATGCGTGACGTAGTCATGCGAGGTGCCCACAATGCGAAAGCTGTGCAGGCTGTCACCCAGGCTGACCGGGATGA
>NZ_JAABQC010000028.1 GCF_011391645.1 Rhodoferax sp. | reverse complement strand
GCCAAAGACACGATCTTCATGAACTTTTCAGTGCGCAATTCGCGCGTCACTGGTCCAAAGATGCGGGTGCCGATGGGCTCGAGCTTGGCATTGAGCAACACTGCTGCATTGCCGTCGAACTTCACCAGCGAGCCATCGCTGCGGCGAATGCCCTTGGCAGTGCGAACCACCACGGCACTGTAGACATCGCCTTTTTTGACGCGACCACGAGGCGCAGCCTCTTTGATGCTCACTTTGATGATGTCGCCTACGCTAGCGTAGCGACGCTTCGATCCGCCCAGCACCTTGATGCACAGAACGGACTTCGCGCCGGTGTTATCGGCGACTTCGAGTCGAGATTCGGTTTGGATCATTTGTTTAATTCCCAACTTGCACTGAAAATCGGCTTGCACAACGCAAACCTTGGCTTCAGTCAGTCTTGGGCCCGTTACACCCAACATGAACCACTCACGTTGTTAGCTTTGGGCAGATACTTCGCTTTAAATGCGAAGCCTCGTATTATGCAGCATAAATGACTCTCTAGCAAACTTTTTCTTTGCTCTCTAGCAAATAGTGCTGGCATAAGTCGGTGAACTCTGCGACCGCCGGGTCCTGCCCAGTCTCGTCGGCCAAGATTGCAGCCACTGTTGCTGCCATAAGGCGGGCCAACCTGGCATCGAGAAATAACAGCCTGGACCTCCTGGCAAGGATATCTTCAACCGTGATTGCGTATTCATGGCGAACAGCAAAACGCACCATCGCCTCACTCAAGCCCTCGCACAGCCAGTTCTCGGCGCCAGGCAAGGCACGCACATTCGTCTGCTCCGAGCCATAGGAGTGCAGACCTTCAGATTCGCACAGGGCCTTGAACTCGAAACTGCCCGTGTCGGCGCCAACCAGAGCCAGGCTCTTGGTCTGCCCAGCCAATGTCGGGCGAATGAGTTTGTGCGAGGTGCATTGCGCCAGGACGTCTTCGGCCATAGCACGGTAAGTGGTCCACTTGCCGCCAGTGACAGTCACCAAGCCACTGCGACTCACCAGAATCGTGTGCTCCCGACTCAAGACCTTGGTGTTGTCACCCTCGGTGTTCGCAGGCTTCACCAGTGGCCGCAACCCGACCCAAATGCTTTTTACGTCTTTACGCTTGGGCGCCCGACGCAGATAGCGCGCTGACTCACTCAAAATGAATTCAATCTCGTCCTCAAACGCTTCGGGTTCCCGTGCCAGATCAGGGCGCGGAGTATCGGTTGTTCCGAGGATGATCTTGCCCAGCCACGGCACCGCAAAGAGCACCCTGCCGTCAGCCGTTTTGGGCACCATCAAGGCCGTACTGCCCCCCAGAAACGCGCGGTCCACCACCATGTGCACACCCTGGCTTGGTGCCAGCATCGGCTGCATCGCCGGCGCTGCGGCACCACCGGCAACACCATCAAGACGGCGCAACTCATCCACCCAAACACCTGCGGCATTGATGACGCAAGCTGCGTTCAGTTCAAAAACCTGGCCCGTGAACTGGTCCGAGCAGACCACGCCTGCAACGCGACCGCTGTCATGCTTCAAGGATGTGACACGGCAATAGTTGACCAACAACGCGCCACGGTTGGCCGCAGTGCGCGCCAGCGCCAATGCCAAACGTGCGTCGTTAAACTGCCCATCCCAATACTTCACGCCGCCTTTGAGTTCTTCTGTTTGCACCATGGGCAATTGCGCCAGGGTCTCGCTGCGGCTCAAAAACTCGGTGTGACCCAAGCCTGCACGGCCAGCCAGGGCGTCGTACATTTTCAAGCCAATGCCATAGAAAGGGGCCTCCCACCATTTGTAAGTGGGCATGACAAATGGCAACGGTTGGGCCAAATGCGGCGCATTCTTCAGTAACAAGGTGCGCTCATGCAGCGCCTCTCGCACCAGGCCAATATTGCCCTGCGCCAGATAACGCACGCCACCGTGCACCAGTTTGGTGGAGCGCGATGACGTGCCCTTGGCAAAGTCGTGCGATTCAACCAGCACCACACGCAGACCGCGCACAGCGGCGTCCAGCGCCACGCCAAGACCAGTGGCACCACCGCCAACCACGATCACGTCATAGTGACAAGGTTCAGCCAGGCGTGCAATAAGCTCAGGACGATGGGTCAGAAGCGGCTGTGGTGGGGTATCCATAAAGCAATCTTCCCTGTTTTTCAAACAAAATGACCGTGTGGCAAGGCACACACGGTCACGCTTCAAGACATTGAGGATTTCAATACCCTATTACCGAACCTTGCCGTTTTTCCATGCACTGAGTAAGGTGTCATAAGCGATGGTTTGACCCTTTGGTTTTTCGTTCGCCAATTTTTTCCAGGGCGCGCCCTTGTCGCTCAGGTACTTGTTCGGATCGCCTTTGGGGTTGAGCTTGGGTGGGCACTTGGCCATACCGGCTCGCTCCAAGCGCGCCATCACCTGATCCATTTCTTCAGCCAGGTTATCCATGGCTTGTTGTGGCGTCTTCTCGCCGGTGACTGCCACGGCCACGTTTTTCCACCACAGTTGCGCCAGCTTCGGATAATCGGGCACATTGGTTCCAGTGGGCGTCCAGGCGACACGTGCCGGGCTACGGTAAAACTCCACCAAACCGCCCAACTTGGGCGCCATGTCGGTCATGGCCTTGCTCTGAATATCAGACTCGCGAATAGGAGTCAGGCCGACAATCGTCTTCTTGAGTGACACTGTTTTTGCAGTCACAAATTGGGCATAAAGCCAGGCAGCAGCCGTCTTGTTGGCATCGTGATCCTTGAAGAAGGTCCACGAACCCACGTCCTGATAGCCATTTTGCATGCCTTGTTTCCAATAGGGACCGTTCGGACCAGGCGCCATGCGCCACTTGGGCGTGCCATCGGCATTGACGACGGGAAGACCGGGTTTAATCATGTCTGCGGTAAAGGCCGTGTACCAGAAGATTTGTTGGGCGATTTGGCCTTGCGCAGGCACGGGGCCAGACTCACCAAATGTCATGCCCGTGGCTTCCTTGGGCGCATATTTTTTCATCCAGTCCACGTACTTGGTGAGTGCATAAACCGCTGCTGGCGAGTTGGTGGCGCCGCCACGTGACACCGATGCGCCGACCGGCGTGCACTTGTCAGCTGCAACGCGAATCCCCCATTCGTCGACTGGCATTCCGTTCGGAATGCCAATGTCAGCCGTACCAGCCATCGACAGCCAGGCGTCGGTAAAACGCCAGCCCAGCGAGGGGTCCTTTTTGCCGTAATCCATGTGGCCATAAATCGGCTTGCCGTCAATCGTCTTGACGTCTTCGCTAAAGAAGGCTGCAATATCTTCGTAGGCACTCCAATTCAATGGAACACCCAGGTCATAGCCATACTTGGCCTTGAACTTTTCCTTCAGGTCGGGGCGTGCAAACAGGTCAGCACGAAACCAGTAAAGGTTGGCAAACTGCTGGTCAGGCAACTGGTAAAGTTTGCCATCGGGCGCAGTCGTGAAGCTTGAGCCAATAAAGTCCTTGAGATCAAGACCGGGGTTGGTGTAGTCCTTGCCGGTGCCCGTCATGTAATCGGTCAGATTCATGATCTTGCCATAGCGGTAGTGGGTGCCAATCAGGTCCGAATCGGAAATCCAGCCGTCGTAGATCGACTTGCCCGATTGCATGGATGTCTGAAGTTTCTCAACCACATCGCCCTCCTGAATAAGGTCATGCTTGACCGTGATTCCGGTAATCTCGGTGAATGCCTTGGCCAATGTCTTGGACTCGTATTCATGGGTGGTGATGGTCTCGGAAACCACTGCGATTTCATTTACGCCTTTGGCCTTGAGCTTGGCGGCGGCGTCAATAAACCACTTCATTTCAGCAGCTTGCTTGTCTTTTGACAGGGTCGAGGGTTGAAACTCGGCATCAATCCATTTCTTGGCAGCAGCCTCGTCCGCCCACCCCTGGCTGGACATGGCACTGCATGCCAATGCCACCGCCACAGCGCTATAACGCAATTTCATGTTCACTCTCCTCATTTATATACACTCCCCTGATCTCAAGGCTGCTTCGGCTCCAGGGGACAAAAAGCCGATCCTTGATTTCTGACTGGTCAACCTTTGCGCATGATCAACGCCAGTGCGCCCATGGAAATGACGAAACTGATCCAGATGGATGGTTCTGCCTCCAGACGCATCCATTCCATCAGTCGGCCACTGAGGCCGACAAAAGCAAGATTGATATAGGCTGCGCCCAGCAAGCCTATAAACAGGCGGTCCCCGCGGGTTGTCGCTATGGGCAGAAAGCCACGTCGCATCACGGTGGGTGACTTGAGCTCCCATAACGTCATGCCAACCAACATGAGCACAATGCAACTGAAGAAAACTGCGACAGGTGTCGTCCAGGCCATCCATTCAAACATTGACTTCTCCTAAAGCGTTGACAACAGGGTGAAGCTGACGCATCACACCCGTCCCATCGCAAACCCTTTGGCGATGTAGTTGCGCACAAACCAGATCACGATCGCGCCCGGTACAATCGTCAGCACGCCAGCGGCCGCCAGCGTGGCCCAGTCCATGCCCGAGGCCGATACCGTGCGCGTCATGATGGCCACAATCGGCTTGGCGTTGACACTGGTCAGGGTGCGCGCCAGCAGCAGTTCCACCCAACTGAACATGAAGCAAAAGAAGGCCGCCACACCGACGCCGGCCTTGATCAGGGGCAAGAAAATCTTGACAAAAAATGCCGGGAATGAATAGCCGTCGATGTAGGCGGTCTCATCAATTTCACGCGGGATGCCACTCATGAAACCCTCCATGATCCAAACCGCCAGCGGCACATTGAACAACAGGTGCGCCAAAGCCACAGCCAGATGGGTATCCATCAGCCCAACGGTGGAATAGAGCTGAAAAAAGGGCAACAAAAACACGGCCGGCGGTGTCATGCGGTTGGTCAGCAACCAGAAGAACACATGCTTGTCGCCAAGAAAGCTATAGCGCGAGAACGCATAGGCCGCCGGTAACGCCACCGTGATCGAGATCACCGTGTTGATGCCGACATAAATCAGGCTGTTGATGTAGCCTGAATACCATGAGGGGTCCGTCAGGATGGTTTTGTAATTGGCCCAGGTGAAATTCTGCGGAAAGAGCGAAAAACTGGCCAGAATTTCTTCGTTCGTCTTGAACGACATGTTGACCATCCAGTACACCGGCAACAAGGCAAACACAATGTAGGCCAGCAAGAACAGGTTGCGCTTTTGAAAGCCCGGCTTATTCATGACCACCCTCCTTTTCTTGGGTGCCGACGCGCTGCATCCAGTTGTACAAAATGAAGCACAGCAACAAAATGATCAGGAAATAGATCAATGAGAATGCCGCCGCCGGACCAATGTCAAACTGCCCGACCGCCTTGATGGTCAGAAACTGCGACAGAAAGGTTGTGGAGTTACCCGGCCCGCCGCCCGTGAGCACAAAAGGTTCTGTGTAAATCATGAAACTGTCCATGAAACGCAGCAGCACAGCAATCATCAACACACCGCGCATCTTGGGCAGCTGCACATATCGGAACACAGCAAACTTACTGGCACCGTCAATGCTGGCCGCCTGGTAATAGGCGTCCGGAATGGAGCGCAGACCCGCGTACCCCAATAAGCCAACCAAGGGTGTCCAGTGCCACACATCCATCAGCAACACGGTGAGCCAGGCGTGGGTTGCGTTGCCGGTATAGCTGTACTCAATGCCCAGACCCTGCAAGGCTGCCCCCATCAAACCAATGTCGGTGCGGCCAAAAATTTGCCAGATCGTACCGACCACGTTCCAGGGGATCAACAAGGAGAGCGACACGATCACCAGCACCGCCGAAGCCTTCCAGCCTTGTGCCGGCATGGACAGCGCCAGCAAAATACCCAGGGGCAGCTCAATAGCCAACACCGAGAGTGAAAAAGTCAGCTGCCGTAGCAAGGCACTGTGCAACTCTTCGTCGCGCATGATGGCCGCAAACCATTCGGTCCCGACAAACACCCGCCGCTCGGGTGAAATGATGTCCTGCACCGAATAGTTGACCACGGTCATGAGCGGCACAATGGCTGAAAAGGCGACACAGATCAAAACCGGCAAGATCAGAAACCAGGCTTTCTGATTGACTCGCTTGGTGGTGGTACTCATGCCACGATCTCCTCGTTTTGATAGATACAACTGTGTTCGCCCAGCACCTGCAGCCAGACCGTTGCCCCAATCTTGAAATGTGCTGCATCCGGTGACAAGCGCGCCTTCACAATTTGCCCGGCGAAACGGGCGGTCAACATGACATGCGTGCCAACATCCTGCACTTGCACCACCGTCATCGGCAACGACCCTGGTGTTTGGGGTGCCACCAGTGCTACATACTCGGGGCGCATACCCAACTTGATTTGGCCCGCTGGTGGCGAGTGCCCCGCCAGCCAGGGCAAGGTCACCCCGGCCACCTCAAAACCTTCCAGCCGTGCTTGCCCAGTCAGAAAATTCATGCCTGGCGAGCCAATGAAGTGACCAACGAAGGTATGGCTCGGGCGCTCAAATAGCTCGGCCGCAGAACCCATCTGCACGGCACGGCCACGCGTCATCACCACCACCTGCTCAGCAAACGTCAGCGCCTCCACCTGGTCGTGGGTGACGTAGATCATGGTCAGTTTGAGTTCGTGATGAATCTGTTTGATCTTGCGACGCAAGTGCCATTTCAGATGAGGATCAATCACGGTCAGCGGCTCGTCAAACAGGACCGCGGACACATCGGGACGAACCAGGCCACGACCCAACGAGATCTTTTGCTTTTGATCTGCCGACAAGTTGGCAGCCAATTGGTTCAACTGGCCACTCATCTCCAAAATCTCTGCGATTTCGCCGACACGTTTTTTAATTTGCGCGCCTGGAACTTGCCGGTTCCGCAGTGGAAACCCGAGATTTTCCGCCACGGTCATGGTGTCATAAATCACGGGAAACTGGAACACCTGCGCAATATTTCGGGCCTGCGGCGAGGCGCGCGTGACATCCACGCCATCAAACCGCACCGTTCCCTGGGATGGCACCAGCAAGCCCGACATGATGTTGAGCAACGTGGTTTTGCCACAGCCCGATGGGCCCAGCAGTGCATAGGCCCCGCCATCTTCAAACGTCATCTTCAGGGGCAGCAGCGCGTAATCGCTGTCCTGTTGCGGCTTGGGCGCGTAGGCATGCGCCAGGTCAAGTTCAATGCGTGCCATGTCAGCGCCCTCCGCCGCGCACGGGCGCCAACAAAAGCATCCCTTGTTCGTCAAAAATATAAACCTGGGTCGGACTTAAGTACAAGTTGATCTGGCTACCCAATTCAAAATAGTGGACACCCGTTAACTGGGCCACGACATCGCCAACTTGCGACTCCACATGCACAAACGTGTCGGATCCCGAAATCTCGGCAAGTTCTACTTTGGCCGGCAAGGCGATGTCCCCGTCCTGGGAATGCACCCGCAGTGCGCTGGCGCGCAGGCCCACCGTCAACCTGCCCGACAAGGTTGCGGGCAAAGCCATCGACAGCAATGGACCGCCATTCAGATGGACACCTGCCGCGACTGCGCTGGCAGCCAGCAAATTCATCGGCGGATCGCTGAAAGCACGAGCTACCCGCAACGATTTCGGTTTGTGAAACACCTCTGCCGTAGGGCCATATTGCAGTAGCTCGCCTTGATCCAATACGGCGGTGTAGCCCCCCAGTAGCAGCGCCTCACCTGGCTCGGTAGTGGCATAGATCACGGTTGAGCCGCCCTCGGCAAACAAGGCACTGAGCTCGTCGCGCAACTCCTCACGCAGCTTGTAGTCCAGATTCACCAGCGGCTCATCGAGCAGCATCAAGGGGGCGCCTTTCGCCAGTGCACGCGCCAGCGCTACGCGTTGCTGCTGCCCCCCCGAAAGCTCCGCGGGGTAACGGTCCAGAAACATCTCAATATGCAGTTTTTCAGCCAAGGCATTCACGCGCTGTGCAATGTCTTTTTCGCCAGCCAACTTCATCGGTGAAGCGATGTTTTCGCGGACCGTCATGGAGGGATAATTGATGAACTGCTGGTAAACCATCGACACATTGCGCTTGCGCACCGGCACACCCACCACGCTGCGGCCATCGACTTGCACATCGCCATGGCTGGGCGAGTCGAGGCCAGCCATGATGCGCATCAAACTCGTCTTGCCAGCCTGGGTAGCGCCCAACAAGACCGTTACTGCACCACTGCACGGCTGCAGACTCATGCTATGGAGCCAAGTTTGGCTACCGACTTTCTTGCCGATACCCTCAAGCGTCAAATGCATCTTGCAACCTTTACTGATGTGCGGTACTGCACATGAATTTCTTATTTCTTCGAATTATTGTTCGTTCTATTTCCTTTTTCATCGGTATTTACCCTATGGGCATTCCTTTTGATTCGTTTTAAAGTTCAATCTGCACGTCGATCGAGCCAAAATAATCCACATGAAACCCAACCCAAGACAACTCAACTTGCTGGCAGCAGTGCAGGCACAAGGCTCTGTGACCGTCGAACATCTGGCCGAGAAATTGGGTGTGACATTACAGACAGTCCGCCGCGATGTCCAGCGCATGGCCGACGAGGGCTTGTTGACGCGTTTTCACGGCGGCGTCAGGGTGCCCGGCTCAACGATAGAAAATATTGCCCACCGCCAACGCGAAACCCTGTACGCGGAGGGCAAGAACCGCATCGCGCGGGCAGTCGCTGCGGCGGTCCCGAACGAATGCGCATTGATCCTGAACATTGGCACCACCACCGAGGCGATTGCCCGTGCCCTGCTTCACCACAGCGGCTTGCGCGTGATCACCAACAACCTCAATGTCGCCTCCATCCTCAGCGCCAATCCAAAGTGCGAAGTCATTGTGGTCGGCGGCGTGGTACGGGGCCGAGACCAGGGCATTGTGGGAGAAGCTGCAGTGGATTTCATCCGCCAGTTCAAGGTAGACATCGCCATCATCGGCATCTCTGGCATTGAAGCTGACGGCTCCTTGCGCGACTATGACTTCCGCGAAGTCAAGGTATCGCAAACCATCCTGTCGCACGCACGAGAGGTTTGGCTGGCCGCTGACAGCAGTAAATTCAACCGACCCGCCATGGTCGAAGTGGGTCGCCTGAGTCAGATCGACCGCCTGTTTACCGATGCACCACCGCCGGAGCCTTTTCCAACCCTGTTGGCTGAAGCCCAGGTTCGTTACGAGGTATCGCTATGACCTATTTACTGGCCCTCGACCAGGGCACCTCCAGTTCCCGCAGCATTGTCTTCAACACACAAGGCCAAGTGGTGGCCCAGGCCCAGCAGGAGCTCACCCAAATCTACCCTCAACCTGGCTGGGTTGAGCACGACCCGCTGGAAATTTGGCGCACCCAACTGGCCACCGCACGCGAGGCGCTGGTCAAAGCTGGCATTTCGGCGCGCCAAGTAAGCGCCTTGGGCATCACCAATCAACGCGAAACCACCGTGCTTTGGAACCGCAAGACGGGCCTGCCGGTTTACAACGCCATTGTTTGGCAGGACCGGCGCGCCGAGCCCACCTGCATTGAACTGCGCAAACGCGGAATGGCGGCCAGCATTCAGCGCAAAACCGGCTTGGTTGTGGATGCCTATTTTTCAGGCACCAAACTCAAGTGGATTCTGGACCGGGTGCCGGGCGCTCGACAACAAGCCGAAGATGGCGAACTCGCCTTTGGCACCATCGACAGCTGGCTGATCTGGCAACTCACACACGGTCGCGTGCACAGCACCGATGTCAGCAACGCCTCGCGCACCATGCTGTTCAATGTGCACAGCAATCAGTGGGACACTGAACTGCTGCAGGCGCTTGATATCTCTGCCAGCCTCTTGCCAGGCATCAAGCCCTCCAGTGCGCCGTTTGGCGAGGTCAGCGCCGACTTGCTGGGTGCCGCCATTCCGATTGGTGGCGTGGCGGGTGATCAGCAAAGCGCCCTTTTTGGGCAGGCCTGCTTTACACCCGGCATGGTGAAAAATACCTACGGCACGGGATGCTTCATGCTGATGCACACTGGGCATCGCTTTCAAAACTCTGCCAACGGCCTGATCACCACCAGCGCAGCACAAACCACCCAACAGCCCGAATTTGCCATGGAAGGCAGCGTGTTTGTGGGTGGCGCCGTGGTGCAGTGGCTGCGCGATGGTTTGCAGGCCATCCCCAGCAGCGCGGAAGTGCAGAGGCTTGCTGAGAGCGTGCCAGACACGGGCGGCGTCATGGTGGTGCCCGCTTTCACCGGCCTGGGCGCGCCGTATTGGAAACCTGATGCGCGCGGCTCCATCACCGGCTTGAGCCGTGGCAGCACCCTGGCGCACATCGCGCGGGCCGCACTGGAGAGCATTGCCTTTCAAAGCGCCGCCTTGCTGCAAGCCATGAGTCGGGATGCCATTGCTGCAGGCGGCGTTGCAGTGGCCGAGTTACGGGTGGACGGCGGCGCATGCGTCAACGATTTGTTGATGCAATTCCAGGCCGACCTGCTGGGCATCCCGGTCGTGCGTCCCATGGTGACGGAGACCACGGCGCTTGGCGCCGCCTTTTTGGCCGGCTTGGCCACCGGGGTTTTCGCAAACACCGCTGAACTTGCCGCGTTATGGCAGGCTGAGCGGCGGTTTCTTCCTACCCTGGCGCCAGAGCGCGCACAGGAGCGCATGGCACGCTGGGAGCACGCGGTGCGGCAAACCGTGCTGCCGCCCCAGCTTTGAAAGCAAGCGGTCATCAACTTTGATTAGACTCACGGTTTTCAACAATATTGGCGCAGATTCACACCTGTACTCGATACATGAGCAAACGCATCGCATTCATCGGCGGAGGCAACATGGCCAGCGCCATCATCAGTGGCTTGATCAAACAGGGACTCCCGCCCGAATTGATTGACGTGGTGGAACCTTTTGCCGAGGCACGCGACAAGCTGCAGGCCAGTTTTGGCATCACGGCCAAATCCGAGGCAGGTGCATTTTTGCTGGATGCCGCACTGGTGATCTGGGCCGTCAAGCCGCAAACCTTCAAGCAGGCCGCACTTGCCGTCGCACCACACGCCATTGGCCACTTGCACCTGAGCGTGGCCGCCGGCATCCGCAGTGACAGCATTGCCGCCTGGCTGGGCAGTGAACGTATCGTGCGCGCCATGCCCAATACCCCAGCGCTGATTGGCGAGGGTATCGCCGGCCTTTTTGCCCGAGCCAGTGTTACCGCCAATGACAAGGCTTTTGTCGAACAAGCCCTGTCCACCACGGGCGAACTGCTCTGGCTTGACGCAGAAGACAAGCTTGATGTGGTCACGGCCCTGTCGGGCTCAGGCCCGGCCTACGTGTTTTACTTCATGGAAGCCATGACCACGGCGGGCACTGAGATGGGACTGAGCCGCGAGCAGGCGCACCAGTTGGCTGTCGCCACCTTTGCCGGTGCCAGCGCTTTGGCCAAAGCCTCGAGCGAATCCCCCCAGGTGCTGCGCCAGCGCGTCACGTCCAAGGGCGGCACCACCTTTGCGGCAATTTCGAGCATGGAAGACAACGACATGCGCGCCCTGTTCATTGACGCCATGTACGCTGCCCGCGAGCGCGCCCGGGAACTCGGCGATGCGTTTGGTGCAGCCTGAAGACGCGGTCAACTCGCATCAGCCATGGGCTCAGCCGGGTGCATGAATTGCAGAAATGATGGGCCGTGGCAGGGCTTCAGCTACTGAAAAAGGTAGCTGCCCGCAATGCCTGCGAACATCGAAAAACCCAACCAGTGATTGAGCCTGAAAGCCTTGAAACATCCCTCACGGGTGCGTGACCGGATCATGGTGTAGTGCCACGCCACTTGGGCCAGGGCCACCACAATCGCCAAATAGAACACCGGTCCTTGCACAAAACCCATCAGCGCCAGAGCCCAAATACTGATGAACGCCAAATAACACAACAGGATCACGGGCACGTCCCCTTTGCCCAGCGTGATGGCAGATGTTTTGATGCCCAGACGCAGATCATCATCACGATCCACCATGGCGTACTCGGTGTCATAGGCCAGCACCCAGAACAGGTTCCCCAGCATCAGCACCCAGGCCAACAGTGGCAAGTCACCCCGCACCGCGGCAAATGCCATGGGGATGCCCATGCCAAAGGCCACGCCGAGCACGGCTTGCGGCATCGACACATAGCGCTTGGCGTAAGGGTAGGCCAAAGTGACCGCCAGCGCGGCGCCTGACAAGCCTATCGTGAGGGCGTTGGTGGTGAGCACCAGCGCAAAAGCCAGCAGCGCCAGCAGCGCACCCGCGCCCAAAGCCTCCTTCACCGACAGCGCGCCCGTGGTCACCGGTCGCCCCGCTGTGCGCTTGACGTGTTTGTCAAAGTTCCGGTCGGCCACGTCGTTGATGCAGCAGCCTGCGCTGCGCATCAAAATCGTGCCCAACACAAAGACGGCCAGCAAATGCCAGCCCGGAAAGCCGCCTGCAGCCACCCACAGCGCGGCCAATGTGGGCCACAGCAGCAGCAACCAGCCGGCGGGTCGATCCCAGCGGATCAGAGCCAGATACAAATCCATCTTCTTACGCCAACGCATCTATGGTTCCTTTTATTTACTTACCCAGCTTGGGCAGCATGCATCGCATCAACCCCCTGCGGGGCAACCGCCAGGACTCAGGACAAACGCTTCACGCCCGGCAACTCGCAGGCGTAAATGGCGTTGCGCAGTGCCGCAATGGCCTCGTAGCGGGTGAAACTGCGCCGCCAGGCCAGCACCACGCGGCGCGTGGGTGGCTCCCCCCCCGACTTGTCGGCGATTCTGAGATATTTCACATAGGCATCTTCATCGCGCTTGAGCTTGGGCTTGGTGGAAAAGGCCTCCTTGGGCACACTCAGGCGCGGCACCAGTGTCACTCCCATGCCGGCAGCCACCATGTGCTTGATGGTTTCCAGCGATGAGCCCTCAAAACTCTTGCGAATGCCCTCGGTGTTGCTGGAAAACCGGGCAAACTCGGGGCACACCTGCAGCACATGATCGCGAAAGCAATGGCCACTGCCGAGTAACAGCATGGTCTCGTTTTTCAGCACTTCGCTGGTCACTTCAGACTGGGCTGCCAGTGGATGGTTGTAGGGCACGGCGGCCATGAAGGGTTCGTCGTACAAGGGCGCAATCGCCAGACCGGCATCCGGAAATGGCTCGGCCAGTATGGCGCAGTCAATTTCGCCGGTACGCAGCATCTCCAGCAGCTTGACGGTGAAGTTTTCCTGCAACATCAGGGGCATTTGCGGGGTGTGGGCAATCATCTGGCGCACCAGGTCAGGCAACAAATAGGGACCAATGGTGTAGATGATTCCCAAAGTCAGCGGCCCGCCCAGCGGGTCCTTGCCACGCTTGGCAATTTCCTTGATGGCGGCAGACTGCTCCAGCACACTTTGCGCCTGGCGCACGATTTCCTCGCCCAGCGGTGTGACGGTCACCTCGTTGGCGCTGCGTTCAAAAAGCTTCACGTCCAACTCTTCTTCGAGCTTTTTGACAGCCACGGACAAGGTGGGTTGCGACACAAAGCAGGCTTCCGCCGCCTTGCCAAAATGCCGCTCACGCGCGACGGCGACGATGTATTTGAGTTCAGTCAGGGTCATGGCGCTATTTTCTCCCAGAGCGTGACGGATTCATCATTGATCAGCGCGGCATCCACGCGCCGCATGCCCAGCATTGCTCGAAACCACCCTCGACCAATTCGCCGCAGACGCATTGCCAACGTCGTTGTGGCACATGCTGCAGATGGTGCAGCAGTTCTCGCGCCCGGGCTTCCTGGGCATCGTCCTGAATCCACACTTCAGGCAGGCACTGGTCAGGAGGCAGTTCGCCGGCTGCGCTGCCAAGATACTGGCGCTGCACGCTGGCGGCAACACCCTCCCCCTTGAGCGCATCAACCCACAGGGTGGCAATGGCCAGGTTTGGGGCTTGAGTCAGTTTTCGCATGGACACTGGAGCATACGCGCCATTCAGCGTGAGGTTGATTTGCATCAATCAAGTCAGTCACCTTGCCGCTAGCATTCACAATCTGGAGGATTGCCATGTTTGATTTACCCATCCGAAGCGTTATGGAACGCAAAAAATTGATCATCGCCAAACCGCAAGTGTCGGTCAGCCAGGCCGCGCGATTGATGGCAACCAAGAATGCGGGTGCCGTGCTGGTGGTTGAAGGCCATCAACTGGTTGGCATCTTTACAGAACGCGATGTGGTGTTTCGTGTCATCGCCCCGGGGCTCGACCCGAACAAAACCCTCTTGAGCGAAGTCATGACTGCCAACCCCAAAACACTCAGTCCAAACGAGTGTTACGGTCATGCGCTGGTGATCATGCAGGAAAACGGCTTCAGGCATGTTCCCGTGGTTGAAGATGGCCATGCCATTGGCATCGTGTCGTCACGCAATGCGATGGACCCCGACCTGGAAGAATTTATTGCGGATCAGCGCCGGCGCGAATATTACCAATAGACCTTTCCCGTTGCCAGCCCGCTCGATTGCCCCGTTCACGCTTTCAAATAGTCAGACTTGCTTCCCAGCCAGCGCTGCACATGCTGCTCCGCCAAAGCAGGGTGCTGGTCGAGCAGCACTGGCGCCAGCCGACGCGCCCAATCCAGCAGTTGAGCGTCTTCGACCACATCGGCAAATCGCAGCATGGCGTCACCCGACTGGCGCGCGCCCATGAATTCACCGGGGCCGCGTATCTCCAGGTCGCGCCGGGCAATCTCAAAGCCGTCATTGGATTGCGCCATGGCCTTGAGCCGCTCGCGCGCCGTCTCACCCAGGCGCGGTGCGTCCCCGGTGGCGTACAGCAGCACACAGGCGGACGCCGCCGCGCCACGCCCCACCCGGCCGCGCAACTGGTGCAACTGGCTCAGGCCAAAGCGCTCGGCGTGCTCGATCACCATCAGTGACGCATTGGGAACATCCACGCCCACCTCAATCACCGTGGTGCTGACCAGCACGCCCAGTTGACCGCCCACAAACAGGCTCATCACCGCCTTTTTCTCGGCCACCGGCATGCGCGAATGCAGCAAGCCCACCATCACGCCAGGCAGGGCGGCGCTTAATTGCGCGTGGGTTTCCGTGGCGTTGGTCAGGTCCAGCGCCTCGCTTTCTTCAATCAGCGGGCAGACCCAGTAAATTTGCCGCCCCTGCGCCAGTTGGGCACCGATGCGGGCAATCACCTCGTCGCGGCGCGCGTCATGGACCACTTTGGTGACGATGGGCGTGCGCCCGGGCGGCAGTTCGTCGATGGTGGAAACATCCAGATCGGCGTAGTAACTCATGGCCAAAGTTCGAGGGATGGGCGTTGCCGTCATCATCAGCAGATGGGGCTCCAACTGCTGGCTGCCCAGCTTGCCGCGCAGGGCCAGGCGCTGGGCCACGCCAAAACGGTGCTGCTCGTCGATGATGGCCAGCGCCAGCCTCTGGAACTGCACCTTGTCCTGAATCAGCGCATGGGTGCCCACCACCAGCGCGGCCTGGCCGCTGGCAATCAGCGCCAGCATGTCACGCCGTTCCCTGGCTTTCTGGCTTCCCGTCAACCAGGCCACAGTCATGCCCAGGGGCTGCAACCAGCTCACCAACTTGGCGAAGTGCTGGGTGGCCAGAATCTCGGTGGGCGCCATCAGCGCGCACTGCCAGCCGGCATCGATGCACTGTGCTGCGGCCAGCGCGGCGACCACGGTTTTGCCGGCACCAACATCGCCCTGCAACAGCCGGTGCATCGGCACCGGGCGTCCGATATCCCGGGCAATCTCGGCCACGACGCGCTGCTGTGCCACAGTGAGCTGGAATGGCAGGGCAGCCAGCAGGCGCTCGAATACGCCCGGAGACCCCGCCTCCGCCAGCATCGGCGCGCGCAGCCGGGCGCGGGCGCGCCGCGATTGCAGTTGCGAGAGTTGTTGCGCCAGAAACTCTTCAGCCTTGAGCCGTTGCCAGGCCGGGTGACTGTGTTCCTGCAGCGTCTCCAGCGACACATCGGGCGCCGGGTTGTGCAAAAAGGAGAGCGCCTGACGAAGACTCCACGATGGATGCAATCCAATCTCTTGCAGGAATTGTGAAGGCACGGTGTCCGACAACTCGGCACGCGCGAGACCGGCCTGCACAGCCCGGCGCAAATAGGTTTGGGGCAGACCTGCCACGGTCGGATACACCGGGGTCAGGGCCGTTGCCAGTTCACCGCCGGCGGCCTTGACCACCGGGTGCATCATGGTCAACCCGGCAAAGCCGCCGCGAACCTCACCGCGCACCCGGATCTGGTTGCCCACCGTCAGCGCCTTTTGCTGGGACGGATAAAAGGTGAAGAAACGCAGCAGGCAGGTGCCCGAGCCGTCATCCAGCGTCACCAGCAGTTGCCGGTGGCCACCGAGCTTGACCTCGGCATGGGTCACCCGGCCCTCGACCTGCGCCACATCGCCTTCCCTCACATCTCGCAGTTTGACCAGTCGCGTTTCATCCTCATAACGCAGCGGCAAATGCAGCGCAAGGTCAATGGGCCGCACCAGCCCGAGCTTGCGCAGGGCCTTTTGCGGTCCGGTCAGGGGCTTGACTGTTGCGGTGAGGGGCGACTGCGGCATAGGCCAATTTTGCACGGGATCAACGCAGCATCGCCGTGAAGTTTCCCGGGGCGTTGATTTCATTATCATCACGCCATGCACGCCAGTCCTGCCCTGCCTGAACGTCGCAGCACTTTGCTGCACGCGCTGCTGCGCCATGCGCGCAGTTGGCGGCACATGCTGCATGTGGGCGCGGTGGTGCTGGTGCTGGCGCTCAGCCCGAGCAGCTACACGCCGGAATTTCGCCGCCGCACGGCACAGCACATTTACACCAGCACCTGGCAGGTGATGTCCTGGTTCACCGCCCTTGCTGCCCTGTTGAGTCTGGTGGTGATTCGCATTGTGGTGGTAACCGCCCTGAGCTATGGCTTGTCGCAATATGCCCTGCAAATGGTGGTTCGGGTGCTGGTGCTGGAGCTTATTCCCGTCTGTGCCGCCCTGTTTGTGGCCTTGCGCGCTGGCATGGCATTCAACGCCGGAGTGGCAGACGGGCCAGGCCAGCCGCCTGCAGTTCGGGGGACATTCGATCTGGTTCATTTGCAGACCCATTTGGCACCCCGCGTGCTGGCCGATGCCTTCGCGGTCCTGGCGCTGGCCACGCTCAGCAGCGTGGTCGTTCTGGTGCTGGCCTACCTTACGGTGTATGGCTTTTCACCGTGGGGCCTGGCCGGTTTTACCCGCACCGTGGGCCAGGTGTTCGATCTTCCCGTGAGCCTGGGCTTTGTCCTGAAGACCCTGTTTTTCAGTCTGGCGGTCGCCGTGGTGCCGCTGGCCGCCAGCCTGGAAGCCACGCAAAAACGCGCCACCGATACCATTCAGCCCGGCGCCGTGCGCCTGCTTCTGGTCCTGTTTTTGCTTGAGGCCATTTCATTGGCCGTCAAATACATCTGACACAACCCAAGCCTGACCCATGACACCCAACCCACCCTCCGACACGACTCCGGCACTGCGCCACATCGAGCGCCGAGCCAACTGGCTGCTGTTGCTGATTGCCGGCCTGGTCGCCGGCTTTGTGCTGTACGTGATGGTGGCCCGTGGCGTCTTTGAGAGCACCCAGCAGTTGGTACTGATCTCGGACGACTCCGAGGGCGTGATCGTCGGCATGGACCTGACGTTTTCAGGCTTTCCCATTGGGCGCGTGCGCCGCATCGAGCTTGCAGCCGATGGCATGGCGCGCATGGTGGTCGATGTGCCGCACAAGGATGCCCACTGGTTGCGCACTTCCAGCATTTTTACGCTGGAGCGCGGCATGATGGGAGACACTCGCATCCGTGCCTACAGCGGCATCATGAGTGACCCGCCGTTGCCGCCCGGCTCGGAGAGGACGCTGCTGCGCGGCGACACCTCGGCCGAAATGCCACGCCTGATCGCCTCGGCCCGGGCGCTGCTGGAAAACCTGGAAACCATGACCGCCGCCGAGTCGCCGCTGAACGCCAGCCTGGGCCAACTGAAAACCACCGCCGAACGCATGAACGGCCGCTATGGCGTGCTCACGGGTGTCATGGGCAGCGATAACAACGCCAAAATGATCATTCAAACGCTCGAGCGCACCAACAGCCTGCTGGCCAAAACCGAGCAACGGGTATTTGACAAAGGCGGCGTGATGGACAACACCCAGGCCACGTTGGCCAGCAGCAGGGCCGCGCTGGAACAGCTCCAAAGCGTGCTGGGCGACACCCGAAATACCCTGAAAAACGTCGATGCCGTGCTGGCCGAGGCCCAGGCGGTGGGCTCCAACGTGCGCCTGGCCAGCGCCGACCTGGGAGTCTTGCGCGCTGAAGTGGAGGCCAGTCTGCGCCGCTTGAGCCAACTCACCGACGAGATCAACCGCAAGTGGCCGTTTGCCCGGGATACCGAGATCAAGTTGCCATGAAAACTTTTTTTCTGATAACTGCCACCTTGCTGATCAGTGGCTGCGCGGGCGGGCCACCAGCCCCCGAGTGGCAAAGCCAGGCGTTTGCAGCGCTTGACCGTTACACGTCGGCTTATCTGAACGGCAATTCCCGCGTGGCCGACCTCGAATTTGCACGCGCCAAGACAGAAATCGCCCGCACGGGTCGCCCTGACCTGATGGCGCGCATCGAGTTGCTGCGCTGTGCCACCCAAGTGGCCAGCCTGGAGCTGGCGCCCTGCGCCGGTTACCAGGCACTGGCTGGGGACGCACCCCTTGCAGAGCAAGCCTACGCCAGCTTCATCCGTGGAACATGGACCGGCCTTGAGGCCACACGGCTACCGCAGCAATACCAGGCCTTGGTGCGGCACACGCAGGCCTCAGCCAAGCAACATGACGGCCCCACCGCCACGCCGTCACCCCCTGGCCGCGACGAATTGCATCAACTTCAAGACCCGCTGGCGCGCCTGGTGGCTGCCGGTGCGCTACTACAGAGAGAGCCGCTTGCCATCACTGACATTGATCTCGCGGTCGAAACCGCCTCCAGCCAGGGTTGGCGCCGGCCCTTGCTGGCCTGGCTGGGCGTGCAACTCAAACACCACCAGGCCGCTGGAAATGCCGCCGCCTCAGCGGGCATCCAGCGGCGTATCGATCTGGTGTTGCAGAAAAATTGAGATCGGAGCAGCGCCGTGCGGGCTAAAACGGCATTTTGGGCATGCCTTTCATGCCGCCCATGCGCTTCATCATCTTCATCATGCCGCCGCCCTTCATTTTCTTCATCATGTCCTGCATTTGCTCGAACTCCTTGAGCATGCGGTTGACCTCCTGCACCTGCACCCCGGCACCGGCGGCAATGCGGCGTTTGCGCGTGGCCTTGATGAGTTCGGGCTTGCGCCGCTCCAGCGGCGTCATGCTTTGAATGATGCCCTCCTTGCGCTTGACGTCCTTCTCGACCCTGCCCATGTCCATCTGACCGGCTTTGGCGGCCATGGCGGCCGGCAACTTGTCCATCAGGCTGCTCAAGCCGCCCATTTGCTTCATTTGCTGAATCTGGCTCAAGAAGTCATTGAGGTCAAAAGTGGCGCCGCTTTTGACCTTGGCCGCGAGTTTTTGCGCCGAGGCCATGTCCACCCCCGCCGTCACCTGCTCCACCAGCGCCAGGATGTCGCCCATGCCCAGAATGCGCCCGGCGTGGCGCTCAGCGTCAAACACTTCGAGGCCGTCAAGTTTCTCACTGGTCCCGGCGAACTTGATCGGAGCGCCAGTGATCTGGCGCACTGACAAAGCGGCGCCGCCGCGCGAGTCGCCGTCGAGCTTGGTCAGGATGATGCCGGTGAGCGGCAATGCCTCCTTGAAGGCTTTGGCGGTGTTGATCGCGTCCTGGCCCTGCATCGCATCGACCACAAACAGGGTTTCCACCGGCTTGATGGCCGCATGCAAATCCTTGATTTCGCGCATCAGCACGTCATCAATGGCGAGGCGACCCGCCGTGTCGACCAGCAGCACATCAAAATAATGTTTGCGCGCATAGTCGAGCGCCGCCAGCGCAATGTCCACCGGCTTTTGCTCGGGGCTGCTGGGGAACCACTCGGCGCCGGCCTGGGCGGTGACGGTCTTGAGCTGCTCGATGGCGGCCGGGCGGTAAACGTCGCCAGACACGGTGAGCACCTTCTTGTTGCGCTTCTCAATCAAATGTTTGGCCAGCTTTGCCGTGGTGGTGGTTTTGCCCGCGCCCTGCAAACCCGCCATCAGGATCACCGCGGGCGGCTGTGCCGCCAGGTTGATGTCAGCCACGCCGTCGCCCATGGTGGCGGCAAGCTCCTTGTTGACAATACTGACCAGGGCCTGCCCTGGTGTGAGCGAGCCCAGCACATCCTGCCCGAGTGCCTTGTCCTTGACGCGGGCAATGAAGTCGCGCACCACCGGCAGCGCCACGTCGGCCTCGAGCAGCGCCATGCGCACTTCGCGCAACATGTCAGCCACATTGCCCTCGGTGATGCGGGCCTGGCCGCGTATTTCTTTAACCAGGCGGGAAAGCTTGTCGGTGAGAGCGGAGGCCATGTGATGTTTTTCCGGCAAACGGAACCTGAGTTAACGGCAAGGATGGAAAGACAGGATACAAAACGGTAAACTGCAATCATGATTTTAGCCAGTGCCACACCCATCACTTTGACCTTGGCCTTGGGCGCTTCAATCGCCTATGCCGCGTCAGCTGCAGGGGCTGCACGCATCCTCGGCCAGACCTTGCCCCGGGTAGCAGTCTGGTTGGCGTGGTGCCTGCATGGCCTGTTGCTGGCCTGGGGGCTGTGGGGCAGTGAGCCGCGCTTTGGTTTCGCGCCGGCGCTGTCCGTCACCGTCTGGCTGGTGGGGCTGGTGTATGCCGTCGAGTCCCATGTTTTTCCGCAACTCAAGACACCTTGGCTACTATCGGGCGCTGGCTCGGCTGCCGTGCTGCTGGCCTTGATCTTCCCTGGCAACACCCTGCATGTCAGCGCCTCGGCCTGGCTGCCACTGCATTGGGCTCTTGGGATTGCTTCCTACGGGCTGTTTGCCATCGCCGGCGTCCATGCCTGGCTTATGACGCGTGCCGAGTCACGCATGCGGTTGGCCGCCAACGCCAATGGCGAGTTGCCGCTGCTGACCCTGGAGCGACTGACCTTTCGCTTTGTCAACTTGGGGTTCGCCCTGCTGACAGCAACCCTTCTGGCCGGTTTTTTCTTTGGTAACCAGTTGTACGGCACCAGCCACGCCATCAAGTGGGATCACAAGACGATTTTTTCGGTGCTGTCTTGGCTCACCTTTGCCGTGCTGATCGTTGGGCGAGCCCGTTTTGGCTGGCGTGGCAAACGTGCTGTGCGGTTTCTTTACACCGGCTCAGGACTGCTGCTGCTGGGTTATGTCGGCTCCCGTTTTGTCATGGAAGTCGTGCTGAGGCAAACGCCGTGAGAGGCTTGCTGCTCCTGGTGCTGGTTCTTGCCGGGGTCTGGCTGTGGCGCAGCCGCGCAGCCGCCTTGAGCAAACGCGCCCCGCCACCGCCGGTCCAGCCGCCACCCGCACTGGACACTGTGGCGTGCAGCCATTGCACAGTGCACATTCCAAATGCAGAAGCAATTCAGGGCAAACACGGCAGCTATTGCTGCCTGGAGCACCTGCATCAATCGGAACCCTGAGCGATGCTGGCCGCGCGGGCATCCACCTGGCTTGGCCTGAATAAGCCAGAAACGCACCCCGATCTCGACCCACCCGCCGACGAGTTTGAACGCTTGTGGCGCGGCTTCATGACCGCCCGCGCTGCCCTGGGTGGGGTGCTGTTGGCATTGCAAACCGGACTCTATCTGCTGACCACGCCCTCACCCAGCCTGATTTCCCTGTTGATCTGCGCCGCTTACCTGATGGCCACACTGGCTGAGCGCGTCGTGACTGCACCCCGGCTGGGCCCCCACTTCAACGAGTCATGGCTGCGCGTTGTGGGCGTTGATTTGCTTGCATTTGCGGCACTTCAGACCCTGCAGGACAGCAGCATCAACTACACCCCGCTATTTGCCTTGCCGGTGTTGATGGCCTCCATCCTGGGGTCGCATTTGATGGCCATGGCCAGCGCCGCCGGCGTGACTCTGCTGCTTTTTGGCTACGCAGGATGGCTGTCACTGCAGGCACCATGGAACGCCAGTGCGCATTTTTCACAGGCGGCCTTGACAGGCGCTGGCTGTTTTGCAGTTTCGCTGGTTGCACGGCAAATGGTGACCCGGTTGGCCAATGTTGAGTTGAAAGCGCAGCGCAGCCAACTGGCTGCTGCCGTGCAGTGGCAAGTCAATGAACTCATCATCGAGACCCTGGGTGAAGGTGTGCTGGTGGTCGATGCGCAGCATCAGGTTCGCTCAGCCAACCCTGCTGCCCAAAAACAACTGCGCGCCCCCCGAGACCCCCAGGATCAACCCTTGAACCTGGCTGGTGCACCCGTTTGGCAGGGTTTGCGCCAACTGATCGATGAAACCTTTGCCACGCATCGCGCCCAACACCAGGAAATTAGCATTCAGCACCCAGGCCAAGGCGCACGGATGATGGCAGCGCGCACCCAACTGACGGCGCAGCTGAATCCGGACGCACAGGGCATGTGCGTGGTTTTTTTGCAGGATCAACGGGAGCTGCAGGCACGCATTCGCACAGAGAAGTTTGCCAGCATGGGGCGCATGTCAGCCGCAATCGCCCATGAAATTCGCAACCCTTTGGCGGCCATTGTGCAGGCCAATGCGCTGTTGTCCGAAGATATTTCAGACCCCGAACAGCAGCAACTGGCACGACTGGTCCAGCAAAACGCACAGCGGCTTGAGAAAACCGTGCACGACATCCTGCATGTTGCCCAACGAACCAACTCAAACCAGGATACCCAGACTCAAGCGCTTGACCTGACCGCGGCGTTGCCCCGAATTTGCCGGGACTGGCAGAGCCAGGTCGCCAACCAATCCGACATTGCGCTGCAAATCCCCAATCGCATGGCCTGGGTCTGGTTCGACGCCGAACACCTGCGCCGCATTCTCATCAACCTGCTGGACAACGCCCAGCGCTATTCCAGAGCTCAACCCGAGCCGATTCAAATCAGCCTTGATTCGTGTGGCGGCGCTGACGCCACCACCAGCCTTTGCCTGCGGGTCTGGAGCGATGGTGAGCCGCTGAATCCATCCGTTGAGCAGCATTTGTTCGAGCCTTTTTTTTCGTCCGAGAGTCGCTCCAGCGGCCTGGGGCTTTATATTTGCCGGGAACTGTGCGAGAGTCACGGTGCCAGCATTGCCTATGACCGCAACAATCGGACTTTCGGTGAAAAAATACAACCAGGCAACGAATTCAGCGTGATGTTCTGCACCCAGCCCCCCAGTAACCCGTCCAGCAGCAGCCAAGCCGCACCCGCGCCATGACCAGTTCCAATTCTGACGCTCACATCCTGGTTGTTGACGATGAGCCTGACCTGCGCACGCTGTACGAGCTGACGCTGTTGCGCGAAGGCTACCAAGTGGCCACCGCGGGCGACTTGCAGCAGGCGCGTCAACTGCTGGCCGAGCGTGGTTTTGACGTGCTCATCACCGACATGCGGCTGCCTGATGGTGTCGGGCTGTCCCTGATCACAGAACTCAAGGCGGATCAACGCAGCGAACGCTGCGTGGTGATCACCGCCTATGGTTCGGCCGAAAATGCGGTCGAGGCCCTCAAGGGAGGGGCTTTTGATTACCTTACCAAGCCAGTTGACCTGAAGCAGTTTCGCCGCGTCATTGCTTCAGCAGTGAGTTCGCCCGTGACACCCGCCTTGGCCATGCAGGCTGCACTGTCCAGCAGGCAGGCGGGTGCAGGCGCGCTGGGTCAGCGGGCGTTGGACCGCCTGGTGGGCAAGTCGGCATGCATGTGCCAGATCAAGGACCGTATCCTCAAAGTCGCCACCAGCATGGCCCCGGTGCTGGTCACCGGCGAGTCGGGTACCGGCAAGGAACTGGTGGCTTACGCCATCCATGCCAACAGTCACCGCGCCAAGGGCCCCTGGGTGGCCGTCAATTGCAGCGCCATCCCCGAAGCCTTGCTGGAAGCCGAGTTTTTTGGTGCCAAGAAAGGGGCTTACACCGGCGCGCAGGTTGACCGCGAGGGGTTCTTTCAGGCCGCCAGCGGGGGCACGCTGTTTCTTGATGAGATTGGCGACTTGCCCTTGCCGATGCAATCGAAATTGCTGCGCGCCATTCAGGAGCGCCGGGTACGCCCCCTGGGCTCCACGCAAGAGGACATCGTGGATGTTCGCATCGTCAGCGCCACCCACAAAATACTGGCGGAAGAGGTGCAAAAAGGTGATTTCCGGCAAGACCTTTTTTACCGTTTGAATGTCATTGACATGGTGATTGCGCCTTTGCGCGAGCGCACTGAAGATTTGCCGGAGTTGTGCAACGCCCTGCTGCACCGGATTGCAGATGAAGCTGGCATCGCCACACCGGTGCTGCAGGCTGATGCATTGAAACAACTGTCTGACTTGCCCTTGGCCGGAAATGTGCGCGAGCTTGAGAACCTGCTGCACCGGGCAGTGGCACTCGGTGACGGCATAAGCCTGCAGTTTGAAGCGCCGAAATGGTCGCACACCAACTCGCCTCAGGGCGCCGACAGCACGCCTTCGCATGCAAAACCAGAAGCGATTCCAGGTGACCTGCAACAGTACCTTGACGAACTGGAGCGCAACATTTTGAGCCGCGCCCTGCAAGCCACCGACTTCAATCGCACGGCCGCTGCCACACGCCTAGGCTTGAGTCTGCGCCAGATGCGTTACCGCATTGCCCGGCTGCGCATCGATTTGCCCAATCTGGATGACCCCGTTGTTACCTCCGACTGAAGGCCCGACAACAGATCTGCGCCCGGACACGCTTTGGTCTCGGGGCTGGTACCGTTTTGCTGCGCACCTGGCCTCACCCAACTTTGGCCCACGCCCGCCGCGGGCGAACATTGATCTGCTTGTGCTTCACTCCATCAGCCTGCCACCAGGCCAGTATGGGGGACCACAAGTGCAGCAGTTTTTCAGCAACCAGTTGGACTGGCAAGCGCACCCCTATTTCAGTCAAATCAAAGGCCTGCAGGTATCGGCGCATTTCTTCATCCGGCGCAACGGCGAACTCTGGCAGTTGGTTAGCTGCGATGAGCGCGCCTGGCACGCTGGCACCTCCAGCTACCGTGGCCGCAGCAACTGCAATGACGACAGCATCGGCATTGAACTGGAAGGTCTTGAGGGCGATTTGTTCGAGGATGCACAGTATGAATGCCTTCAGAGCGTGTGCGCCGCGCTGATGCAACGCTACCCCATCGCCTTCCTGGCAGGACACGAGCACATTGCCCCAGGCCGCAAGGCCGACCCTGGCGCTGGTTTTGACTGGCTGCGGTTGCAAAATACTTTAGGGCTTGAGGCTCGGTATTTACCCGCGGTTGCAGGCTCTCAAACTGATGCAAAAGGCCGCTGAACTGACACGTTCACGCACCAAAGAAGTGGCAGGACACAAGCTCAGACGCGCGTCAATCGCTATCAAATCCTGAGAATCGCAACCTCTCGGCAAAAACCCGTCCGGCCCTTCAAAACACTACGGGTAGTGTCAAAGCAGGTTTACAACCCTAGATATAGTGTTAAGCTTCGGCACCATTAGCGTGTGAGCCGCATTTTTAGCCACCTCACCTCCGATTTCTCCACCAGTTTCACGAGAGGATGCCATGCAAACTGCCCAACCCACTTCCAGTTCACATTACACCAACATGACCACCAGGTCAGCATCAGGCGAATCTTCTGCGCCCGCCACTGCGGCAATGAGCCAATACCAGATCATCCGGCGCAACGGCGCCGTGGTGCCGTTTGAGCCCAGCAAGATTGCCGTGGCCATGATGAAGGCCTTTTTGGCTGTGCATGGCACCCAGGGTGCGGCATCAGCCAGCGTGCGCGAAACCGTCGAGACCCTCACCCAGGTGGTGATCAAAGCCCTGGTGCGTTCACGACCGGCCGGCGGCACTTTTCACATTGAAGATGTGCAGGATCAGGTTGAGTTGGGCTTGATGCGCGAGGGGCACCATGAGATTGCCCGTGCCTATGTGCTGTACCGCGAAAAGCGCACCCAGGAGCGCGCCCAGAAAGTGGCTCAACAAGCGCCGGCGGCACCGCTGCTGCACGCCGTCGACAAGGGCCAGCGCGTGGTGCTGGATCTGGCGCGCTTGCAAGGCATCATCAATGATGCCTGCAGCGGCCTGGGTGCTGATATCAAGCCCGAGCCGATCATGGCCGAGACGCTGCGCAACCTCTATGACGGCGTGCCCATGGACGAGGTTTACAAGGCCTCGGTGCTGGCGGCCCGTACCTTGATTGAAAAGGACCCGGATTACACTTACGCCGCGGCACGCCTGCTGTTTCACACCATCGCCAAGGAAATTCTGGGCGAAGACGTGGCACAGGCCGACATGCCCCAAGCCTACGCGGACTACTTTCCGCAGTTCATCAAACGCGGCGTCGAGAACGAACTGCTCGATGAAAGGCTTCAGCAGTTTGACCTGGCGCGACTCGCCGGCGCACTCAAGGCCGAGCGGGATCTGCAATTTGATTACCTGGGCCTGCAAACCCTATATGACCGTTACTTTTTGCACATTGGCAAGCAGCGCATCGAATTGCCGCAAGCCTTCTTCATGCGTGTGGCGATGGGCTTGTCGCTCAACGAGATCGAGCGCGAAGCGCGTGCCATCGAGTTCTATGAAGTGCTGTCCTCTTTTGACTTCATGTCGTCCACACCCACCCTGTTCAACAGCGGCAGCTTGCGCTCGCAACTCTCGAGTTGTTACCTGACCACGGTGCCCGACGACCTCGACGGTATCTACGAGGCGATCAAGGAAAACGCCCTGCTGTCCAAATTTGCCGGCGGCCTGGGCAACGACTGGACCCGCGTGCGTGCTCTGGGCAGCCACATCAAGGGCACCAACGGTGAATCCCAGGGCGTGGTGCCTTTCCTGAAGGTGGTCAACGACACGGCTGTGGCCGTGAACCAGGGCGGCAAGCGCAAGGGCGCGGTCTGCACCTACCTGGAAACCTGGCACCTCGATATCGAGGAGTTTCTGGAACTGCGCAAGAACACCGGCGACGACCGCCGACGCACACACGACATGAACACCGCCAACTGGATCCCCGACCTGTTCATGCGCCGCGTGATGGAAAAAGGCCAATGGACGCTGTTCTCGCCCAACAACGTGCCCGACCTGCACGACAAGTTTGGCATCGCGTTCGAGCAGGCTTACGTGGCCTACGAAGAGAAAGCGGCGCGCGGCGAAATCAAGCCTTGCCGCACGGTGCAGGCCAGTGATCTGTGGCGCAAGATGCTGACCATGCTGTTCGAAACCGGCCACCCCTGGATCACGTTCAAGGACGCCTGCAACATCCGCTCACCACAGCAACATGTGGGCGTGGTGCACTCGAGCAACCTGTGCACCGAGATCACGCTCAACACCAGCAACACCGAAACCGCGGTCTGCAACCTGGGCTCGGTCAATTTGCTGCAGCATTTGAAAGAAGGCGCAATCGATCACGCCAAGCTGCAAAAAACGATCACCACCGCCATGCGCATGCTCGACAACGTGATCGACATCAACTACTACGCGGTCAAAAAGGCGCGTGACTCCAACCTGCGGCATCGCCCGGTGGGCCTCGGCCTGATGGGCTTTCAGGACTGCCTGTACGAACTGCGCCTGCCCTACGCCAGCGATGCAGCGGTGCAGTTTGCCGACGAATCCATGGAAGCCATTTGTTATTACGCTTACCAGGCATCAACCGAATTGGCACGTGAGCGCGGACAGTATTCCAGCTACAAGGGCTCGCTGTGGGACCAGGGCATCCTGCCGATCGACACGCTTGACCGGCTGGCAAGCGAGCGCGGAGGCTATGTTGATGTCGACCGCTCCAGTACCCTGAACTGGGATGCGCTGCGGCAAAAAATTGCCCAACATGGGATGCGCAATTCCAACTGTGTGGCGATTGCGCCCACCGCCACCATTTCCAACATCATCGGGGTCGACGCATCCATTGAGCCCTGCTTTGGCAACCTGTCGGTCAAGTCCAATTTGTCGGGCGAGTTCACCATCATCAACAGCTATCTGGTGCGCGACCTGAAACGTCTGGGTCTTTGGGATGACGTGATGGTGATGGACCTCAAGCACTTTGATGGATCACTCGCCCCGATTGACCGCGTGCCAGAGGAGATCAAGTCGCTTTATGCCACCGCCTTTGAAGTGGAAACGCGCTGGCTCGTGGAAGCCGCGGCGCGCCGCCAGAAATGGATTGATCAGGCGCAGTCACTCAACATCTACATGGCCGGCGCCTCTGGTAAAAAGCTCGACGACACCTACAAGCTGGCCTGGGTTCGCGGCCTCAAAACCACCTATTACCTGCGCACCCAGTCGGCCACGCACGCTGAAAAATCTACAGTGACTGCGGGGCGTTTAAATGCCGTGTCATCAGGCGGCGAAAACACGGGTCAAGGCAGCGTGAGTGCGCTTGAAGCAGCGGCGGCAGCGGCTCGCCAGCAGTTGGCATCCGGTCCCGCCACCGACGTCAAATTTTGTGGCGTTGACGACCCCACTTGCGAGTCCTGCCAGTAAGCAAGGCATGCCTTCAACACATGCGATGCGGGCACGCCACAGTACAGCGCGCATGCGTCTGCAACGCAGCCAAAGTTCTTTCTATTTTTTACGCTAGATCTCATAATTCACGCATTGGAAACCACTATGTTGTCCTGGGACGAAGAAGTCACACCTACTGCCAGTTTGCCCCCCTCTCCCAGCCGCACAGACCGGCTGATGGCAGAGCATTCTTCCGCCTCTTTTGCAATGCGAATTGAAACGTCAATTGCTATTGCTGACGCACCTTCCGCCATGCGCCCACTGACGTCAATGGTGACCGCTGCAGCAAGCCCCATAAGACGGGTCAACGCAGACGACAAACGCATCATCAATGGCAAGACCGATGTCAATCAGCTGGTGCCATTCAAGTACAAGTGGGCCTGGGAGAAATACCTGTCGAGTTGTGCCAACCACTGGATGCCCCAGGAAGTCAACATGACGCGTGACATCGCCCTGTGGAAAGACCCCAATGGCCTGACCGAAGACGAACGCCGAATCATCAAGCGCAACCTCGGTTTTTTTGTCACTGCGGACTCACTGGCCGCCAATAACATCGTGCTTGGCACCTACCGGCATATCACCGCGCCGGAATGTCGCCAGTTCCTGTTGCGCCAGGCTTTTGAAGAAGCCATCCACACGCATGCTTACCAGTACATTGTGGAGTCGCTCGGCCTGGATGAAAGCGAAATATTCAGTGCCTACAACGAAATCAAGTCGATCCGCGACAAAGACCAGTTTTTGATTCCCTTCATCGAAGCCATCATGGACCCGCAGTTCAAGACTGGCACGCCCGAGGCTGACCAGACGCTGCTCAAATCATTGATCGTTTTTGCCTGCCTGATGGAAGGCCTGTTCTTTTACGTCGGCTTCACGCAAATTCTGGCGCTTGGTCGTCAAAACAAGATGACTGGGGCGGCCGAGCAATACCAGTACATCCTGCGCGATGAGTCGATGCACTGCAATTTTGGTATTGATCTGATCAACCAGCTCAAGCTGGAAAATCCACAACTCTGGACAGCAGAATTCAAGGCCGAGATCAAGGCCTTGTTTGAGACTGCGGTGGAACTGGAATACCGCTACGCCGAAGACACCATGCCACGCGGCGTGCTTGGCATGAACGCCTCCATGTTCAAGGGTTACCTGCGCTACATCGCCAACCGTCGTGCAACTCAAATCGGACTGGAGACGCTGTTCCCCAATGAAGAGAATCCGTTCCCCTGGATGAGCGAAATGATCGATCTGAAGAAAGAACGCAACTTCTTTGAGACCCGGGTCATTGAGTACCAATCCGGCGGCGCATTGTCCTGGGAATAACGGCTGCCCATGACGCTCCATTTTTCACAAGATTCTGAACCCGCTGTTTGCGGCAAAGTTTTTGTGACCCTCGTTCATGGTGCTGGGAATCCGCCCAACACCATGGATCGCTTGACGCACAATGATTTGCGTGAAGTGCTCTTTGCATACCGATGAAGGAGATAGACATGGCAACTGTTAAAAAACCTGCTGCTAAGGCTGCACCAGCCAAGAAGGCCGCCGCTCCAGCCAAGAAGGCTGCTGCTCCAGCCAAGAAGGCCGCCGCTCCAGCCAAGAAGGCTGCCGCTCCAGCCAAGAAGGCCGCCGCTCCAGCCAAAAAGGCCGCTGCTCCAGCCAAAAAGGCCGCTGCTCCAGCCAAGAAGGCTGCTGCTCCAGCCAAGAAGGCTGCTGCTCCAGCCAAGAA
>NZ_JAABQC010000027.1 GCF_011391645.1 Rhodoferax sp. | reverse complement strand
TTGCCGCCCTCGGCCACCCAGCATCGCCCCGAGTTGGCGGGCGCGCCGTTCGAGGCCATGGGTGTGTCGCTGGTGTTTCATCCACGCAACCCCTATGTGCCCACCGTGCACATGAATGTGCGCATGATCTCTGCCAAAAACCGTGATGGCACCGAAGTGTGCTGGTTTGGTGGTGGCATGGACCTGACGCCGTATTACGGCTTTGAAGAAGACGCGGTGCATTTTCACCAATGCTGCCGTTCGGCGCTGCAACCCTTTGGCGACGACAAATACCCGCGTTTCAAGACTTGGTGCGACGAGTATTTTTATTTAAAACACCGCAACGAGCAACGCGGTGTCGGCGGTGTGTTTTTTGACGATTTCTCTGAACTCGGGTTTGAACCCAGCCTGGCCATGATGCAGGCTGTGGGTGATTCATTTTTGAGTGCCTACCTGCCCATTGTGCTGCGCCGCAAGGACACGCCCTATGGTGAGCGCGAGCGCAATTTTCAGCTGTATCGGCGCGGTCGTTATGTGGAATTCAACTTGGTCTGGGACCGGGGCACCCATTTTGGCCTGCAGTCGGGCGGCCGCAGCGAGTCCATTTTGCTGTCGATGCCGCCGCTGGTCAGCTGGGCCTACCAGCAGGTGCCGGTGCCCGGCACGCCCGAAGCAGCGCTGTACAGCGACTTTTTGGTGCGCCGGGATTGGGTGTGAAGCCGGACATGACACAGGCAAGGCGCATCGGGGTCTTTGGTGGCGCGTTCGATCCGCCGCACCTGGCACACCGGGCATTGCTGGAAGCGGCTTTGCATGAACTCAAGCTCGATGTTTTGCATGTGGTGCCCACGGGCGACGCCTGGCACAAACCCAGGGTGCTGACCGAGGCAGCGCACCGCCTGGCCATGGTGCAACTCGCGTTTGCGGATGTTCCCGGAATCTGTGTGGACAGCCGGGAAATAAACCGCACCGGGCCAAGTTACACCATCGACACCTTGCGCGAGATTGCCGGGCAGGCACCGGGCGCCGAATTGTTTTTGATCATGGGCGCAGACCAGGCCGCAGCCCTCACCAGTTGGCGCGATTGGCAGGCCATACTTCAATTAGCTATAATTAGTGTAGCTACTCGCGCCCATTCATTAGATACCAACGACTCGATTGAAGCTGAAAGACTGTTCCCTGAACGGTTCTTTCACTTGGGCTTGCCAGCCCTGCACGTGAGCGCCACCCAGATTCGCAGCAACATTGCCAGTGGCCAACCGGTGCAAACACTGGTGTCTGAGCCCGTTGCGCGTTATATTGCCGACCATCACCTTTACCAATCACATTGATGACTACCAAAACTATTGCCCCGAGCACTGCCAAAAAACCCGCCAAAGCGGCTGCCAAGTCCACTGCCGCGGTGGCGACCAAATCAGCGTCAAAGCCCGTGGTCAAAGCTGTCACCGCCGGTGCAGAGAAAAAAGACATCCAGAAGTTGCAGCGCGCCATTGTCGATGGGCTCGAAGACGTGAAGGCGCAAGAGATTGTTGTGTTTGACACCGAGCACCTGTCGTCCTTGTTTGAGCGGGTCATCGTGGCCTCGGGCACCTCAAACCGGCAAACCAAGGCGTTGGCGATGAGTGTGATCGATGCAGTGCGCGAAGCCGGTTTTCCCAAGCCGCGCGTCGAGGGTGAGGCCAACGGCGAATGGATCATTGTGGATTGTGGTCAGGCGGTGGTGCATGTGATGCAGCCGACCTACCGCACCTATTACAACCTTGAAGAGTTGTGGGGCGAAAAGCCGGTGCGCCTGAAATTTGGCGCTGCCAAACCCGTGGTGGCGGCTGAGCCGAGTGCAGCCAAAGCCAAGGCGGCTGCCAAGGAAGCCGCCAAGCCGGCGCAGAGTCTGCGGCGTTCCAGTGCCTCCAAGCAGGGTGTGCAGGAGGCTTTCCCGTCGCGGGCACAGATGGCCAAAACTGCAGCAGCAGATGTGGCCGCCGCCAGGAAAGCAGCCGCCAAGACTGCAGCAGCACCCAAGCGGGCCGTTGCTGGCGCCGCTGTGGCTGCCAAACCCCGGGTCAAAACCCTGGTGGTGAATGCGCCGGTCAAGCCTGCAGCCAAAAAAACGGCAGCAAAGAAGGCACCAGCCAAAAAAGCGGCCGTTCGCAAAGCCTGACGCCGCGCTGTGCGTCTGCTGATTGTTGCTGTCGGTCAACGCGTGCCCGATTGGGCGCAAACAGCCTGGGACGACTACGCCAAGCGCTTTCCGTTTGAGCTCAAGGTCGAGCTGAAAGCGGTCAAAACCGAGCCCAGAGCATCCAAATCTCTTGAAACCCTGCTGGCGGCCGAGCGTGCGCGCATCGAGGCGGCCATTCCCAAGGGATGTCGCATCGTGGCACTCGACGAGCGTGGTACCGCGCTCACCACCATGGCCGTGGCTGGCAAACTTACTGAATGGCAATTGTCGGGCGACGATGTGGCGCTGGTCATTGGCGGCCCCGACGGGCTCGACCCCGTTTTTCGGCAGGGCGCGCATGAGCGCATTCGGTTGTCTGACCTGACCTTGCCGCACGCCATGGTGCGCGTGCTTTTGATTGAACAGCTTTACCGTGCCTGGTCGATCAATGCCAACCACCCGTACCACCGCGAATGAAAAAATTTGTCTATCTGGCTTCGCAAAGCCCGCGCCGCAGGCAACTGCTGGAGCAGTTGGGGGTTGACTACGAATTGCTGTTGCCTGCTGCGGATGAAGATGCCGAAGCGCTCGAAGCGTTGTTGCCGCATGAGGCACCGTTGACCTATGTGCAACGCGTGACCCAACTCAAGCTCGATGCAGCCTTGCAGCGTTTGCACAGACGCGCCTTGCCACAAGCGCCGATCTTGTGCTCGGACACCACGGTGGCGCTGGGTCGCACCATTTTGGGCAAGCCCGCAGATCACCACGACGCCGAGCGCATGCTGGCCAGTTTGTCCGGCAAAACGCACCGGGTGCTCACGGCTGTGGCGCTGGGTACGCCGCAAGTGCGTCAGCAAGCCTTGTCCATTTCCAGGGTGACTTTTGCGCCCATGACGCCCGAGCAGATTCGCGCCTACGCGGCCACCGGTGAGCCGATGGGTAAAGCGGGCGCCTATGCGGTGCAGGGCAGGGCAGCAGCGTATATTTCAAGCCTGAGTGGCAGCTACTCCGGGATCATGGGGTTGCCGATGTTTGAAACCGCCCGATTGCTGAAGGCTTTTGGCTTCAAGTTGTAGGTTTTTAGAAACGCAAGTTCATGCAAGAAGATATTTTGATCAATTGGTCGCCGCAGGAAACCCGTGTGGCGGTGGTGGAAAACGGCGTGTTGCAGGAGCTGCACGTGGAGCGCACGCTGGAGCGCGGTCTGGTGGGCAATGTGTATCTGGGCAAGGTGGCGCGCGTGTTGCCGGGCATGCAATCAGCCTTCATAGACATTGGTCTGGAGCGGGCAGCTTTCTTGCACGTGGCCGATGTCTGGCATCCACCTGCCGAGGGCGAGACGATTTCTGCGGCGCGCAGCAATGCCACGCAAATCCCGATTGAAAAGCAGGTGTTTGAGGGCCAAAGCCTGGTGGTGCAGGTGATCAAGGATCCAATTGGTACCAAGGGCGCACGGCTGTCTACCCAAATCAGCATTGCCGGGCGCATGCTGGTGTTTTTGCCGCAGGACGAGCACCTGGGTGTGTCGCAAAAAATACCGCCCGAGCAGCGTGATCTGTTGCGTCAGCGGCTGCAAAAACTGGTCGGAGATCAGGGCGGCGGCTTTATTTTGCGAACCAATGGCGAAGAGGCCTCAGACCAGGAACTGGCGGACGACATCGCTTATCTGCGCAAGGCCTGGGCGCGCATCCGCCAGTCGGCCACCAAGCTGCCGGCCACTTCGCTGTTACATCAGGATTTGAGCTTGCTGCAGCGGGTGCTGCGCGACCTGACCTCTGAACGCACCCAATACATCAAGGTTGATTCCCGGGAGCAATTTGTCGTGATGCAGGCGTTTGGCCAGGAGTTCATGCCTGGCGCAGCGCAAAAGCTGGTGCACTACAAGGGCGAGCGGCCAATTTTTGATTTGTACGCCATTGACGAAGAAATTACCAAGGCGCTGGGGCGGCGGGTGGATTTGAAGTCGGGCGGCTATTTGATTGTGGACCAGACCGAGGCCTTGACCACCGTGGATGTGAACACCGGCGGTTTTGTCGGTGCGCGCAACTTTGACGACACCATATTCAAGACCAATCTGGAAGCGGCGCAGGCCATAGCGCGGCAGCTGCGCCTGCGCAATCTGGGCGGCATCATCATTGTGGATTTCATTGATATGGCACCCGAAGAGCACCGCGAAGCGGTGTTGGCAGAAATTCGCAAGCAATTGGCGCGCGACCACGTCAAAACCATGTGCGGTGGTTTTTCGCAACTGGGCCTGGTGGAGATGACGCGCAAACGCACCCGGGAATCGCTGGCGCGCATGCTGTGCGAAGCTTGTCCGGTGTGCGAGGGCAAAGGTATCGTCAAAACAGCGCGCAGCGTGACCTATGACATTTTTCGCGAGATATTGCGCGAAGCCCGCCAGTTCAACCCCAGGGAATTTCGCGTGGTGGCGTCGCCCAAGGTGATCGAGTTGTTTCTGGACGAGGAAAGCCAGCATCTGGCGGGCTTGAGCGAGTTCATTGGCAAGCCGGTGTCGCTCCAAAGCGAGAGCGCCATGGGGCAGGAGCAATACGATATTGTGCTGCTGTGATGAATGTGCACATGGGTTGATGTGTCGTTAAATTTTGACCAGGGACGAAGATTTTGAGCCAGCTTGAATTGATCCATGTGGTGCGCCGTTATGGGCCGGTTGGCGGGATGGAGCGTTATGTCTGGGAGCTGACGCGGGAGTTGCAGCAGCTTGGTCATCGGGTCAGCGTCATTTGCGAACGCTGCCACGTTGAAAAACCCACAGGAATCACCGTTTACGAACTGGGCGAAATTGCGCCGCGCCCGCGCTGGTTGGGCTTGCTGCGCTTTGGCAGGCGGGTGGCGCGGTTCCTGGCCGATCATCCGGCTCCCAACAGTGTGATTCATAGCCACGAACGACTGGGCATCCATCACATCACAACCTTTCATGGCCCGCCCTTTGCAACCGTTCTGGACAAGCCCTGGTGGCGCCTGATTTCCTTGCGCATTGCCATGCAATTGTTTTTGGAACGACGCGAGTTGTCGACGCCGCGCTTTGTGGTGCCGAACTCGCGGTTCATCAAGCAATCCATAGCCCATTACTACCCGGAGCTGGCACATCAGTTGACCGAGCCGATCGTGCCGGGTGTGGTGCTTGGTGTGCTGCGCGAACCGCGCCGGGTTCCGCCTGACGGCGGCATTGTGGGTTTTGTCGGCAAGGAATGGCAACGCAAGGGCCTGCCGTGGGCCGTCCAAGTGGTGGCGGCCTTGCGCCGCACCCGGCCAGATGTGCAGTTGCACGTCGTGGGGCCCGCCGCCGCCGAAGTGGCGCACCTGTTTGCAGATTGGCAGGGTGGCTACAAGTTATTGGGATGGAGCGATCAGGCGCCTTACGCTGCGTTTGATGTCCTGCTGCACCCCGCCAAGGCCGAGCCCTATGGCATGGTCATCAGCGAGGCCATGGCGGCTAAAGTGCCCGTGGTGATTTCGGATGTGTGCGGCGCGGCCGAGCATGTTGGTTCGGCGTCAGGTACCGTGCTGCCGCTGTCGGCTTCTCTTGACGCGTGGGGCAACGCACTGGAGCAACAATTCAGCCGCAGCGAGCCCGTGCCGCCATTTGAACGGAGTTGGCGCCAAGTGGCACTAGAGTACGTAGAACTTTACGCGGCAATATTGAATTCTCGCTTGAATCGTCAATGATCCCTAAATCCATGAACGCCCGCGTGGCCATTGCTTCTTTTGCGGCTGCATCCGCAGGTTTGTCGATGGCCCTCATCAGTCTTGGCAGGCTGTCATTGATGATCGCGGTGATGGTTGTTTTGCTTGGGAGCAAGCCAAAGTCCTTGCAAAACGTTTCCTGGCAAAGTTTGTGGACTCCCAGACTGATCCTGGTGATTTTGGCAGTGTTTGCTGGCAGCTTGTGGTGGACGACCGCGCCCCAGGATCAGGCCATGGAGGCCTTGGGAAAGTATGGCAAGTTGCTCCTGATTCCAGCACTGTTGCTGTTGCTCAAATCGCGGCAGGAGGCTTTGCTGGTGCTGGCCATCTTTCTTGGCTTTCAGGTATTTTCTTTGCTGAGCTCCTGGCTGCTCTATTTCCATGTGCCTGTCTTTTGGGCGACCGGGAAACATGCCAAGGAGTTTTTTGCGGTGTTCGCCACTTACCTGGATCAAGGCATCATGAGCGCGGTCGTTGCAGCTCTTTTTTGGCATTTGAAGTCGCTGGCACCCAACCGAACGCTGTTTTATGGCGCCATTGCCGTGTCTTTGCTGGCCTTGGGGAGTGTTTTTATCGTGTTTGTGGGGCGCACCGGGCAACTGGTGGGTTTGGTCATGGTGGCGCTTGCCGTTTTTTGGGCCTTGCCCCGGCGATGGCGCCTGGTGGCAATCGCCATCCCCCCGCTGATAGCATTTATGGCCTATAACTTGGGTGCCGTACCCCAGCGATTTTTAACCGCCGAGTCGGAAGTGTCGTCCTATATGGAAAAGCCAGCGGCTACGACTTCAACGGGAATTCGCCTATATTTTTGGAAATCGTCCCTGGAAGTCATGGCTCAGAATCCTTTGGCCGGGTCGGGTGCTGGCAGTTGGACGACGCAATACAACAAAAACGAAAGCTTGAAAAATCCTGACTTTGAGGCGCTCAAGGCAGCCAGCAACCCGCACCAGGAGTTTTTATTGTGGGGCGTTCAACTGGGTGTGGGCGGCATCCTGCTTTTGCTGGCTTTTTTAGCTGCTGTCAGACAGGACTTTCTCGAAATGGACGAATCCATCGCCAGGGCCGGGCAATCAGTCTTGGCGGCTTTGGTGGTGTCTTGTCTCTTCAATTCATCGATTTACGATGCCCATATTGGCTCATTCTTTTGTTTGTCACTCGGTGTTTTGTTGGCCTATGGCATTCATGCTGGGACAGCGCCCAAGCGGTGAGCACAAGAGGCGTCAAGCGCGTGTCTGAGACGCAAGCATTCGCTGGGGGGCTTCTACATATTTCAAGTCTGCAACCGGCTTAAATTGGCGTAATAGCCGTTGGCTCGCAGCAGTTCGGCATGGGTTCCTGCTTCGACGATTCGTCCCTGGTCCAGTACCAAAATGAGATCGGCGCGCTCGATGGTGCTGAGCCGGTGGGCAATGACAAGGGTGGTGCGGTTTTTCATGAGCGTGGTCAAGGCTGCCTGAACCAGGCGTTCCGATTCAGTGTCAAGCGCCGAGGTGGCTTCGTCAAGAATCAGGATCGGCGCGTTCTTTAGCAGGGCGCGCGCAATCGCGATGCGCTGACGCTGTCCGCCCGAAAGTTTGGCGCCGTTTTCTCCGATAGGGGTGTCCAACCCTTCAGGCAACTGTTCAATGAAGTCCCAGGCATTGGCGGCGCGGGCCGCCCGAATCACATCCTCTCGGCTGCAGGTGTCGCGTGATCCGAAGGCAATGTTGGCTTCGATCGTGCTGTTGAACAAAACAATGTCTTGACTGACCAGCGCAATGTTGTGGCGCAGGCTGCTCAGGGTCAGGTCATTGATGTCAATGCCATCAATGCGAATGTGGCCAGCAGATACGCGGTAGAAGCGGGGAATCAACGCGCTAATGGTGGTTTTGCCGCCGCCAGAGGCGCCAACCAGGGCAACAGTCTGGCCAGCGCCGATGCTCAGGTTAAGGTTTTCAAGAGCCATTCGGTCGGCCCCAGGGTAGGTAAAGCCGACATGGTCAAAGTCGATGCTGCCCTTGGCGTGGATTAAATCAACCTTGCCACTGTCGTCTTCCGAGGGTGAGTCAAGCAGCGCAAAAACACTTTCGCAGGCTGCGAGGCCGCGTTGCAGGATCGAGTTGACCGATGTGAGTTTCTTGATCGGCGAAATCAGCATCAGCATGGCCGTGATGAAAGAGATGAAACCACCCGGAGATGAGCCGGCCTGACCTGTTGTCTGGCTCAAGGCCAGGTAGGTGATGATGGCAACGGCCACCGAGGCAGCCAGGTGCGTGATGGGGGTGATTGCAGAAGCCGGTACCGCCTCGCGCATCATGGCGCGTCGCAGGCGCTCGGTGTCGAGTCGGAACTGCTCGCTTTGTTGCGGCTGTCCGCCAAAGATTTTGATGACCTTGTGCGCAATCACGGATTCTTCGATGGCGTGCGACACCAGCCGGATTGATTCCAGGGACAGCCGGCTGGCTGCGCGTATGCGCTGGCTGAAAGCTTTCACGATGAACGCGAAAAGGGGGCCAATGGCAAGTGTGATGAGCGTGAGCTTCCAGTCAAGATAGAGCAGGTAGGCGATCAGCGCGAGGGCAGTGAGCGATTCACGGACGATGGTGACCAGTACCGTGGTCGCCGCCTCGGTGATCAGGCTGACGTCATAGATCAGGCGGGAGATCAATTTGCCAGCGGATTGCTCGTGATACACCTGTGTGGGCAACACGAGGATTTTGGCAAACATCTCACGCCGCAAGTCAGTAATGAGCCGGGTGGATATCCACGTCATCAGGTAGCTGGTGCAGAACGTGAAGATGCCCCTGACCACAAACAAAAGAATGATGCCCAGTGGTATCAACCAGATCATGCGGGCATCTTCGGTCTTGAAACCCTGGTCCAGCAGGTATTTCATGAGCGCAGGAAAGGCGGGCTCGGTCGCCGCTATGGCGACCATGCCAACTACCGCCAGGGCGAAGGCCTTCCAGTAGGGCCGAAGGTAGGTGAGTAGCCGCGCGTAGATGGCACGGTTGCTTAGAACAGGGCTGTCAAACATGAACAACTAATCGGAACCAGGGGAACTGGCTTTGGCTTGCTTGGGCGCCTGCCATTCTGCTCCCTTCTGCGCCTCAATGGCTTTGACATAGCGATAGAACGTGCCCTCAAAGTTGCCCAGGGCGATGACAAAGCCGGGCCACCCGTCAAGAAAACCGAGCTTGAAGAAATAGTGTTTCAAAAAGGACCAACTGCCGTGCGACAGCGCCGTGCCCATGGAAAGTTTCTTATGTTTGATTTTTTCAGCGCCCAGGCTTGAGTAGCGGTTGGCCTTGTGCATGACCTCGCTCATGTTCTTGAACGGAAACTGCCAGATGGCGTTCTTCAGATGACCAACGGGTTGGTTGGAGTCAAGCACAAACCCCTCATGCACCGGCTTGAGGTCATAGCGCATGCGGCCTTTTCGAAATAATTGGGGTTGACGATAGTTGGGGTACCAGCCCGAGTGCTTGATCCAGCGACCCATGAAAAAGTTGCGGCGCGGTACCCAGTAGGCATCCAATGCCGACGGGTCTTGCGTGATGGCGCAGATTTCAGCCCGTACTTCTGGTGTGCATCGCTCGTCGGCATCCAGGCTGAAAATCCAGTCGTGAGTGCAAGCCGCAAGCGCCTGATTGCGCAGGTCGCCAAAGCCCTTGAAATCCACCTGAACCACTTTGGCGCCCAGGCGCGCGGCAATTTCAGGGGTGCCATCGGTGCTCCAGGAGTCAACCAGCACGATTTCATCTGCCCACTGGGCGCTTTCGATGGTAGCCGTCACCTTTTCGGCCTCGTTGTAGGCAATGATGTAGACGGAAATTTTGTTCATCGGGGATGGTAGTATTCTTGGATTCGCCTGCTCGGCGTGCATTTTGCGCGCGTGTAGTCTAGTTCAAAATGAATCCTTCCAACCTTGTTTCCGTGGTGATTACCACCTACAACCGCAGTGACGCCTTGCTGGCCGTCCTCGAGGGTTTTGTGCGCCAAGTTGATCGAAATTTTGAGGTCATAGTGGCCGACGACGGTTCGCGAACTGATCATCGTCAAGCGATTTTGGAGTCTGCCGCAGCTAGGGCACTTCACGCAGTGCATGTTTGGCACCCGGACGTGGGATTTTCCCTAAATAAAAATCGCAATAATGGCGTTGCTGCGTCTAATGGAAAATACCTTATTTTTATGGATGGCGACTGTGTGCCAGAAGTGGATTTCATTGCGCAACATCGGCGCTTAGCTGAGCCTGGCTATTTTGTTAATGGCAGCCGAGTGTTGCTATCACAAGAGTTGACGTATGCAGTGATCAAGGCCGGGGAGCATATCTTTGGTCGTTCCTGGCTTTACTGGTCAGGTCAGTATTTTTCACGAAATATCAACAAGATAACCCATTTGCTGCGCCTGCCTGATGGCAAATTCCGCATCCATAAAGACTTTAAATGGAAGGGCATTCGGGGCTGTAACCTGGCAGCTTGGCGGTGTGACTATGAGCTCGTTGACGGGTTTGATGAGTCATTTGTGGGTTGGGGACACGATGATGCAGATTTTGTGTTGCGACTGCATCATGCGGGCGTAGTTCGAAAAAACGGCTATTGCGCCACCGAGGTTTATCATCTGTGGCACCAGGAAGCCAGCCGTAACAATGTGTCACTGAATGCGGATACCGTCAGGGAGCGTGTTAAAACTGACATTGTTCGATCCACATTGGGGTATTCTCAGAATCACCTAAGTGGCGATGTTGTTGTGACCAGACTGTAATAATCTATCAATGATCAAACATTTCTTTTTCTCCATACTTAGTTTTTTCGTATGCCTCCCGGCCTCTGCCCAGTTCCGGATCGAAGTCTCCGGCGTTGGCTTGACGCAGGTGCCGGTGGTGATTGCGCCTTTTCGCGGACAGGAGGCATTGCCGCAAAAAATCTCGGAAATCATCAAGGCTGACCTCGAGCGTAGCGGCCAGTTTCGCGTGATCGCACCACCGGGCGGCGTGTTTGATGAATCTTCACGCCCCGAGCTTTCCTCCATGCGTCAGGCCGGTACTGATGCTTTTGCCTCGGGCAGTGTGACAAGGCTGGCGGATGGCCGGTTTGACGTGCGTTTCCGTTTGTGGGATGTGGTCAAGGGGCAGGATTTGGGCGGTCAGAGCTTTGCCGTGACGGCGCCAAACTTGCGCCTGGCTGCACACCGCGTGGCTGATGACATCTATGAAAAATTGACCGGTGACAAAGGAGCTTTTTCAACCAGCATCGCTTACGTGACCAAAACGGGGCAGCGCTACCAGCTTTGGGTGGCCGACGCAGATGGTGAAAATGCACAGTCGGCGCTGGCCAGCCCGGAGCCCATTATTTCGCCGGCCTGGTCACCCGATGGCAACCAACTGGCTTATGTGTCGTTTGAATCGCGCAAGCCAGTGGTTTATGTGCACAACGTGAGCACCGGCAAACGCCGCCTGATTGCCAACTTCAAAGGCTCCAACAGTGCGCCGGCCTGGTCTCCTGATGGCAGGACACTGGCCCTGACGCTCAGCCGCGACGGCGGCTCCCAATTGTTTCTGCTGCCGTCGGCAGGGGGTGAGCCGCGTCGGCTGATTCAATCGGACAGCATTGACACCGAACCCGTGTTTTCCCCCAATGGGCAACACATTTATTTTGTCAGTGATCGCGGTGGCACGCCCCAGATATACCGTGTCACGGCAACCGGGCAGGGGGTGGAGCGTATTACATTCAATGGCTCTTACAACATCTCACCGGCCATCAGCCAGGACGGCCGCTGGCTCGCTTACATTTCAAGGGTGGGGGGGGCTTTCAAGCTGCATTTAATGAACCTGGCTGATGGCGCGGTGAGTGTCATATCCGATGCTGCCGCAGACGAGAGCCCCAGCTTTGCACCCAACGGCAAGATGTTGGTTTATGCCACACAACTGCAGGGCCGCGAGGCGCTGATGACGAGTACGCTGGATGGCAAGGTCAAGGCCAGGCTAAGTGGACAGCAGGGCGACATACGTGAACCTCATTGGGGTCCTTTTTTCAAGCAGTAGTTTTTTGGAGTGATTCGGTATGAAAAATTTTATTTTGGCGAGTTTGGTCTCGATTTTTCTGGTTGCGTGCGGTACCTCGGTGCCGCTCAATGACGTACCCGTGACAGATGCAACGCCCACATCCGTTGCCACTGATCCGGGGGCTGCAGGCGCAGCGGGTTCGGGCGTCCAGGGCGGCGGGGCGGGGGCTGGAAATGTGGGTGATATGGCCAATCAGTCCGTCGCGCCGGCCGTGTCACGCCTTGTTTATTTTGACTATGACAGCTTTGTTATCAAGCCAGAATTTCAGGAGTTGATTGCGGCGCATGCAAGATTTTTACGCGCTCAGCCAACGCGCAGAATAGCCATCGAGGGGCACACTGACGAACGTGGTGGTCGCGAGTACAACCTGGCATTAGGGCAAAAGCGGGCCGAGGCTGTGCGCAATGCCTTGTCCATTCTGGGAATTTCATCAAACCAGATGGAAGCTGTGAGTTTTGGTGAGGAGAAACCGGTTGTCACTGGAGCCGAAGAGGCCGCTTTCGCCAAAAATCGTCGTGCCGAGATCCGTTACCCATGAAGTGTGTGCAACCCATGTCGATTCTGTTGTCCAGGTCATCGGCCGTCTTGCTGGTCTGTCTCTGCTCATTCAGCAGTTTGCACGCCGCGTTGTTCGAGGATGATGAAGCCCGCAGGGCGATCCTCGATTTGCGTCAACGTGTCGAGCTGATGCGCTCCGATGCAGATCAGGCGCGTCAGGCCTCTACCCAGGAATTGACAAGCATGGGCAGAAGTCTGCTCGATTTGCAACGTCAAATCGAACTGCTGAAGATGGAGGTTGCAACGTTGCGTGGCAACAATGAACAGCTCATGCGTGAGTTGTCGGAAGTTCAGCGTCAGCAAAAAGATCAGGCGCTGACGGTGAAAGAGCGACTGAGCAAGCTCGAACCTGCCAGGGTCGAGCTTGATGGTGTCGAGTTTTTGGCTGATCCGGCCGAGAAGCAGGAGTACGAGGCGGCGTTGGCCGTTTTCAGGCAAGGTGATTATGTGAAAGCAGAAGGCCTTTTTTCTGGTTTTGTCGCACGTCGTCCTTCCAGTGGTTATGTGGTTCCAGCGTTGTTTTGGTTGGGTAATGCCCAGTATGCGTTGCGAAATTACAAAGAAGCCATGGCCAATTTTCGCACTCTGATCACCAAAGACCCTGAGCATGTGCGCGCTCCCGAGGCGGTTCTGTCAATCGCCAACTGCCAGTTGGAACTTAAAGATTCCAAAGGCGCGCGCAAAACGCTTGCTGATCTGGTGAAGGCGTATCCCAAATCTGAAGCTGCCGTGGCAGCCAAAGAGCGCCTCGCAACACTCAAATGACAACCTTGCCAGACCGCCGTTTCGGTGGTCTTGATCGCTTATTCGGACTGACCGCTGCTGAACGAATCCGCACTGCCCATGTGGCGGTGGTCGGAATCGGCGGGGTGGGCTCCTGGGCTGCAGAAGCCCTGGCCAGAAGCGGTGTGGGTCAAATCACTTTGGTCGACTACGACCAGGTGGCAGAGTCCAACGTCAACCGCCAGATCCACTCGGTTCAGGCCAGCATCGGCCAGGCCAAGGTGATCGCGATGCGGCAAAGGATTCTTTCTTTTTTCCCCGAGTGTCAGGTCAACTGTGTGGAGGCTTTTGCCGAGCCTGATAACTGGCCTGCAATTTTACCTGCGGGAGTGAATGCCGTGGTTGATGCGTGCGACCAAACCCGAGCCAAGACGGCCATGGCGATTTGGGCCAAAAGAACCGGGGCGCTGCATGTGATGGTGGGCGCTGCGGGTGGCAAAAAGTGTGCTGAAAAGATGGCTGTGGCTGATCTGCTGGAGGTGTCCCATGATCCCTTGTTGGCAAAAGTCCGCTACCAGTTGCGCAAGGAATTTGCCGTCACGGGGGCGAAGAAAAAATTGGGAATCACCTGTGTTTACAGTCCGGAAGCTGTCGCGCCGCCTGATGGTTCTTGTGGTGTGGCAGGGGATGGCAGCTTGAACTGCCACGGCTTTGGTTCAGTGGTGACGGTGACGGCAAGCTTTGGCATGTGTGCTGCGGGTGTCATTTTGAATAAATTGAGTTCAGCCAGCGCTTAAGTCGGGAGAATTTGTTTATAATTTGAGGCTTGCCAAAATGCAACAATATGTTGTATCGGGATGTTAGCTCAGTTGGTAGAGCAGCGGACTTTTAATCCGTTTGTCGTGGGTTCGACCCCCGCACATCCCACCATTTTTCTTAAGCCCGGTCTATCCAGATCGGGCTTTTTTGTTGGTGTCCCTGGTAAATTTGCATCAATAGCTGCAGCCAAACCGCAGCTTCAAGCCGTAACATCAAGAGTCCGAAGGAACCATCATGTCTGCCGTACTCCCCTCACTGAACGATGACCTTGGCGTAGATCGCCAGGTTGCCCAACTGCGCATTCCGCCGCATTCGATTGAGGCCGAATCCAGCGTGCTGGGTAGTTTGCTGCTGGACAACGCCGCCTGGGACCGGGTCAGCGATGTGATCAGCGAAATCGACTTTTATCGCTTTGAGCACCGTCAGGTTTTCGCCGCCTTGAGTGTGTTGATCAACGCTGGCAAACCGGCTGACGTCATTACGGTCTATGAGCAATTGCAGAGTTCTGGCAAGGCCGAAGAAATTGGGGGTCTGCTTTATCTCAATGCACTTGCCCAATACGTGCCGAGCACCGGCAACATCCGCCGTTATGCCGAAATCGTCCGCGAGCGCTCGATCTTGCGCAAACTGGTGTCCACCAGCGAAGAGATTTCAGCCAATGCCTTCAACCCCAAGGGGCGACCTGTGGCGTCCATTCTGGATGAGGCCGAGCAGAAGATTTTCAACATTGGCGAGGAGGGTGCGCGCACCAAACAAGGCTTCCAGACCATGGACACGCTGGTGGTGGAGTTGCTCGACCGGGTTCAGGAAATGGCTGACAACCCCAACGATGTCACCGGTGTGCCCACCGGTTTTTACGACCTGGATCGCATGACAGCGGGCTTGCAGGGCGGCGACCTGATCGTGCTGGCTGCGCGTCCTTCCATGGGCAAGACAGCTTTGGCCATCAATATTGCCGAGCATGTGGCCCTGAATGAGGGCCTGCCTGTGGCCGTGTTTTCGATGGAAATGGGCGCGGCTCAATTGGCGGTGCGTATTGTGGGTTCCATTGGCCGCATCGACCAGGGACATCTGCGCACTGGCAAGTTGACCGACGATGAATGGCCTCGTCTTTCTGAAGCGATCGAGAAATTGCGCACCGTCTCGCTGCACATTGACGAATCGGCTGGTTTGACATCGAGTGAGCTGCGTGCCAATGCCCGCCGTTTGTCACGTCAATGCGGTCAGTTGGGTTTGATCGTGGTGGACTATTTGCAGTTGATGAGTGGCTCCAGCAACAGCGACGGCGAAAACCGCGCCACCGAGTTGGGTGAAATTTCGCGCGGCTTGAAGATGCTGGCCAAAGAGCTTAAGTGCCCGGTGATGGCGCTCTCGCAATTGAATCGCAGCGTCGAAACCCGTCCGGACAAGCGCCCCATGATGAGCGATTTGCGAGAGTCGGGCGCCATCGAGCAGGACGCCGACATCATCATGTTCATTTACCGCGACGAGTACTACACCAAGGACGCTTGCAAAGAGCCCGGCGTGGCCGAAGTGATCATTGCCAAGCAACGAAACGGCCCCACTGGCGTCGTGAAACTGACGTTCCTGAACAAGATCACCAAGTTTGAGTCCCTGGCCAATGGCGCCAGTGGGGATTTCTAAAATCCTGAGACCTTGTGGGTCAGACCACTCGCGCGGCGACGTGCTCTGACCCCAACTGATTAAAGAACTTCACTCGCAAAATCAGCCAGGCGCGAACGCTCACCTCGCGCCAGCGTGATGTGACCACTGTGCTGCCAGCCCTTGAACTTGTCCACTGCGTAGGTCAGGCCGGATGATCCTTCGGTCAGGTAAGGCGTGTCAATCTGCGCGATATTGCCCATGCAGATGATCTTGGTGCCCGGCCCGGCCCGGGTAATAAGTGTTTTCATCTGCTTGGGCGTCAAGTTTTGAGCTTCATCGATGATCACATATTTGTTGAGGAAGGTGCGACCGCGCATGAAGTTCATGCTCTTGATCTTGATGCGGCTGCGAATGAGTTCATTGGTGGCAGCGCGGCCCCATTCGCCGGCAGCGGTGTCAGTTTTGCCCAGCACTTCCAGGTTGTCATCCAAGGCACCCATCCAAGGGCCCATTTTTTCTTCTTCGGTGCCCGGCAAAAAGCCAATGTCTTCGCCGACGCTCACCGTGGCCCGGGTGACAATGATTTCGGTGTAGCGCCGCTCATCAAGCACCTGCGTCAAGCCCGAAGCCAGCGCCATCAAGGTTTTTCCGGTACCCGCCGTGCCCGTCAGTGTGACAAAGTCCACTTCCGGGTCCATCAACAGGTTCATGGCAAAGTTTTGTTCCCGGTTGCGGGTTGAGATGCCCCACACCGCATTTTTCAGATGGGTGTAGTCTTTCAGAGTTCTGAAAACAGCCGTTTTTCCGCGAATCTCGGTAACCTTGGCATACAGGCTGGGCTCACCCGGAGCTTCAAAGTAAACAAACTGGTTAATCAGAAGCTTGGGCACGACCGGGCCTGTGACGCGGTAAAAGGTATGGGCACCTTGTTGCCAGCTTTCGACTGTGTTGCCATGGGTGTTCCAGAAATCTGCTGGCAATGCGTAGGCACCGCTGTACAGCAAGTCACCGTCATCCAGCGTTTTGTCGTTCTGGTAATCATCGGCATTCAAACCCAGTGCGCGGGCTTTGACGCGCATGTTGATGTCTTTGGAGACCAGCACCACGTCGCGGGGCGCGTGTTGCTTGCGCAGGGCCTCCACCACACCCAGAATCTGATTGTCCGCCTTGCCCTGGGGCAGGCTGGTGGGCAACTCATAGTCCAGCAGTTGGGTCTGAAAGAACAAGCGCCCCCGCGCTTCCTTGTGACCGGTGGTGCTCAAAAGCAAACCGGTGCGTATGTCCGAGCCCTGGTGCTCCGCCAGCGCGTCGAGTGAGCGGCTGGTTTGACGCCCGTTCCGGGCGACTTCTGTCATGCCCTTTTTGTGTGCATCAAGCTCCTCGAGGACGATCATTGGCAAAAAGATGTCGTGTTCTTCAAAGCGGAACAGGCAACTTGGGTCGTGCAGCAGCACATTGGTGTCAAGCACAAAAAGCTTGCTGGGGCCGTCGATGCGCCGTTTTGGGCGGGTCGTTGCCTGAGCGACAGACGGTTCGCGCCGGCGTTTGGGCGTGGTTTGCGCTGACACTGTTGGCGCTACGATTTGCGCAGCAGGTGCGCTCAGGGCAACTTGCGGTGGTGGCGCCTCCGGCAAGCCAGGCAAGTCCGGTAATTTTGATAACTGCGGTTTTGGCGTGCTGCCCTTGGCTTTTGGGCGGGCCGGCACGTTGAAGTCCTGTAGAGACAACAAGGCGGCTCGTTTGGACGGGGCAGTGGGCAATGGCATCTAAAACTCCTGCGCGTTAGGAAAATTGCGAGTTCAAAAACGAAAAAGCCGCCATGTCAACCAGGCGGCTTTTTCAGGATACGAGAAATTGTCTTCGGCATGCGTTTGATTATGCATGAGCCTTTGTGACAGAACCTCTGGTTTGAGTTCTTGGGGGAATTCATCACCCCAAGACGATTCAAGCCAGGGCCGGTGCCTTTTGAAGATCTTTGACCGCCTTGAGGACGTCGTCCACATGGCCTGGAACCTTGAGTCCGCGCCATTCTTCCTTGAGTAAACCGTCGGCGCCAATGAGGAACGTGCTGCGCTCGATGCCCTTTACTTTTTTGCCGTACATGATCTTGTTTTTGACAACACCGAACATGTGACACATTTTTTCTTCAGTGTCGGCGATCAACTCAAACGGCAGTTCGAGCTTCATTTTGAATTCTTCGTGTGAGCGCATGTTGTCGCGGGAAACACCAAAAACAGTGGCTCCTGCCTTTACAAAATCTTTGTATCTGTCGCGAAACTGCATGGCTTCGGTGGTGCAGCCGGGCGTGTTGTCCTTGGGGTAAAAATACAGAATGACAACATGGCCGAGGTGAGAGGTATTGGTGACCCGGATACCACCAGTAGCATTAGATTCAAATTCAGGGATGGGTTTATTGACAACTATCGCCATGTTTTTTCGATCTCGTGTGACAGGATGCGTCGGTCTCTCAAGTCGCGAACACTATCCTCTGAATGCGCTTGTGCGCCCGCGACTACAAGGGCCATATTTTACTATGATTTGACGGTTGCTTCCGCGCGGCAGTGACATCACTGCGAGATCGTGTGCCTATTGAATCAGCCGCCGGGTGACTCCATCAGCAATGCCACAGCCACGTGGCGGCCTTCACCGGCCAGAATGTTGTAGGTGCGGCAGGCGGCCTGGGTGTCCATGGACTCGATGCCAATTTGACACTCGATCAGGGCACGGGTCAGGGATGCAGCCGGAAAACGCAAGCGCTCGCCGGTGCCAAAAATCACCAATTCGGTTTTCAGTTGAGCCAATTGCTCAAAATGCCCGGCTGTCAGATCTTCGAAGCGTGCGCACTGCCATTCAAACCGCCGGCCATCAGAGGCAATCACCACGCTGCGGGTCAATTGCTCACCTGCCACCTGAACCCAGCCTTTGCCATAGGACTTGATGAATGGCACGCTGATGATGTCGGGGTGAATTTTCATGTGGCAGGGCCAGGGGCGCAAATGGGATCGAATTAAAAAGAAGCGGGTTGAACTTGTGGTCAAATTATAAGTTTCGCCATATGGCGCTCACGCCCGGAGGGACTTTGAAGACCATACGTAAATCAGCCAAACTGGCCAACGTTTGTTATGACATTCGCGGCCCCATCATGGACGCGGCGCGCCAGATGGAAGAAGAAGGCCACAAAATCATCAAACTCAACATTGGCAACCTGGCTTTGTTCGGCTTTGATTCCCCGGAAGAAATCCAGCAGGACATGATCCGCAATCTGCCCAATTCGGCAGGCTATTCAGATAGCAAGGGTATTTTTGCGGCGCGCAAGGCGGTCATGCACGAAACCCAGAAGCAGGGCATCAAGGGGGTCACACTTGACGACATTTATCTGGGCAATGGCGCCAGTGAACTGATTGTGATGGCGACCAACACTTTGTTGGATGATGGTGACGAGTTGCTGCTGCCCTCGCCCGACTACCCGTTATGGACGGCCGCCGCCAGCCTTTCCGGGGGGACGCCAGTGCATTATCTGTGTGACGAGGCCAATGGCTGGATGCCTGACCTGAATGATATTCGCGCCAAGATCACACCCCGCACCAAGGGTCTGGTGGTGATCAATCCCAACAACCCTACCGGGGCCTTGTATTCGGACGAGTTGCTCAAGGCGCTGGTGCAGATCGCCCGGGAGCACGACTTGGTGCTTTTTGCCGATGAGGTCTATGACAAGGTGCTTTACGACGGTGTCAAACACACCGCCCTGGCCTCACTCAGCGACGATGTATTGACGCTCACCTTCAATTCGCTGTCCAAAAGCTATCGCTCGTGCGGCTACCGCTCGGGCTGGATGATCGTCTCTGGCGACAAAAAGCCGGCCAAAGACTACATCGAGGGCCTCAACATGCTCTCGAACATGCGGCTGTGCTCCAACGTGCCGGGCCAATGGGCCATTCAGACCGCTTTGGGGGGCTATCAGAGCATCAACGATCTGGTGTGCGAGGGGGGGCGCTTGCGCCGTCAGCGCGATCTGGCCTATGAACTCATTACCGCGATTCCAGGGGTGAGTTGTGTCAAACCGGTGGCAGCCCTGTACATGTTTCCCAAGCTCGACCCGGTGATGTACCCGATCGTGGACGACCAGCAATTCTTTTTGGAACTGCTGCAGGAAACCAAGGTCATGCTGGTGCAGGGCACGGGCTTTAATTGGCCGGTGCCGGACCACTTCCGCATTGTGTTCCTGCCGCATGAGGATGACTTGCGCGAGGCCATCGGCCGCGTCGCCAAGTTCCTGGAAGGCTACCGCAAGCGCCACAGCAATTAACTCCCACTTTCATTTGCAGCCCTGTGCTTTTTCGACAGAGCCTGGTGCCGCTTCTTACTTTTAAATATTATGAAACCTATTCAAGTTGGCCTGTTGGGCATTGGGGTCGTTGGCTCAGGCACTTTCAATGTGCTCCTGCGTAACCAGGAAGAAATCAAGCGCCGCGCCGGCCGTGGTATCAGGATCAGCATGGTGGCCGACCTCAACGTTGCCCGCGCCCAGGAACTGGTTGGGCCGGATGTGACTGTTGTCAACGATGCCCGCGCCGTGATTGCCAATCCTGACATTGACATCGTGATTGAGCTCATCGGCGGTTACGGCGTTGCCAAGACCTTGGTGCTTGAGGCGATTGCAGCGGGTAAACATGTGGTCACGGCCAACAAGGCTTTGCTGGCGGTGCACGGCACAGAGATTTTTGCGGCGGCATCGGCCAAAGGCGTGATGGTGGCTTTTGAGGCTGCGGTGGCCGGGGGTATTCCGATCATCAAGGCGCTGCGTGAAGGCCTGACCGCCAACAGCATTCAGTGGATTGCCGGCATCATCAACGGCACCACCAACTTCATCCTGAGCGAAATGCGTGACAAGGGGCTGGACTTTGCCGTTGCGCTCAAGCAGGCGCAGGCCCTGGGCTATGCCGAGGCCGACCCGACTTTTGACATCGAAGGGGTTGATGCCGCGCACAAGGCCACCATCATGTCGGCAATAGCCTTTGGCATTCCGGTGCAATTTGACAAGGCCTATGTCGAGGGCATTACCAAACTGGGTGCGGCCGACATCAAGTATGCCGAGCAACTGGGCTACCGCATCAAGCTGCTGGGCATCACCAAGCGGACACCCAAGGGCATCGAGCTGCGGGTTCACCCCTGCCTGATCCCTGCCAAGCGCCTGATCGCCAACGTGGAAGGCGCCATGAACGCCGTGGTGGTGCAGGGCGATGCCGTGGGCACCACGCTGTACTACGGCAAAGGCGCGGGCTCCGAGCCCACCGCCAGCGCGGTGATTGCCGACCTGGTGGACATTACCCGCCTGCACACGGCTGATGCGGCGCAGCGGGTGCCGCACCTGGCCTTTCAGCCCAATGCCATGAGCGACCTGCCCGTGATGCCCATGGGGGAGGTGGTCACCAGTTACTACCTGCGTTTGCGCGTGGCGGACGAGACCGGTGTGCTGGCCAAGGTCACGGGCATTCTGGCCGGCGCGGGCATCAGCATTGACGCCGTGCTGCAGCGCGAGGCCGATGAGATCAACACCGAGGCGGCTCCCGGGTTGCCCCAAGTGCCGCAAACCGATGTGATCATCCTGACCCACGACTGCGTGGAGGCCAACATGAATGCCGCGATCAGCAAAATGCAGGCTTTGCCCACCGTGCTCGAGCCCATCACCCGCATCCGCAAGGAAGAGTTGGCCTGACATGAAATACATCTCGACCCGGGGCGACCAAAGCCCCAAGCATTTTTGCGACATTTTGCTCGAAGGCCTGGCGCCCGATGGCGGTTTGTATCTGCCGGAACATTACCCCAAGGTGGATGACGCCACTTTGACCCGCTGGCGTGGCGTTTATCAGAACCAGGGTTATGCCGAATTGGCGCACGAGGTGTTGTCGCTCTACATTGACGACATCCCTGCGGCCGACCTGAAAGCTTTGTGCCGTAAAACCTACACGGCTGAGGTGTTTGGTTCGCCCGAGATCGTGCCGCTGCGCCCACTGGAGGCTGGCATCTGGCTGGAGGCCTTGTCCAACGGCCCGACGCTGGCCTTCAAGGACATGGCGATGCAATTGCTGGGCAACCTGTTCGAGTATGAGCTGGCGCGCCGCGGCGAAGAGCTCAATATCCTGGGCGCCACCAGCGGCGACACCGGCAGCGCTGCCGAATACGCCATGCGTGGCAAAAAGGGCGTGCGCGTCTTCATGACCAGCCCGCAGGGCCGCATGAGCCCGTTCCAGCAGGCGCAAATGTTCAGCCTGATGGACGACAACATTTTCAACATTGCCGTTGAGGGCGTTTTTGACGATTGCCAGGACATGGTCAAGGCCGTCAGCAACGACCTCGACTTCAAACGCCGCTACAAAATTGGCACGGTCAATTCGATCAATTGGGCGCGCCTGCTGGCGCAGGTGGTCTACTACTTTGCCGGTTACTTTCAGGCAACGCAAAAGAACACCGAAAAGGTCAGCTTCACCGTGCCCAGCGGCAATTTTGGCAACGTTTGCGCCGGCCATGTGGCGCGCATGATGGGCTTGCCGATTGCCCGCCTGGTGGTTGCCACCAATGAAAACGACGTACTCGACGAATTCTTCAAGACTGGTGTCTATCGGGTGCGTGCCAGCGCCGACACCCACGAGACCTCCAGCCCGTCGATGGACATTTCCAAGGCAAGCAACTTCGAGCGCTTTGTGTTTGACCTGCTGGGGCGCGATGGTGCTCGCATCAAATCGTTGTTTGGGGATGCCTTGGCGCGTGTCGGCTTTTTTGACCTGGAAGCTCATCCCGCTTTCAGCCAGGCCGCCAGCCGGTACGGTTTTGACAGCGGCAAGAGCAGCCACGCGGATCGGTTGGCGACCATCAAGGACACCTATGAGCGTCACGCAATGATGATCGACACGCACACGGCAGATGGTGTCAAGGTGGCGCGTGAGCATGTGCAGGCGGGTGTGCCGATGATCGTTCTGGAAACCGCGTTGCCCATCAAGTTTGCCTCCACCATTGTCGAGGCCACGGGGCGCGAACCTGATCGCCCCGCCAAATTCAACGGCATTGAGGCCTTGCCCAAGCGCGTCGTTTTGATGGCGGCCGATGTCCAGGCGATCAAAGCCTTTGTTGCCAGTCACTGCCCATGAAGGTTGTTGGTTTTGCCGGTTTTTCCGGTTCCGGAAAGACCACGCTGGTTGAGCGTTTGATCCCGGCGCTGCGCCACAAAGGACTGCGTGTGTCGGTGGTCAAACACGCCCATCACCGTTTTGACATTGACCACGAAGGCAAGGACACTTACCGTCACCGCGAGGCAGGCGCCTTTGAAGTGGTGGTTGCCTCGGATCAACGGCTGGCCCTGATGCGTGAATTTGAAGTGGCCAGGCGGCCCACCGTGCACCATTTGCTCGCCGAACTGTACGAGGGTGTCGATTGGGTTCTGGTGGAGGGTTTCAAGGATTCCGACTTGCTGAAAATCGAGGTCTGGCGCGCCGCCACCGGCAAGCCAACGCGCTACGCCGATGACGACTTCATCACCGCCATCGCAACCGATTCTGCCGACCAATTGCCAGTCAAGTCACAACTACCTGTGCTTGACCTCAATGACCCCGATGCGGTGGTGGCCTGGCTGGTTTCACAAGGTGCGCGTTTTGACTATGATTTTGAGAATTACGCATGACCACTGAACGTCCGGCCGCCAAACCCTTGAGATCACTGGACGAAGCGCTGGCTCAATTGCTGGCATACGCCGACATGCTGGATGGCGCAGAGCAGGTCGCGACCGCAGATGCGGATGGCCGGGTGCTGGCGCAGGATCTGGTGTCGCAACTGCAGGTGCCGCCGCAAGACAACAGTTCCATGGACGGGTATGCGCTGCGCTGCGCTGACCTGACTGATCCGGCGCGAGCATTGCCGGTTTCCCAGCGGATTCCGGCGGGTAGCTCGGGCACGCCGCTGGCGGCCATGAGCGTGGCGCGTATTTTTACCGGCGCGCCGATTCCCGTGGGCGCCGACGCCGTGGTGATGCAGGAGGATTGCGACGTGCAGCCTGATGGTGCCGTTGGCATCAAGGTAACACCGCAACCGGGCCAGTGGATACGCCGGGCGGGCGAGGATGTGACACGCGGTGCGGCGGTGCTGGCAAGCGGTGTGCGCTTGACGCCGGCTGAGCTGGGTCTGGCGGCCAGCATTGGCATGGATTTCTTGAGCGTGGCGCGTCGACCGCGGGTGGCGTTGTTTTCAACCGGTGACGAACTGGTGATGCCGGGGGCGGTGGCGCCGCGGGACATGCCACCCGGCGCCATCTACAACTCGAACCGGTTTTTCCTCAAAGCCCTGCTGAAGCGCCTGGGCTGTGAGGTGACTGATCTGGGCATTGTTCCCGACCAGCGTGAAGCCACCATCCTCGCGTTGCGCAAAGCTGCTGAAAATCATGATGTGATTTTGACCAGTGGTGGTGTTTCGGTGGGTGAAGAAGACCATATCAAACCTGCTGTGCAAAGCCTGGGGCATCTTGATCTTTGGCAAATCGCCATCAAACCGGGCAAGCCCTTTGCCTACGGCCGGGTTACCAACGCCCACTTTATCGGCCTGCCGGGCAACCCGGTGTCGAGCTTCGTGACTTTTTTGCTGCTGGTGCGCCCGTTTTTGCTGAAGCTACAGGGGGCTGGCCAATTGGAACCGCAGTCGGTCAACGTGCGCGCTGATTTCAATTGGCCGCGGGCCGACAGGCGCCGTGAATTCCTGCGCGTCAAACGCAACCCGGCGGGTGGTCTGGATCTGTTTGCCAACCAGAGTTCGGGGGTCCTGACGTCGGCGGTCTGGGGTGACGGATTGGTGGACAACCCGCCAGGCGTCGCTATTGCCGCCGGTGATATGGTACGTTTCATTCCTTTTGCGGAGTTATTGGCATGAAGGTCACGGTGAAATATTTTGCATCCATTCGCGAAGCCATTGGCGTTGCAAGCGAGCAGCGCGACACCCAGGCCCCATCGCCGGGTGCATTGCGTGAAGAACTCATTGCCATGGGCGGCGCTTATGCGGACTGCCTGGCGCGTGGCAAGGCGGTGCGCATGGCGCTCAATCAGGTGATGTGTGACGAGTCTGCTGCCATGGGCGAGGGCGCCGAGGTGGCCTTTTTCCCACCCGTGACCGGAGGCTGACGCCCATGCCCGTTTGCCATGCACCCCGCGTCAGCATTCAGACCGCTGACTTTGACCTCAGCGCCGAGGTGGCTGCCTTGCGTGCCCAGAATCCGCGCGTGGGCGCCGTTTGCAGCTTCATCGGCACCGTGCGTGATCGCACTGCAGGTGAGGCCGGCAGCATCGCCAGCATGGAGCTGGAGCACTATCCGGGCATGACCGAAAAATCAATCGAGGCCATGATCGACGCTGCACTCAAGCGCTTCGATATTTTTGGTGCCAGAGTCATCCACCGCGTGGGCCTGCTCGCTCCGCTGGATCAAATTGTGCTGGTGGCGGTGACCTCGGCGCACCGGGGCGAGAGTTTTCAGGCCTGCGAGTTTTTGATGGATTACCTTAAAACCCAGGCCCCCTTCTGGAAAAAAGAACAAACGCCCAACGGCGCGCGCTGGGTTGATGCCCGTGTCAGTGATGATGCGGCACTGGCCAAATGGGGCATTGCCCTTGACAATACGAGCTTGGATGCTCAACATTGATTCGATATGCAAGACAAAAATTCCGACATGCCAGCGACGCACCGCGTCATCAAGAAATACCCCAACCGCCGTCTTTACGACACGACCACCTCCACCTACATCACCTTGTTGGAAGTCAAAGACCTGGTGATGAAGAGTGAGCCGTTTGAAGTGGTGGATGCAAAAACTGGTGAAAACCTGACCCGCAGCATTTTGTTGCAGATCATTCTGGAAGCCGAAACCAGTGGTTCCCCCATGTTCACCGCGCCGGTGCTGGAGAGTTTGATACGCTTCTACGGTCATGCGATGCAGGGTTTTCTGGGTGGCTACCTGGAAAAGAACATCCAGACCCTGATCGACACCCAAACCCGGTTTGCCGAGCAAACCAAGGGTTTCACACCAGAAATGTGGAAACAGTACACAGCCATCCAGCCGCCGGTCATGCAAGCCATGTTGGGTGGCAGCCTGGAGCAGTCCAAGTCTTGGCTGGTGCAAATGCAGGAGCAAATGCAAAAGCAGGCCGGGCAGATGTTCGGTGCCCTTGGCATCAACAAGCTTCCCAAATAACCAGCCGCAACCTTTTCAATGAATGTTTCCATGACCCAAACCGCCAGGACACCCAAAGTGGGCTTTGTCAGCCTGGGATGCCCCAAGGCGCTGACTGACTCCGAACTTATCCTGACGCAGCTCAGTGCTGAAGGCTATCAAACCTCCAAGACATTCGAGGGCGCCGATCTGGTGATTGTCAACACCTGCGGCTTCATTGACGACGCAATCAAGGAAAGCCTTGACACCATCGGCGAGGCTTTGGCTGAAAACGGCAGGGTGATCGTCACCGGTTGCCTGGGTGCCAAAGCCGGCGAGGGCGGCGGCAACCTGGTGCGCCAAATGCACCCCAGTGTGCTGGCAGTGACCGGCCCCCATGCCACCCAGGAGGTGATGGATGCCGTGCATGCCAACCTGCCCAAGCCGCATGATCCATTTATCGACCTGGTCCCCAACACCTTCGGCGTGGCGGGCATCAAGCTCACGCCAAGGCACTACGCTTACCTCAAAATCAGCGAAGGCTGCAACCACCGCTGCACCTTTTGTATCATTCCATCGATGCGCGGCGATCTGGTGTCACGACCGATTGGCGATGTGCTCAAGGAAGCACAGGCCCTGTTTGAAGGCGGTGTCAAGGAATTGCTGGTGATTAGCCAGGACACCTCGGCTTACGGCGTGGACGTGAAATACCGCACCGGTTTCTGGAATGGCAAACCGATCAAGACGCGTTTGTTCGAGCTGGCCCAGGCTTTGGGCGAGATGGCACAAGCGCATGGCGCCTGGGTGCGACTGCACTACGTCTATCCGTATCCGAGCGTGGATGACATCCTGCCGCTCATGGCGTCCGGGCTGATCCTGCCTTATCTGGACGTGCCATTCCAGCACAGCCACCCTGATGTGCTCAAGCGCATGAAACGTCCGGCCAGCGGTGAGAAAAACATGGAAAGGCTGCTGCGCTGGCGCGAGGCCTGCCCGGGCATCGTGGTGCGCAGTACCTTCATTGCCGGTTTTCCGGGCGAAACCGAAGCCGAGTTCGAACACCTGCTTGATTTTGTGCGTGAGGCGCAAATTGACCGTGCCGGTTGCTTTGCCTACAGCCCGGTGGCGGGGGCTGCCGCCAATGAATTGGGCGGCATGTTGCCGCAGGAAGCGCGTGAAGAGCGGCGCGCCTGCTTCATGGCGGTGGCCGAGGAAGTTTCTGCTGCCAAGCTGCAAAAGCGGGTAGGCGCCACCATGCAGATCTTGGTGGATTCCGCGCCCGGTCTGGGTAAAAAAGGTGGTGTTGGCCGGTCATACGCCGATGCCCCTGAGATCGACGGTGTTGTCAAATTGCTGCCACCCGAGAAAATCAGCAAAACCCTGCGGGTCGGGGAATTTACCAAGGCAAGAGTTGTGGCCGCGCAGGGCCATGACCTGATCGCTCAGCCATTTTGAGCACTCGGCTTAAAATGGTTTCAGCAAACAAAAAAGCCGCTGCAAAATTGAAGACTTTTGTAGCGGCTTTTTATTCAAAGCTTCCATTTATTTTCATAAAAGACAAATGGAATTCATTTATATTGGTGCCCAGGAAGGGACTCGAACCCCCACGAAGTTACTCGCTAGTACCTGAAACTAGTGCGTCTACCAATTCCGCCACCTGGGCATTTCAGGAAAGAAAGGCATTGTATCAAAAATACCAAGCAAACCAGCTCGTTGCTGGAAGAAGTTGAAGGAATAGTCCAAGGGCACCGTGATGGTCACGGCTTCGTGACGCGCGAGGACGGCGAGTCGGACATTTACCTGCCGCCCAATGAAATGCGCGCCGTCTTGCACAAGGATCGTGTCAAGGTGCGCATTGTGCGCAGTGATCGCAAAGGCCGGCCGGAAGGGCGTGTGGTCGAGATCATGGAGCGCAGCACCCAGGTCATCATTGGCCGCCTTCTGTGCGAAAGCGGCATCTGGATTGTGGCGCCTGAAGACAAGCGTTATGGCCAGGATGTGATGATTCCAAAAGCCGCCACCGGTCTGGCCAAGGTGGGGCAGGTGGTGGTGGTTCAACTGACCGAGCCGCCGGCGTTGTTTGGCCAGCCGGTGGGTCGCATCAAGGAAGTGCTGGGCGACGTGGATGACCCCGGCATGGAGATCGAAATTGCGGTGCGCAAATATGATGTGCCGCATGAATTCTCTGACGCCTGCATTGCGCAGGCCCGGGGTCTGCCTGACATGGTGCGCCCGCAAGACAAGAGCCAGCGTGTTGATCTGACGGATGTGTCTTTGGTCACCATTGACGGCGAGGACGCACGTGACTTCGACGATGCCGTGTACTGCGAGCCAGTCAAGATAGGCCGTGGCAAGACGGCGGTGTCAGGCTGGCGGTTGCTGGTGGCGATTGCCGATGTCAGTCATTACGTTGAGAACGGCTCTGCCATTGACATTGATGCCTATGACCGCGCCACCAGCGTTTATTTTCCGCGCCGGGTCATTCCCATGCTGCCCGAAAAGCTGTCCAACGGGCTTTGCTCCCTGAACCCCGAGGTTGAACGCCTGTGCATGGTCTGCGACATGATGGTGAGCCCGGACGGCGAGGTGACGGCTTACCAGTTTTACCCGGCGGTGATGTGGAGCCATGCGCGATTCACTTACACCGAGGTGGCCGCCATCCTGGCCAACACGCGCGGACCTGAAGCGAGCCGGCGCAAGGAGCGCATCACCGATCTGATGAACCTGCACGACGTGTACCGGGCCTTGCTCAAGTCGCGCGAACGCCGGGGCGCGGTTGATTTTGAAACGGTGGAGACGCAAATCGTCTGCGACGAAGCGGGCCATATTGAAAAAATCATGCCGCGCACCCGCAATGACGCGCACAAGCTGATCGAGGAAGCCATGCTGGCCGCCAACGTGTGCAGCGCTGATTTCATCGCGCAAAGCAAGCATGTCGGCTTGTACCGGGTGCATGAAGGCCCCACGCCAGAGAAGATTGAATTGCTGCGCAATTTTCTGAAGATCATCGGCGTTGGCTTAAGCGTCAGCGACGACCCGACGCCTGCCGAATTTCAGGCCATTGCCAAGGCCACCAAGGACCGTCCCGACGCCCAGCAAATCCAGACCATGCTGCTGCGCTCCATGCAGCAGGCCATTTACACGCCCGTCAACAGCGGTCACTTTGGCCTGGCTTTTGAGGCCTACACCCACTTCACCAGCCCCATCCGGCGTTATCCGGATCTGCTGGTGCACCGGGTGATCAAGGCGATTTTGCTCAAGTCCAGGTACCAGCTCCCGATTTTGCCCACGCCGGGTGAGCAACATGCCAAGCTGTCCAAACGGCTGGAGAAAAACCTGGCTTCACGTGTCGCCGAGCCGGGACAAAAACCGCGCAAGCTCAGTGTCGACATGCAGGCCTGGCAAGCTGCCGGGCTGCATTGCAGCGCCAACGAGCGTCGCGCCGACGAGGCCAGCCGAGACGTAGAGGCCTGGCTCAAATGCAAGTACATGCGCGAGCACCTGGGAGAAGAATTTGGTGGCGTGGTCAGCGCCGTGACCAGTTTTGGCCTGTTTGTGACGCTCGACGCCATGTACGTCGAAGGGCTGATCCACATCACCGAACTGGGCGGCGAATATTACCGTTTTGATGAGGCACGTCAGGAGTTGCGGGGCGAGCGCACCGGCATGCGTTATGCGTTGGGCACCCGGGTTCGGGTGCAGGTGAGCCGGGTCGACCTGGATGGCCGCCGCATTGACTTTCGATTGATCGCCGAGAACGATGCCTTGCTGAACCATGGGTCCAAAGAACGCAGTCTGGCCTACGAGGGCATTCCGCGCAAAGTCTTTGATGACGATGCCAGCATGGCCAGTGGCGGCCGGCGCAGCCGAAAAATCTCTGAGCCTTTGGCCCGCGCCGGTGTCGCCAAACGCACTGGGACCTCCAAGGCACCAGCGCCAGCCAAAGCAAAGGACAAGGCGCGTAAGTCGCGTCGGCGCAGTTAGTCCAACCTGAAACCACCTCAAGATCATGACAGAAACCCCCAAAGTTGCGCTAGTCACGGGCGCCGGCTCGGGCATTGGCAAGGCCGCCGCGCTGGCCTTGCTGGCTGACGGCTGGCATGTGGTGCTGGCGGGGCGGCGCCTGCAGCCCCTGCTGGACGTGGCGGCCTTGTCTGGCGCCACAGAGCGCTCGCTGGCGGTGGCTGCCGATGTTTCACAGGAAGCCTCGGTGGTGGCGCTGTTCGATGCGGCCGTGGACAAATTTGGCCGTGTCGATGTGCTGTTCAACAATGCCGGCACCAGCGCACCGCCGGGTGTGCTGCTCGAAGATCTGGCACTGGCCGATTGGCAAAAAGTGGTTGACATCAATCTGACCGGTATGTTTTTGTGTTTGCGCCAGGCCTTTCGGGTCATGAAATCGCAAAGCCCGATGGGCGGGCGCATCATCAACAACGGCTCCATTTCGGCCACCACACCGCGCCCCAATTCGGTGGCCTACACCGCCACCAAGCATGGCGTGTCTGGCTTGACAAAAACCGCCTCACTCGATGGTCGCAAGTACGACATCGCCGTGGGACAGATTGACATTGGCAATGCGGCCACCGATATGACGCAGCGCATGCAAACCGGCATTTTGCAAGCCAATGGCACCCTGGCGATCGAGCCGGTGATGGACGTCGCGATTGTGGGACAGTCGGTGCTCTACATGGCCAATTTGCCCTTGCAGGCCAACGTCATGTTCCACACCGTGATGGCAACCAACATGCCTTTTGCCGGTCGCGGCTAAAAACTTGCGCTTACGAAGTCAGTGCTTTGGCCAGTTGCGCAGCCGTCAGCGCCTGGTCTGGTGGCCAGTCGTCTGCCACCCGACCATGCTGGTGGACGGCCTGGCAGGCGGCGTCAAAGGCATTCAGGCCCCCAGCCAGGCGCGCGCCAATCAATCCCGCCAGCACATCACCGGTGCCGCCTGTGGCCAACCTGGCGTTGCCGGTCGGGTTGATGACCGGTGTGGTGTCTTGTTGGGCAATCAGCGTGCCTGATCCCTTGAGCACCACGGTGCAGGCAAAACGCCGGGCCAGTTGTTGAGCAGCTTCCAGCCGGTTGGCTTGAACCTCAGCCGCACTGCCAGCCAGCAGCCTGGCGGCTTCCAGCGGGTGCGGCGTCAGGACCGTGGCGCGTTGCTGTTGGCCGCGCGCGCGCAGCAGGGCCTGCAGCTGG
>NZ_JAABQC010000026.1 GCF_011391645.1 Rhodoferax sp. | reverse complement strand
GCCCGGTGGCAAGGGGTAATATCCGTCTAGCCACCGTGGAAGGACTGAACTTCCAAAAGTTCCGGAACTCCAACCACGCCAACGCGTTGCCGGACCATCGTTTACAGAGGAGCATCATGAAGAAACCACTTCTTTTGTCGACCGCAGTGCTCGCCTGCGGCTTGAGCCAGGCCCAGGAAGTTGGCCAGGTCATCTCTTCCACACCCATCGTTCAACAGGTGAGTCAGCCGCGGCAGGTGTGTACCACAGAGCAGGTCGTCGTGCAGCAGCCAAAGTCTGGTGCGGGTGCCTTGTTCGGGGCCATCGCCGGCGGGGTGATTGGCCATGCCGTGGGCGGTGGCGCCGGCAATGCGGCAGCCACCGCGATCGGCGCCTTTGGCGGCGCCATCGTGGGCGACAACATCGAGGGCCAGTCGGCGCCTCAACTGCAAAACGTCCAGCGCTGCAACACACAAACCTTTTTTGAAAATCGCACCGTCGCCTACAACGTGGTCTATGAATATGCCGGCAAGCAGTATGCCGTGCAAATGCCCAACGACCCTGGCCCCACGGTTCAGTTACAAATCGCCCCGGTGGGTGCCATCCAGCAAGCGGCGCCCCCCATGACCACAGAAGCCTATCCGCAAGCTGTGTATGTGCAGCGGCCAACCACGATCGTGCTGACCCAGCCGGCTTACCCGGTCTATGCCCCGCGCCTGTACTACCCGCCCATCAGCCTGAATTTTGGCTATGGCTATTGGGGTGGTGGCTATGCTGGTCATCACCGTGGCTACCGGCGCTGATGCTGCGCTCGTGCCTGCAGGGCTTCACCCGCGTGGCGCGATGAAGAATCCGGTTCACAACAAGCCGGCAATGCGCACCACTTCGCGCCAGGCTGCCAGCTTTCGCTCAAAAGTCCAACTGGCATTGGCCGGGCTGGTCGAAGGCAGGCGGTAAACCGGCCGACCCAGCGCACGCGTAACCCGCGCGTGCCGAAAGCTCTCGCCACCGTTGTGCGCAATCAGCCGCAGTTCGGGGCAGCGGCGCAGCAGGTCGGCCAGATCATTGACTTGCGGCTGGCGGATGGCGGTGTCCAGACTGCCGGCGCGTTGGCAGGACGCATACACATCCCACAGACCCAGGCCCTTGTCCAGCATCCAGGCGACGCGCTGCGGGTACTGATCGGCGCCTGGCATCGGGCTGGCTGGCCAGAGCGCCTGCAGCAGCCGCCAGAAGGCATTTTGCGGATGGGCGTAATACTGCTGGCGCGCCAGCGACGCAACGCTGGGAAAGCTGCCCAATACCAGCATCCGGGTGTGGTCCGTCACCAGCGGCGGCAAGCCATTCAGGCGCGTGGATTCATTCACTGCAAACTCCGTTCTTGAACGACTGGCGAAAATAAAGAAAACTGACACGCCAGATTTTTCCGGCCATCAAGGCACTATATTTCATGCTGTTGCACTTTCCTCAAGCATGGCAAACCCGTGAACTGGCTCAAGAAACTCCTGTCCCGTCGCCGGGCGCTGACAACCGAGCAGCGCGCCCAAGACCTTATCGCCGCCATTGACGCGGGCGGTCTGCCGCTGAACGCGGCGCTGGTCAACGACATTGCACGCAAGCTGGGGCTGGAGGTGTCAACCCGGGCGCGCATGGAAGACACCATTGCCCGCATCCGCCTGGCGCTCCAGCGCATGGACGGCCCTTGATGACCAGTTGGTGAGCCCCGGCAGGCTTGCGCCACCCCCTTTTTTGGAGTTTTAGATGGAACTTGTTGAACACATGCACGGCGCTGTCAGAGTCGCTTCGGTGAGCGGGCGCATCGACCAGACGACGGCTGCGCAGTTCCAGCACCTGCTGGCGCCCTTACTGGAAGCAGTCAAGGCCGGGGCCGCTCCGCTGCTGCTGGATTTCTCGGGGGTCGACTACATCAGCAGCGTCGGCCTGCGGGTGCTGATGCTGGCGGCCAGGCAAGTCAAGGCGCAGCAAGGAAAAATTGCCATTGCCGCGCTCACGCCGATGGTGGCCGAGGTGTTCCAGATCAGCCGCTTCAACCTGGTGTTTACAGTCCATCCGGATGTCGCCACGGCGGTCGCCAGCCTGGGCTGAACCGGCGCTGCCCATTGGCTGACCACCTCGCCACCGCATGATCAAGACCGCGCTCGACCTGATTCAGCGCCTCTTTTTGCTGGGCCGTGGCCGACCGCTGGCGCTGCTTGTTCTGGGCGTGCTGCTGCTGGTCAACCTGCTGTCGGAAGCAGGGCGGGCGCAGCACCAACAGCCCGGCGCGCTGCAACAGGTGGTTGATGTCGTGGGCAGCCCTTTTCGCGCCGGGCGCCAGACCCTGTTTGACGGCTACCAGAAGCTCCACCCCCGCCAGCCCAAAAGCGCGCCGGTGACGATTGTTGCCATTGACGAGACCAGCCTGGCCCGAATCGGCCAATGGCCCTGGCCGCGCAACCGCACCGCCGAGCTGATCAACACCATCGCCGCGCACCAGCCAGCCGCCATCGGGCTTGACATCTACATGCCCGAAGCAGACCAGACCTCGCCGGCCAGGGTGGCCGACAACCTGCCGCCCGGCAACACCGAGCTGGCTGCGGCCCTGCGCAGTTTGCCCAGCCATGAGGCGCAACTGGCCGCCGCCCTGCGCGCCGCGCCCACGGTGCTGGGTGCCGCTGGTTTTGACGTCCAGACGCTCAGCTCCAGCGCCGGTTTACGCACGCTGCCGCTGACCGTGAGCGGCGGCGTGGACCCACTGCGGCATGTGCGCAACTACCCCTGGGTGCTGGCCAGCCTGCCCGAGTTGCAGGCCGCTGCCAGCGGTCAAGCCCTGCTGAGCGTGGAACTGCAGCAAGGCGTGGTGCGCCACATGCCCTTGGTGATGGCCGTCAATGGCCAGCTGGTGCCGGGTCTGGCGCTGGAAATGCTGCGCGTGGCCACAGGCGCGCCCGCCATCCAGGTGGCCATGGATGCGCGCGGCGTCAGCAGCGTCACAGTGGCCGACCTGACGGTGCCAACCCAGTCCAATGGCGAGATCTGGCTGCACTTTGCCAAGGCCGGCGCGGGGGTGGCACGCTATGTGTCAGCCGCTGCGGTCCTGGCCGGCAAGGCCGACCCCGACCTGCTGGCGGGCAAGCTGGTGCTGATCGGGCTCACCGGCCAGGGCCTGTCAGACCAGCGCATCACTGCGCGGGGCGAGCGGGTGCCGGGCATCGACATCCAGGCGCAGTCAATCGAGGCGCTGTTTGACGGGCGCATGCTGCTGCGTCCGTGGTGGATGAAATGGCTTGAGACGCTGCTGGTGGGCATGATCGGCGCGCTGCTGGTATGGCAGATGCCGCGCGCGCATGCGCCTCAGGATGCCACGCGGCAAACGTTGCCGCTCAAGGCGATCGGGCTGGCGCTGGGGCTCATCGTCGTTGTTCTCGCCGCCGGTGATGCCGCCTTTGTGCATGGCGCGCAGCTTTTTGATGCCGCCAGTGCGGTGATCACCCTGTCGGTGGTCATGGGCAGTCTGGTGCTCAGCGCCATGATCGCCATCAGCCAGCACAACGCGCAGATGGCGCGCGAGCAGCAGCGCCTGCGCGAAGAAGCGGCGCTGGCTGCCGGCGAGCGCTCTGCCGCCTGGCGCATTCAACTGGGCGCGCTGCCCAAAGCCGAGTTGCTGCTGGCCCGTGAAAACCGGCTCGACCTGGCCACTCTGCTGGTTCCGGCCAAAGACGTGGGCGGCGACCTGTACGACTTTTTCATGATCGACCAGCACCGCCTGGGCTTTGCGATTGGCGACGTGTCGGGCAAGGGCCTGCCGGCCAGCCTGTTCATGGCGGTCACACAGACGCTCACACGCAGCATTGCCAAACACGTTGGCGCCGGCCCGGCGGTGGTGGCCGAACTGGCCAACACCGAGCTCGCCAGCATCAACCCCGAGGCGCTTTTTGTCACCATGCTGCTCGGTGTGCTCGATCTGGACACGGGTTTGCTCACCCTGGTAAATGCCGGCCACGACAGCCCGTGGCTGATCCACGCCGACGGCAGCATGGCGCACCTGGACAGTCCACCGGACGCCGGCGGGCCACCGATCTGCATGGTGGACGACTTTCCGTACCGCGCCCAGCAGGCCCAAATGTCGCCCGGCGATGTGCTGGTGATGTACACCGACGGCATCACCGAGGCGATGAACGCCGGCAACGAGATTTATGGCGGTGCGCGCCTGCAAAAAGCCCTGCACGGCGGCTCTGCCCTGCCCGCGCAAGCGCTGGTCGAACACATCCGGATGGACGTCGGCCAGCACGTCGGCGCCGCCGAAGCCTCCGACGACATGACCCTGCTGTTGATTCGCTGGACGCCCGCCGCGCGGGCCTAAACCGTCACCTCCAGACCGTCCCAGGCGGCAAGCACTTCCAGCGGCTGGCCCTCGCGCATGATTTCTTCATAACGCCGCGACTCCTGCAGGATTTGCGCAATTTGGCTGTCGCTTTGCGCAGGCTCATGGTGGTACAGAAAAAGCCGCTTGGCGCGGGCTTCCAGGCACATCTCGACGCCAACAATGTTGGAGGAATGACCCCAGTCAGCCTTGACCGAAACCGCTTCGGCAAGCGAGTACATGGCATCGAAAATGACCGCATCGGCATTCTTAAAAAACGCGACGCAAGCCTGGCGTTCGGCAACATCGTCCACATGGTGCTCCGAGTCGGTGGTGTAAACAACGCGCGCGCCCTGGTGGTCAAAACGCCAGCCGTAGGAGTCCCCGCTGTGGCGCTGTTTCATGAGGTCAACCGTCATGCCGGCCACGGTTTGCGCCACCCCGGGGGTGTGAACAACAAACTCGAAATTCGCGCCCATATGGCCGAAGTCCACCGGAAACGACGGCGCATCCTGCTGGCGCCGCAGCGCCGCCTCGGCGTTGGCATGGCCGGAGTGAACAATGATGCGGTTGCCGGGGGTGTAGGCCGGCATGAAAAACGGCAGGCCCATGATGTGGTCCCAGTGCAGGTGCGACAAAAAGACGTGGTAGGTCTGCGGCGTTGCCGGGCCGTGCAAGGCGAATATGTGCTGTCCCAGCGCACGCACGCCGCTGCCAAGGTCGAGGATGATGTGCTCGGGCTGGTCGGTGATCAGTTGCACGCAACTGGTGTGACCGCCAAAGGTGCCCGAGGTGTCAAAACCCAGGTTGGCAATAAAGGCCTCCATTTCAGCCTGATCGGCAAATGCCCTGCCATTGGCGGCCTGCAGCGTGGCCAGCAGTTTTTGGCGGATGTCCTGGGTCGTCAGCGACACCGCGATGGACCCGCGCGTGCCCCAAAAGCGAATTTTCATGATGCTCAGCGCACACTGATTTCAACGCGCCGATTTCTCGGCTCGGCAACACCATCGGCGGTAGCCACCAGCGGCTCGCGCTCACCGCGGCCTATGACATCCAGGCTGATGGCCTTGGCGCCAGACGCCACCAGCATGTCCTTGACGGTCTGGGCGCGGCTGGCCGACAGGGTGTCGTTGGCATCCTCATTGCCAACCCGGTCGGTATGGCCGATCACCATGATTTCTGGTGCCGGGCGCTGTGCCAGCTCGGCCCTAAGCCCGTCCATCACCGCCAAGGATTCGGGCGCCAGTTCGGTCGCCGAGCCGGTGGCAAAGTACACCGTGAAAGAAACCGGGCGCGGCGGTTGAGCCGCCAGCACCGCGCCAAAACGCCCGGCCACCGTTGCCGCGTCTTCACGGCCTTGCGCAATGGCGCCCGCCTGCGTGACTTGAGCGGCGGCATAGGCCGAGTCGAGCCGGACTTCACCCGCTGCGCTGCGCACCACCACCGCGCCCAGCTTGCCATCCGGGCCGGGCAGCAACACGATGCGGTCAGGCAAGGCGTCACACGCTGCATGCAGGCTCTGGGCCGACCAGTTCCCGGTGCGAATGCAGCCCCCGGCAGCTGAGCGCAAGGGCTCGCCGCGGCTGTCGAGCACATAGCCGGGCGCGTCGGCGGCCAAGGCAAGTCCGCCCCCAAGCGCCATCAGGCCACCAAAAATGAATTGACTAGACGGCAGCATGGCTTACTCCTGTGTGGGACCGGCTTCGACCAGGAATTCGGTCCCGCGCACGCCCAGCGTGGTGCTGGGTGTTGAGATCACCATGCCGTCGGGATTGGCCTTGGCAATCTTGCCCGAGATAACCGACAGCGTGCCACGCTTGAGAGAGGCGTCGAGCACGCCGGCATGGGTGGTTGAATTAAAGGCAAATTTCTTCAGGTCGAGCGTTGCATTGGGCCCGGCCGACAGCAAGGTGTTGTCGCGCAGGGTAATACCCACCGCACCATCGGCAGCCGTCACGATGCGGTCGCCGCTCTCTACCAACGCACCCACCACTACCGGCATTTTTTGCCCGTTGCGCTCAATGCTGGCCGTGCCCCTGGCAGTCTTGACCATACCGGCTGGCTCGGCCCATGCCGCAGAGGGCAACACAAACAGCGCGGCACCGCACAGCGCAACCGTCACAACATGGCTCAATCTGGGCTTCATAAAACACTCCTGAAAAGGGACGCATCAATTTCGACAAATTGTTACACCTTTTCGCCAGCTTGTGATTCCGGTCCAGCCGCTGTCGATTAATTTGCTCTCTTCCGCTCTGCCACCAGCAAGGCAAACAAGTTTGGACTGACCTTGGAATGACAACGAAACCGCAGCACACCAGCGGACGCGAGAGGACATCATCGAAATCTGCGAGAAGCACAACCGGCGTACCTGCTGCGTTTGCGGAAAACGGCCAATGTCAAACGGCTGGCCGAGCGACTGTTCAACCGTCAGACCTGGACAACGGCCATTTAGGGAAAGATCACAGGATATGGCGGGTGCCGTTTCAGACTTTTCGCTGACGCGCGACGCGATTCATGGCAATGGTCGCATCGATCAAGCCTTTATCGAAAAGTGCCTTGATGGAATGGTCCATCGTCAGCATGCCGTGCTGCGAACCGGTCGTGATGGCGTTGCGGATTTGGGGAATATTGTTTTCCCTGATCAGATTCGACACCGCCGAAGTGTTGACCAGAATCTCGTAGGCAGCCACCCTGCCACCGCCCAACTTAGGGAGCAGTTGTTGGGTCACCACAACCCGTAGCACTGCTGCTAACTGCTCCAGCACCTGCTTTTGCCGGGCACCCTCAAACACATCGACAATGCGTTCCACGGCCTCGGCAGCGCTGGGGGTGTGCATTGTGGAAAAGACCAAATGCCCTGTTTCGGCAGCCGTCAAGGCCATGGCGATGGTTTCCGGATCACGCATTTCCCCCACCAGAATCACATTTGGGTCTTGCCGAAGCGCATGTTTCAGCGCCTGCGCAAATGAATGCGTGTCCACGCCAATCTCACGCTGCTCAATGAGGGATTGTTTTGCATCAAAGACGAACTCCACCGGGTCTTCAATGGTAATGATGTGTGCTGCCCTGGTCTTGTTGATTTCCTCCAGGAGAGACGCAATGGTTGTGGACTTGCCATGGCCTGTCGGTCCAACGACCAGAACAAGGCCGTCAAGAAGCTTCGTCAATTCAGTGATTTGCGGTTCAAGACGCAAATCTTGAGGGGAAGGAATATTTTTTGGAATCAACCGGGCGGCAAGTCCGATGGCTCCTGACTGCTGATGAAGGTTGATCCGAAACCGCACATTGTCGACGCTGTGGCTGATGTCCAACTCAAGAGATTCTGTGTATCGCTTTTTCTGCTGCGGCGTGAGCATCGCAAAGATTGCCTCTTGCAATTCATTGGCAGTGAGCGAGTCTCCCTCCATCAGTCGCAATTGTCCGTCCACGCGTATCGCGGCCGACTGGCCCGAAACCAGGTGTACGTCTGACGCATTTGCCTTGATTGCCGATCTGAAATACGCCTCGATGGTTTTCATATTGGTTCCGCCTGTGAATGGGAAGTGATGCTTGAATCTACTGCGGTTGGCGCCAGTTTGCAAGTGGATCCGGAGGATCGATTTGGCCGGCAAGCTCAAGCAATGCGTTTAATCAATTTCGCCGTTCCCGCTTTACATGCAGGCTCTGTAGACTTCGGCAATCGATACCAATCCAGCCCGCGCCTGTTCCACACCATTGGCTGGCAAGCTGACCATGCCATTTTTCAATGCTAGCTTGCGGTAGACATCACTGGCAACGCCCGCACCGATTTGTGCACGCAATTCGTCATCCATGGTCAGCAATTCATAAATTGCCAGCCGGCCCTTGAATCCAGTCTGGCGGCAGCTTTTGCATCCTGTGCCGCGATAAAACTTTTCATTTTCATCGAGTGAAAGGTTTTTTCGCATCAAGACAGAAACGGTTTCTTCTCCCAGGCAATCGGGGCAATTGCGGCGCACCAGCCGCTGCGCCAGCACGCCGATGACGGCAGAGCGAGTCAAGTACGGTGCGATGCCGATCTCCATCAACCGCACTAGCGTGCTGGAGGCATCATTGGTATGCAAAGTGCTAAAAACCAGATGACCGGTCAAGGCGCTTTCCACCGCTATCTTGCAAGTCTCCACATCGCGCATTTCGCCAATCATAATGACATCGGGGTCATGCCTCAGGATGTGCCTTAAGGCTTGCGGGAAACCAAAATTGATCGCTGTATTGATCTGAATTTGACGCGTGTTGGACAACTCGTATTCGATTGGGTCTTCCACCGTGATCACGTTAACGTTGTCCTTTTCAACCTCTTGAAGCGTCGCATACAAGGTAGTTGATTTACCTGATCCGGTAGGTCCTGTGACCAAAATAATGCCGTAACTGCGCTTGATCAAGTCGATAAACCGCTCTTTATCGCTTTGTTTGAAGCCTATTTCATCAATTGAGCGTAGTCCCTGATTCTTATTCAAAATACGAATCACAATACTCTCGCCGTATTGCACTGGAATGATTGAAATACGTAAATCTACAGACTGCAAAGTGTCCTTTATGCGAATACGACCGTCTTGTGCCAGCCTGTGCTCCGCAATATTTAAACGTGACAGTATCTTGATGCGGCTGACCATGGCAGGCAATAACGTATTACTGAACTCGCGTATTGAGAGCAGGCTGCCATCAATGCGGTAGAGCAGCTCAAACGACTTCTCACTTGGACGAATATGAATATCCGAGGCACGCTGGTTGATTGCATCAAGAATAATTGAGTTGACCAGTTGTACCAGTGGCGGCTGCTTTGCCATCTGCTCCGCATCACGCCAGATGCGCTGCTCGTCAATGAGTTCTGGTGTGGGAATATCAAACTCCTGTACCCTCTGAAATTCTTTGTAGTTGGCCTCAATCGCTTGATCAATCTCTTTTGGCGAAGAGATTACAAATTGAACCGGATGCTCAACTGTGAAGCGCAGCAGTTCTAACGACTGCATATTTTGCAAGCCGACGGTAGCCAGAATCAGCGTGTCGTCGTGAAGCATGAGTGGCATGACCTTCAAGTTGCGCGCAAGCGCAGCTGGCACTAATGAAGTGATTTTGGTGTCGAAGTCAAAGTCTTCCAGTACGGCCCTCGGAAGATCTAGCGCCTCCAGAACATAGCGGCTCAGGTTTTCCTTCGATATGGCGTGCATATCAATTAAAACTTCACCGAGTTTTTTGTTGGGAGAAACCTTCTGCAAATTCAGCGCGGCGTGCAACGTTTCGGTGCTGAGTAACTGTTCATTCAGCAAAAATTGCCCTAGCTTTAGGTGATGAATTTTTTGCGTGCTGAGAAGAGCACCAAGTTCGGTTGAATTTCGGCAAAGCTGCAGATGGTTTCGGAGACTATTTTTTTGTATGGTGTCCATGACTATTTTTCGACTTCTCTTTAACTTGGGCATTGATGTTCAATGCATTTTGGTACCAGAGCTTGCGCAGTGCCTTGCGAAGCATCAAAAAGATCGCTCAATTTCCTGGACATGGCTTTTCCTTCCAAACCTAATGAAACGCCTCAACATCTTCAATCGTTTTTGCCGCAGGCATTGCGCGAAGCACCCAGCGCAACCAGGCACCAGAAGTTCGACACCTTCTCGCCAAAAATTCGGGTGTCCCAACCAACCCTTTCAGTCCGGACGTCAGCGCGCCTCCGTCTTTGCCTCTTCAAGCAGCCACTTGCGAAAGGCTTGCACGGCTGGCCGACTGGAGACCGCCTCCGGGACGGCCAGGTAATAGGCATGGTTCTGGCCCACGGCAATGTCAAAAGGGGCCACCAACCGACCTTGCGCAATGGCGTTGGCCACCAGCGGCCTGGAGGCCAACGCCACCCCCAAACCGTCCAGCGCCGCCACATAGGCCATGCCGGCATCGCCAAAATAGGTGCCGGCCTTGGGGTCGGCGTTGGTCACGCCGGCCAGCCGGAACCAGGCGTCCCAGCCCGGGCCGGACCGCTCGTTGGCGGTGGCGTCGTCATGCAGCAACACCTGGTGACGCATGTCAGCGGGAACCCGCAAGGGTTGATCGCCTTCGAGCAACTTCGGGCTGCAAACGGCAATGTAGTCGGAGCCAAACATGCGGTCCACCTGAAAACCCGGATACAGCCCGGAGCCAAAGCGGATCACCACCAGTGAGTCTTCCGGATGCAGGTCAACGGGTTCGAACGCGGCGGCACCCGCCGGCTGGACGCCGTCGAGGGTCGTGACGGACCGAATCACATGCAGGCTGAGTGATGGCTGTGCCAAGGCAAAGCGGCGCAGCCGCGGCACCAGCCAGCGGGTGGCAAAGGACGGCGGCAGCACCAGGATCAGGCGACCAATGGTGGCACGCTCATGGACGCCCTGCACCGCAGCCGCAAAACACGCCAGCCCCTCGCGCACCTTGGGCAGCATGGCCTGGCCCTGAGGCGTGAGCGCCAGCGCGCGCGTCAGCCGGTGAAACAGGGGCAGGCCCAAAAAGTCCTCCAGCACCTTGATCTGGTGGCTGATGGCGGTCGGGGTCACCGACAACTCCTGGGCTGCGTTCTTAAAGCTCAAATGACGCGCCGCTGCCTCAAAGGCACGCAAGGCGTTCAGGGGCGGCAGACGGTGCGACATGGATGAGTTTTTGTGATCTGTTGGCTGAGAATTGATCATTTGTTGCAGTGCAACATTTTTGCTATGGTAGCACTGTGTCCTCAAAAGGGGCATTTATTTAGCAAAGGAACCTCATCATGGAATACCAATACTCAGACATCGAAGCCCATATCCGCCGCGCAGAAAAACTGCGTTCAGAGGCCCTGGGTGCATTTCTTTCGGCCGGACTCCACAAATGCGTGGCGTTTTTCAAAGGCCTGGTGGAGCGCAAATTCGAAAAGAATGTTGTTGCCGCCAGGTCCGCGCCCGCCGTTTTCTATTGAAATCAATCCAGTTGTTGGAACTTTGATGAAAACTTTCTTCAGCCTGGTCAATTTCGTGGTGGGGCTTTTGTCGCTGCTGACGGGAGTTGGCAACGTTTTGTTCCACTCCAACAACCCAACGGGTGCGGTGGCAGGCTGGGTTGCCATTTTGGTGGGAGCAACCTTCCTCTGGCTGGCAACGCAGGCCATGTTCAGCAGCGCCAAAAACAACTAGCCCCCGCAGGCTGTCCACCTCACCCGGGAAAACCCCCGGACCTGTAAGGGTATGAGCATGATACAAATATCACTTCATTCTTATACCCAAATGCCATGGACATCACTGCTTTACAAGCACTTCAAACTCAGGTGTTGTGGGCAGCCTTTGCCGTGTCCCTGGCTTTTGGTGCCATAGCGCAGCGCACCAATTTCTGCACCATGGGCGCCATCAGCGACATCTACAACATGGGCAGTTGGACCCGCATGCGCATGTGGGGCATGGCGGTGGGCGTGGCCATGATCGGCTTCTACCTGATGGCCTGGCTGGGCTTGATCAATGCCTCGCAAACCATTTATGGCGCAGCGCAGGTGCTCTGGCTGTCGGCACTGCTGGGCGGCGCCCTGTTCGGACTGGGCATGGTGCTGGCGTCGGGCTGCGGCAGCAAGACACTGGTGCGTATCGGCGAGGGCAGCCTGAAGTCACTGGTGGTATTTTTTGTCATGGGTCTGGCCGCCTTTGCCACCATGCGCGGCATGACCGCCTTGCTGCGCAGCAACACGGTCGACCTGGTGCACTTTGACATCACGCCCGGCAACGCGGTGCCGACCTGGCTGTCGGCGATGCTTGGCTTTGATGCCGGCAGCACCGGCCTGGTGCTGGCCCTGCTGGCGGGCGGCGGCTTGGTGCTCTGGGCGCTTTGGGACGCTGAATTCAGAACCTCGGGCAAAAATCTGCTGGCCGGGTTGGGCATTGGGGCGGTGATTGCCGCAATGTGGTGGGTGATTGGCCACATGGGCTTTGTGCCCGAGCACCCGGAAACACTGGAGCCGGTGTACTTGGGCACCGCGGGCGGCTCCATGCAGGCCCTCAGTTTTACCTCGCCGATGGCGCGCACGCTTGAGTGGGTCATCTTTTTCGATCCCTCCAAAGTGTTGTCGCTGGGCGTGGTCTCGGTCTTTGGCGTGGTGCTGGGCGCCCTGGCCTACGCGCTGTACAACCGGTCGTTTCATTGGGAGGGATTTCGCGGCACCCAGGACACCGCCCTGCACATCATTGGCGCGGCCTGCATGGGCATTGGCGGCGTGACAGCCGGCGGCTGCACCGTGGGGCAGGGCCTGTCGGGCCTGTCCACCCTGAGCGTGACCAGCATCATCGCCGTGGCGGGCATTGTGCTCGGCGCGATTGCGGGGCTGCGCTTGCAAATGTGGCTGATCATGCGCGAGTAAGCGGCTGTCGCGCCCTACCGAAAAAATTAACGCAATCCCAAGGAAATCAAATGCAGATTGACAAAGAACTCGACGCCCGTGGCCTGAATTGCCCGCTGCCCCTGATGAAAACCAAAAAAACGCTGACCGAGATGCAAAGCGGGCAGGTGCTGCGCGTGGTGGCGTCAGATGCCGGCTCAATGCCCGACATTCTCGCGTTTGTCAAAAAGGCGGGCCACGAGATGCTGGAGCAGCAGAACATCGGCAAGGACTACATCCACATCATCCGGCATAGTTGAACCCTGCAGGCCCGGTCACAGCGCCGTGTTGTCCACCTCGTAAGGCCAGTCCTTGATGCCACCGGCCAGTGACAGGGCACGGATGCCGCGCTCGCGCAACAAAAAAGCCGCCGCGCTGCTGCGCCGACCGCTGCGGCAGTAAACAATGTAGGTGGGCTCCGGATCGATGGTAAACACGCCTTGCCGGCGCAAGGTATTCAGGGGCACCCATTGCGCCCCGGGAATACGGCTCTCCTCATACTCCATGTCATAGCGGCAATCGAGCAGCTTCACGCTACCTTCCCTGAGCAGGGTGTTGGCCCGCTCGGCACTCACCTCTTCCACCATGTTGGGCTTGAGCAACTCGTCGAAGTCGGTCTTTTTCAGCACCAGCAGGCGTCCGGGCGTGTTCATCCTGACGGTGGCAGTGCGGCTGCCGCCGAGCAGCAGCGCCTCTTCGCCAAAAGCGTCGGCATCACCCAGCACGGCCACCATGGTGGTCTCGTCACTCAGCGGATCGGTGATCCAGACCTCGGCCTCGCCTGACAGGATGATGAAATAGCTGTCACCCGGCTCGCCCTGGGTGACGATGGTCTCGCCGGCCACCACCGGCCGCTCCACCATGCGCTCAAACGCCTTCTGCACGTTCTCCAGGGGCACCTTGTGGAAAACCTTCAAGTGCCGCGCCATCGTGATGTTGCCAACCAGGCTGCTCCAGTCCAGCAATTCGTCAAGTTCATCGCCATCGATCGACAGGTACTCCGAATCGGCCAGCGCCTGCACGCGGGTATGGCTGCTGGCGGCACTGAGCAGCGAGAAACCCGGTCCGCTGGCACTGACACCAACGCGCCAGGCAAAGGTGTTCTGGCTGCCATCGGCCTCGATCCAGGTGCGACGGGCTTCGAGTTCACCCGAGAGCAGCACCAGGTGGTTCTTGAGCCCGTTGTCGGTGTCCGACAGATAACCTCCCGCCGCAGCCTGCCGCCGGGGCGTGCCTGCAAGAAGCGCCACCAGTTGCTCCTTGGGCAGGCGGGAAAACAGCGTGGTGGCACCCAGTCGCCTAGCCAACTCGGCATGGTTCATATCAGTCTCCAGAAATAGTTGTCTTGCATTCACCAGCCTGTCAGGGTAACGCCTTCGCTGGTTAGCCTGTCTCATATCGAGTGTAGCCAGCGCACACCGCCCGCCTGTTTGGCGACCGCGATGAACCATGTTGGTTTGACGACGACGGCGTGACACAAAAAAAGCGCCCGAAGGCGCCTCTTTTTTGGACCCACCAGGGCAGATTACTTGGCGACCACGCGCACCATGTCCAGGCACTTGTTGGAGTAGCCCCACTCGTTGTCGTACCAGGCGATCAGCTTGACGAAGGTGCCGTCCAGCGCAATGGAGGCATCGGCATCAAACACGCTGGTGCGGGTTTCGCCGCGGAAGTCGGTGGCCACCACTTTTTCGTCGGTGTAGCCCAGCACGCCTTTCATGGCGCCTTCAGACTGCGCCTTGATCTCGGCGCAGATTTCGGCCATGGTGGCACTGGTGTTGAGTTCAACGGTCAGGTCAACCACCGACACGTCGGAGGTGGGCACGCGGAACGACATGCCGGTGAGTTTCTTGTTCAGGTCAGGAATGACCACACCCACTGCCTTGGCAGCGCCGGTGCTGGAGGGAATGATGTTTTCCAGAATGCCACGGCCGCCGCGCCAGTCCTTGTTGCTCGGGCCGTCCACGGTTTTTTGGGTGGCGGTGGCCGCGTGCACGGTGGTCATCAGGCCGCGCTTGATGCCAAACTTGTCATGAATCACCTTGGCCAATGGCGCCAGGCAGTTGGTGGTACAGCTGGCGTTGCTGATGATGGCCTGGCCGGCGTAGGTTTTGTCGTTCACGCCGAAAACAAACATCGGGGTGTCGTCTTTGGAAGGAGCCGAGAAGATGACCTTTTTGGCGCCTGCCGCAAGGTGCTTTTCGCCACCCGCCTTGTCCAGGAAAATGCCGGTGGATTCGATCACGATGTCGGCGCCGACCTCGTTCCACTTCAGGTTGACCGGGTCTTTCTCTTGCGTCAGGCGAATTTTTTTGCCGTTGACGATGAGCGTGTTGCCGTCCACCGACACCTCGCCCTTGAAGCGACCGTGCACTGAGTCATATTGCAGCATGTAGGCCAGGTAAGCAGGCTCCAGCAGGTCGTTGATGGCCACCACTTCGATGTCCTGGAAGTTTTGCAGGGCTGAGCGCAACACGTTGCGTCCGATGCGGCCAAAGCCGTTGATACCAATCTTGATCGTCATACTTTTCTCCAGAGGTTAAAAAAAACGAATACCGAAACTTGTCACTTGCGCAGCACTTGCTCCACTGTGTCAGCCACATTTTCGGGCAAAAAGCCAAAGTGCTTGAAAAGCATCGGCGCGGGCGCCGATTCACCAAAGCTGTCAATGCCGACCACGGCCGCGCAGCCGTATTGCCACCAACCGCCACTGACACCCATTTCCACTGCAATGCGCGGCACGCCCGCGGGCAACACAGCCGTCTTGTAGGCCGTATCCTGCGCATCGAAGGTGGTGGTGCTGGGCATCGACACCACACGCACGGCAATTTTGCGCTCGGCAAGCAGTTCTTGCGCCTTGAGCGCCAACGGCACCTCGGAGCCAGTCGCTATGATCACTGCCTGCGCCTTTTTTTTCAGGCCCACCTCGGTCGGCTCGGCCAACACATAGGCGCCCTTGCTGATGTCGCCCAGGCTCGCCTTGGGCGCGTAGTGAATGTTTTGGCGCGAGAGCAGCAAGGCCGTCGGTTTGGACTTGTTTTGCAGCGCCACGGCCCAGGCCACGGCGGTCTCGGCGGTGTCGCCCGGGCGCCACACGTCAAGGTTGGGGATCAGGCGCAGGGACGCCGCGTGCTCGATCGACTGGTGGGTGGGTCCGTCCTCGCCCAGGCCGATGCTGTCGTGGGTGAACACATGCACCACGCGCAGCTTCATCAGCGCGGCCATGCGGATGGCGTTGCGGCTGTAGTCGCTGAAGGTGAGGAAGGTGCCGCCATAGGGAATGTAGCCGCCGTGCAGCGCCACACCGTTCATGATGGCGGCCATGCCGAATTCACGCACGCCGTAGTTGATGTGGCGGCCACCGTTGCCGATGCCGCTCAATGAGTCAAAGCGCAACGCTGGCGTGCTCTTGGTGTTGGTGAGGTTGGAGCCGGTCAGGTCGGCTGAGCCACCCAGCATTTCGGGCAACGCTGCAGTAAAGGCTTCGAGCGCGAGCTGGCTGGCCTTGCGGCTGGCCACGGTCTCGGCCTTGGTGTGCGCCGCCACGGCGGTGTCCACCGCCACCTGGGCGAAGTTTTTGGGCAGGTCGCCCTTCATGCGGCGCAGCAGCTCCTTGGCCAATGCCGGGTGCGCGGCCTTGTAGGTGGCAAATTTGTCGTTCCAGGCTTTCTCACGCGCGCTGCCGGCAGCTTTGGCGTCCCAGGCGGCATAGATGTCCTTGGGAATCACGAACGGGCCGTGCGGCCAGCCAATGGCTTCGCGGGTGAGCTTGATTTCTTCAGCGCCCAGAGGTTCGCCGTGCGCTTTGGCAGTGCCGGCGCGGTTGGGTGAGCCGGCGCCAATGGCGGTCTTGCAGATGATCAGCGTGGGTTTTTCGCCGGACAGTTTGGCCTCGGCAATGGTCTGCGCCACCAGCGCGGCGTCTTGCCCGTTGATGGGCCCTAGCACGTTCCAGCCATAAGCCACAAAACGCAGCGCGGTGTTGTCGATGAACCAGGGACTGACCTGGCCGTCGATCGAGATGCCGTTGTCGTCGTAAAGGGCAATCAGCTTGTTGAGCTTCCAGGCGCCGGCCAGCGCGCAGGCCTCGTGGCTGATGCCTTCCATCAGGCAGCCGTCGCCCATGAAAGCGTAGGTGTGGTGATTCACCACGTCCAGGTCGTCGCGGTTGAATTCTGCGGCCAGCAGCTTTTCAGCCAGCGCCATGCCCACCGCATTGGTGATGCCCTGGCCCAGCGGGCCGGTGGTGGTTTCGACGCCGGGGGTCACGTCCACTTCGGGGTGGCCCGGCGTCTTGCTGTGCAATTGACGGAAATTCTTCAATTCCTTGATCGGCAGCTTGTAGCCCGTGAGGTGCAGCACCGAGTACAGCAGCATGGAGCCGTGGCCGTTGGAGAGCACAAAACGGTCGCGGTCCAGCCAGTGGGGGTTGGCCGGGTTGTGCCTGAGGTGGCTGCCCCACAGCGCCACCGCCATGTCGGCCATGCCCATGGGCGCGCCGGGGTGGCCGGAGTTGGCAGCCTGCACCGCGTCCATGCTCAGGGCGCGAATGGCGTTGGCCATGTCGGCCGGGCTCACGGCGCGCAGCGCCTCGGTGGCGGGAGGGTTCTGGATGGATTCAGCCATGGAAAAAATGCCTCGAATGGATTGAACGAAAAAAAGAGCCAGCGCGGGAAGAACGTCGTCATTGCCAACGCTGTGAAGCAATCCATGACCTTTGGCTGCGTGGACTGCCACGCGTGGCGCGCAGTGACGGGTACAGGTTCAAGGCTTGTGGGCGGTGGCGGGCCGGATTCAGCGGGCTCGCAATGACCGTGCTCTTTCATACATGGCTGGAATTGTAGGCATGTTTCCCTGAAGCTTTGTAACGCCCTCGGGCAGGCCAACAACATCCGCAGGCGGGTGACCAATAAAAAGCCCGGCCCCCTTGCGGGAACCGGGCAAAGCGGCGGGGCCGCGATCAACTTCGAGTTATGGGCTGAGGTGTCAACGCATCAGGTGCCGATCTTGCCGCCGTCGTTCTTGGTGATCACGATGGTGGCCGAACGTGGCCGCTTGCCGGCGCCGTAACCGGCGTTGCCGGGCCACTGGCTGGTGTACTTGCTCGGGTCGGCAATATTGGCCTGGGCTGTGGTTTCGCCGGGGTGCTGGATGTTGATGAACATCGCCTTGCCGTCGGGCGTTTCGCACAGGCCGGTGATCTCGCTGCCCACAGGGCCGACCAGGAAGCGCTTGAGCTTGTCCTCGCCGGGGGCTTTGCCCACGTAGGTATCCACGCTTAATGTCGTCTTGTCAGCCTTGGTATAGCTCAGCGTTTTCTTGCCGCCATCACCCACGGTGCCCGGCAATGCGGCCAGCATCATGCAGTTGGTGACGTCGGTGTAGGCGCCGTCGTCGGTCTGGATCCACATGATGCCAGTTGACGGGCTGAACACCAGGCCGTCGGGGCTGGAAAAGTCCTGGTCGTCGGTCAGGCTGGACAGGTTGACGGTACCCGGTGCTGCGCTGGATTCGGTGCCGAACACATACACGTCCCAAGCAAAGCTGGTGGCGGCGTTGCCCGTCGTGCCTTCCTTCAGGCGCAACACATGGCCGTTGGGGTTGCCGGTTTGCGTGCTGCTGCCATTCTTGATGTCGCTGTAAACGCGCGGGTTGGCGCTGTCGGGTGCCGCCTGGCTGCTGTTGGCGGGCTCAAGCCGGCGGTTGCTGTTGTTGGTCAGGGTGAAATAGATTTCACCGTTGGCCACGTTGGTCGAGCACCACTCCGGGCGGTCCATTTTGGTGGCGCCCACGGCGTCGGCCGCCAGACGCGAGTTGACACAGATGTCGGCCTGGTCGGCAAAGGCGTAAGTGGCGTAGCCCGAGATCAGCGGGTTGCCGGTGGTCAACTCGATCCAGCTGCCGGTGCCGTCGCTGTTGAACTTGGCGACATACAGTTTGCCGGCGTCGAGGTAGGTGTCACCGGTGGTGATGCGGTCGGCTGGGTTCGCGTCGGCGGCGACCCAAGTCTTGGTGGACACGAACTTGTAGATGTACTCGCCGCGCGAATCATCACCCATGTACACGGCCAGCGGTTGACCTGCCACCGGCTTGCCGAAAGCTGCACTTTCGTGGGCAAAACGGCCCAGGGCGGAGCGCTTGCGTGCAACCTTTGCCTTGTCATAGGCGTCGATTTCGACGATGTAGCCCTGTCCGTTCATCTCATTACGGTAGTCGTCGGAGGCCGCACCACTACCCTGGCTGATGTTCCAACGAACGTACTTGTCGTCGCTGCCGGCCGATTCCCAGCCATGGCGTGATGCTGCGCCCTGGCCGCGGCCATAACGCTTGAGCGCCACCACACTCTTGTCAGCGCGGGTCGCATCGTCCGTGGCGCTGCGGGTAAAGTAACCCGCCCAGTTCTCTTCGCCTGTCAAAAAGGTGCCCCAGGGCGTCTTGCCGGTGCCACAGTTGTTCAGCGTGCCGCGGGTTTTGGTGCCGTCGGGCGAATACTTGGTGACCATCAGGGCGCTGCCGCGCGCCGGGCCAGTGATCTGCATGTTGTCGCTGAGCGCGGTCAGGCGGAAATTCAAGCGCGATGCCGGCACTATGGCCCATTTTTTTCCGGTTTTCTTGACTTCGACCACCGAAACGCCGTGAATGGCCGTTTCCTTGTCCACTTCAGCCGCCGGGCGGGGCAGGGTGCTGGTGCCGCCGTTGGCATGCAGGAAGAATGAGCTGAGCTTTTCGTCGGTGGTGGCTTCGTGGTTCACGGCCAGCAAGCCGTGGTCCACGGACGACTGTGAGGGTTTGCCTGATTTGTCCAGACCAAACCATTCCATGCCGTCATGGTGGTCGCCAGCGCGGTTTTCATAGTCGGTGTCGGTACCGTCGTTCTTGTAGGCCGACGTGCTCCCCGTCAGTGGGTCGCCCAAGGCGTAGAGCACGCTGGCGGTATAGCCGGTTGGCACGATCACGGCGTCAGCCAGGCTCTTGGCAACCGCCTTGAAAGCCAGCTTGCCTGCGGCCGTGGCGGCAGGCTGCGCGGCAGCGGCTGCGCCACTGGCGGCCAGTCCGGCAGCGCCCAGCATCACGGAACCGACGCCGCCCACACCACCGAGCAATACGCCACGGCGGCTCAGGCGCGCTTGCAGCACCGCGTCAAAACTCGGGTTGTTGCTGGTGTTGGAGTTTTCGTCGTTGAAGTCAATTGGGTTGGTCATAAGGGTTTTCGTGATGAGTTGGAATGCAAGAATTGCTCGCCGGGGAAGCTTAATGACGCATCGTGACGGTTCCGTGAAACCTGCATGAACATTCCGTGACACAGCCGTCCGTGTGGGCTGGAAGTTGCCCAGCAGCCGGGCGATCGTGGCGTGGTGGTGATCTGGCATGGCTGGGTATGATTTGAAATCAGATGAAACAGACTTTAACCAACTTCACAAGCCCTGTCGCAGCAAGAAAGTGACGGCATGACCCCCCGCCTGGAGTTCGTCATACAACGGCGCTGGTTGACCGAACGCAGCTACGCCGACCTGGTGGCGCTGTGCCAGTTTTTGCCGGGGCCGGCCAGCAGCCAGGTTGGCATGGCATTGGGCTTGTCGCGCGCTGGCTACAGCGGTGCGCTGGCCGCCTGGGCTGGCTTTACGCTGCCGTCGGCCTTTGTCCTGATCCTGTTTGCGCTGGGTATTTCCAAGTATGGCGATGCCGTGCCAGCCGGCGCGCTGCATGGCCTCAAGGTGGTGGCGGTTGCGGTGGTGGCGCGGCGGGTTGGCTTTTGAGTGTCATTTTGTAACACCCTCATGGTCAGGCCCGGACTGCATTTCTTTGATTTAGATCAAATCATGGCCTGAGGCGAAGCCTAAACTGCACTCCATTCTTCTTTGCCCGGAGCCTCGCGCACCATGGCTGAGGTCAACGTTTTTGACAAAGAGAATATTTAAAACCTGGAGCATGAACATGAAGTTAAAAGTATTTTCCGCAGCGATGGCGACAGCTTTGCTGGCCCTGACCGGTTGCCAATCCGTGCAAGAGCCGGCATCGCCCGATTCTTTGGTTGCCACATTCACAAGCACTGCACCCAACCCGGAAGCCGGCGCTGCCGACCCGGTGTGGTCCAAAGCCAAGCCTGTGTCGGCTGAGTTGACCGGTGGCGTCAACTTTGGCGCCAAGCCAGGCGCAAAAGGTGAAAGCGTCGTCACCCTCAAGGCGGCCTATACCGCTGACATGCTCTACATGCTGATCCAGTACAAGGACCCAACCAATTCGATCCGCCGCGGGCCGTTCCAGAAACAGGCCGATGGATCCTGGAAAAAGCTCAAGGACCCGGCTGACAAGGGTGGCGATGACAACGTGTATTACGAGGACAAGTGGGCCATGATCTGGCCGGCCAACGCGGCGACCGCCGTGCAGTTTGACAAGGAAGGCTGTGCCATGGCCTGCCACGAAGGTCAGACCAAGCCCTACGGCAACAAGTACACCAATCAGCCAGGCCAGATTCTGGACATGTGGCACATGAAAGGCCAGCGCACCGGCCCCTTGGGATTTGTGGATGACCAGTACACCGACGACACGCGTTATGACCCCAAGACCGCACCCAACGCCGGCCGCAAGGGCGATCCGGGGCCAGTCGGCGGCGAATACACCAACATCGCGCTGGTCGATGGCAAACCGGCATTCATGGACCGTGCTGCCAAGGCCACCAATGCCGGCGGCAACTTCTACATCAAAAAAGGCGACCAAGTGCCTTTTGATGACAGCAAGTTCAAGGTGGGCGATGAAGTGGCCTCGATCATCATCAACCCGCTGACTGGCACCGACCGCGGTGACGTGCGAACAGCAAACACCTATGCCAACGGCATGCACACCTCGGTGGTGAGCCGCAAGCTGGTGACTGGCAGCAAGTTCGACGTGCAGTTTGCCGACATGAGTGCGCGTTACGGGTTTGGCTTTGCCGCATTTGACAATGCACAGGTGCGCCACGCCACGTCAGACGACACGATGTACCTGGTATTTGCCAAGAAATAAGGCCTGAGCGGGGAGTGGCCTGGCTCGTGGCCACCTCCCCGGCCCCAGCGTGTTGGGTAGCCCGCACGTCAGTGCAACCGGGGTTGATGGGCTGCTTAGCCGGGCTCGCAATGACGATGTTCTTTTATCGCTAACGAGCTTCGTGCCGGGTTCAGCCAAGTGTCCGTGTCGACCGACCCAGTGCAAACACCGAGTTGGGCACATCGGGATTGATGTGCAGTTGGGCCGGCTTTTTGAAAACCCCCCGGTTTGGCAAAGGCTTTTGCTCAATCTTGACACCCGTGGCCAACTGGTCGAGCACCAAGCTCTTCAAAGTGACCGACTGGGTGAAATGCAGCACCCGGGCGTTCATGGCGTCCCACAGGCCTTGCGTCATGTCTTGCGCCGATGAAGCGTCTTGCTGTTTTGTTTTTGATGGCTCATCTTCAACGGCGCAGAGGATGTCTGCCACCGTGATGCCATCAAGCCGGCCGCCCAGTGTGTAGCCACCACCCGGGCCGCGGATGCTGGTGACCAGCCCCTGCAGGCGCAGCTTGCTGAACAACTGCTCCAGGTAGGACAGCGAGATTTGCTGACGCGACGCGATGTCGTTCAGCGGTACCGGTCCGTGCGCTTCCCGCAAGGCAACGTCGATCATCGCCGTCACTGCAAAACGGCCTTTGGTGTTTAAACGCATGTCGAATACTCCTGCTGGTGCACTGAATTGCAAATGGGCCGCGGCCTAACGCAAGCCGAAAAATGACAGGGCTGCGAGAACAATGACAACCAGGCCGACGATGTAAATGATGCTGTTCATGAATTGCCTCTTTTATGGATGTTGATAAATGCTGGGGCACCGCGTTTCTTGGTGGAGCCCACAGGTTTTCGGCCTCCATTGCAACGCCCATGGACAGATGTGTCAGTGCGCCAGCCCACACAATTGCAAATTGCCATGCACTGGCTGGTGCGGGGAACTGTGCACGGTGACCAGCATTCCTGCGCTGTCGTTACTGCGGGTCTGACAGGCGCACCCCGGGGCCGTCAGGCCCGCTGCTCGAAAAAGAAGCGCAGCATCTCAAGCGTGGCGTCGGGCCCGCTGCCGTCGGTGTAAGAACCCTTGGCGGAGCCGCCCGACCAGGCGTGCCCGGCCCCATGCACCAGCCAATGTTCAGTCGGGACGCGGCCGTGGCCTGCAAGGCGGGTGGAACGGGTATACCCCCGACCGCTGGCCGACACGCCCTGCTCCACCCGGGGGCCGCTTGTGCCGCTGCCCTTCACCGCAGCAATCACCTGCTCGCCATTGCGCGGGTTCACCGTGGTGTCTTGGTCGCCATGGAACACGATGGTCGGCACGGTGGTCTGGGGCCGCCGGGCGACCTCCGTTGCCTTGCCCGCGCCGCGCTCACCTCCTCGCGTGACGATGCTCAACTCGCCGCTTCTCATCACCATGAAGGCCTCGCTCATGTTGCTGGCGGCGCCGGTCGGCATGCCGGAGTGAACCCCGACCGCGGCAAAAATCTCGGGGTAGGCTGCGGCCACAATCGCCGCCATTGCGCCCCCGGCCGACAAGCCGGCGATGAAGACTCGCTTGGGATCAATGCCATGTTGCTTGATCACCGCCTGTGTCATGCTGGCGATCAAAGCCGGTTCACCCTGCCCGCGTTGCTGGTGGTTGTGCTCGAACCAGTTCCAGCACAGTGACGGGTTGGCGTCTTGTGACTGCTCCGGGTACAGCACGCAGAAGCCCTGCTCGCAGGCGCGCTGATTCATGCCGGTGCCAACGGCGAAGTCGTCCGGATTCTGGGTGCAACCATGCAGCATCACCACCAGCGGCATCAGGCGACCGCCTTGGCCCGGCGGTGTGTAGAGCTTGAAGCGGCGCGTCAGGGTGCCGTGCGTGTGAGTGCCTGAGGTGAACGCACCGGTGGCGGCTGGCGCAGACGCATCGCCCTCAAAACCAACGCCTTTCATTTCCAGCGGCCAATTGCTTGCGCTGGCACCGCCACCCGCGCTTGAGCCGCGCAGTGCGCGCTGGATGGCAGCGGTGGCTTCATTCAATTGGCCGGCTTGCGTCAGCTGGGTGGCTTCGCGCATCAGGTTCTGGACGTTATCGTTCATGTGATCTTTCTCGGGGGGTATTCAATGGGTAATGGTTGGACAGGTGCGCTCAGCGCAGGCGGCCGGCCAGCGCGGCTTTGACCGCCGGGCTGGCCTGCAGCGCGCCCAGCACATCCAGCGAGGCGATGGTGGCCAGCGCCAGCTCAGGCGTCACGTCAGGCGAGATCACAGCCAGGCCCAGCACCCGGATTTGCAGCGTCTGCTGGGCCGCCTGCACGGCGCGCAGGTCATCGGCACTGAAATGCTGCAGGCCCAGCACCAGCATCTTGCGCGCAATCACCTGTTTCACCACCTCCGAATGGGCGCTGAGCTGGTTGCGAATGGCGGTGCGGATGAGGTCGGTGCGGTTGCTGTAGAAGCCCTCCGAGACCAGCAGGTCAATGTGTCCCAGGTCTACAAAGCCGAGGTTGATGGTGATCTTTTCAGACTCGGACAATCTGGACTTGGCCGGGTCGGTGGCGGTTTTTTGTGTCATACCTCCATCCTAGCACCATCCAAGCGGATGGTAGAAATACAGCAAAACTAACTTTGTCAGCGCTTTGTTTGTTGACGCACAGACAGCCTTGCAACAGGAAGACTACATTTCTCCGGCGCGGGTTGATCAATCGATCTGCCGGCTGTACCCAGCAACCACCGCACCTTCCACCCTTAACGCGTCACTGACGCTCAGGAGCTCACCATGTCCGAAGACCTTCGTGCCCAGCCATGGTTTCGTGCCTTCCAGAAGGTGATGGCGGAATTGCCCGGGCTGGTGAGTGACCGGCTGGAATTGCTGGCGCTGGAACTGCAGCGCGCCGGCCGCAGCCTGGTGCAGATCATGGCGCTGGTCATGGCGACGGCCATTCTGGGCACCGCGGCCTGGCTGGCGTTGTGCAGCGGTCTTGGCCTGACGCTGGTCGCACAAGGCTTGTCCTGGCCATTGGCTTTGCTGGCCGTGCTGCTGGTCAACTTGGCGCTGGCCTGGGCGGCCGTGTCGCGGGTGCGCCGGCTGCTGGCCAGCCTGGGCCTGCCCGCCACGCGGCGCCACCTGGTGTTCGGGGCCAAGGCCGGAACGGCGGCTGGCGTTGCGCTGAACCGCCAGCCATTCACCAACAGATCCGAGGGCAGGCCATGACTCCGAATCAGCTACCGGCAGCTTTGCCTGTCGCCGACCTCGACACCCAAATTGAACAGCTCGAGCGGCGACTGGTCGCCCGCGAAGCCTGGATTCAATCCGCTGCCGAGTCACTCGCCCGCAGGGCACAGCTGGCGGTCACGCCAAAGCCATGGGTGTTGCCAGTGGCGGGCGTCGGCATGGTGTTGTGGCTGGGTTGGCGCCTGTGGCACCGCCCGGTGCCAGCGCGGCAAGTCATCGTTCATGCACCGGCAAAGCCCGCAGAGCGACCCATCGACGGGATCGCAGACCTGCCCTGGGCCGGCCTGACGGCGCTGGGCTGGCCGCTGGCGCCAGTGGCGTGGCAAGAGCGTCTCAGCCCTGCCGCTGCCGCAACCGTGGTGAGCACGGTGCTGTCGATCGGGCGGCGGCTGTTACGCCGGCGCGTTCGCTGATTGCCATCCCAAGAGGAGCGTCTTAGGGGGCCACAAGGATTTGATTGGCTAAAAACGCCATCTCCTTGAATTTTCGGATTCAGTCATTGGTGCGGGCGCACCACCCGCAGCAACACCCCACCCGCCACCAAGGTCAACCCGCACAACACGGCCAGCAGCCCCATCACATCGTCCAGCGGAGCGCCCATCTGGTTGAGTTTGAGTGAGGCCTGAATGCCAGCGGTGCTGGGAAACACCCAGCGCAAGGTTTGCAACACGTCTGGCAAGGCTTCTGCGGGCCAGGAAAAGCCCGACACAAAAATAACCGGCAAAGCGGTGAACAGCAGCACCTGCAAGGCCCGTTCACGGTTGCCAAACCACACCCCAAGCAAGGCCCCCAAGGTGCAAATGGCCGGAACGTAACAAGCCAGCAGCCACAAGGCACCGCCTGGGTTGGCGCCACGGGGGAAATCCTGCAGCGCAAATATCCAGCCAAAGTACAGCAAGCCACTGGCATAACCCACCGTGGAAAAGGCCAGCAAGCGGCCGAGCCAGGTCGCGGCGTCAGCCCGCAGTTGCCCGGTTTCGGCCCACAGGCCCACCAGCATGCCAACGCCCATCAGCAGGGTTTGCTGGATGATCAACAGGGCCACCGCTGGCACCACATAACTGCCATAGCCTTCGGTGGGGTTGAACAAGGCCACCATTTGGGTGCTGATCGGGTTGCGGGTGGCCCGGGCTTGGCGTGCGCCCTGGCCACCCGCCTGCAGCTTGGCGATTTCAACACCGGCTGACACCGTGCCCACCACCTCAGAAAACCCTGTGAGCACCGCCTTGCTCAGCAGCGTGTAACTGCCGTTGCCCTGCACCATGACCACCGCCTGGCTATTGCGCAGCACATGGCGTTTAAGGTCTGGTGGCAGCACGGCGTAGCCCTCAATCTCACCGGCCCATAAAGCTTGTTGCGCCTGGCGTTCATCACCCGTGACCAGACGCACCTGCAGGCGTGGACTGGCTTGGGCAAATCGCGTGATCTGACGCGACAGGTTGCTGTGGTCCAGATCCACCACCGCCACAGCCACACGGGTGACCGCCTGGGTGGCATAGGGCCAGGGATAAAAAAATCCGTAAAGCAATGGCGCCAACCCCATGATGAGCAGCACGCCTTTGTCACGCGCAATGGTGCCCAGGGTACCGGCCCAGGCTTGCAGCAGGCGACGAATGGCCTGCATCAGCGCCCACCCCAGCGCCGGGGCTGACCCACAGCGCGCACCAGCCACCACGCAGCACACACGCCCAGCACCAGCAACGCCGCCAGCAAGCCCGCCAGCACCGGTGCCGAATCGCGCAGCGGCGCCGCCATTTGCAACTGGGCAATCTGCAGGCGCACATAGTGGGTGTAAGGCAAGCTTTCGGCCCAGGCCCGTGCCAGCGGGGGCATCGACTGCAACGGAAACCCGACCCCGCTGAACGCAAAAGCCGGTGCGGTGATGAAGCCGGTGGCTGACAGCGCCGTGCGCAGCGACAGGCTGGCGGCTGCAACCACAGCCCCCATCATCAGTGACAGCCCCAAAAAGGCCAGCAAACCCACCGACACCCACGCCAGCGAGCCCGGTGGATGCCAGCCCCGCCCCCAGGTCAAGCCCAGCAGGCTGCCCACCCCCACCAGTCCAAGGCTGGCCCACGGCCAGCTCAACTTGCCCAGCAGCGCGGCCCCGGCCTGTGCCCAACTGGGTTGTGCGCCCAGCCATTGGCCCAGGGTGGCATCACGCAGCTCGCGGCCCACCGCCCAGGCCCCGGCGGTCATGGCCAAAATGTGCAACAAAGCCGGAATCAGCGCCGCTGCCAAAAACTGCTCGTAGTTGCCAGACACGTTGAACAGCGCCACCAGCTGCGCCTGGATCGGCTCCATGGCCACGCGGGTGCTGAGCTGGGCTTGGCCGCGTTTGCCGCGCGCCGCCATTTCCACCCCCGCCGACAAGGTGGCCACGGCGGTGCGCACATCGCGCTGGATCAGGCCCGAATGGGTGCCCAGCTGCGCGTTGTGCAACAAGGTCACGTGGGCCGGCTGCCCGAGCTTGATGCTGCGGGCAAAGTCCGGCGCAATGGTCACCACCGCATACACCTCGGTGCGCCGCAGGGCGGCACTGGCCTGGGCCGTGTCGCTGTAGTTGTTGACCAGTTTCAAGCCAGGTGTGGCAGCCAGAAAACGCTGCAACTGGCGCGACAGGGCCGAGTGGTCCTGGTCCAGCACACCAATGGGCAACTGCTGTGGCAAGCCCGCTGAGAACACCCACCAAATCCAGCCGCAGGCCAACAGCGGCACCCAGGTGACCATGGCCAGGTCCCACGCACTGTGCCGCAGCCGCACGGCTTCGCGCCGGGCGCTGCTGGCAAAAACGCTGAGCAATGTCATGGCGTCTGACTCATGCCGTGCAACCTGGACTGGCGTGTCGATGGGTGTCGCGGCCTATTGCACCAGCACACTCATGCCGGGGCGCGCGCCATCAATCACTGCCAGGGGCCGCGCCTTGACTTCAAAAGTGCGGACATCAAAGCCCTGACCGGCCCGGGTGGCCCGCCAGGTGGCAAAGTCAGGCATCACCGCGCTGTAAAACACCTTGAAGCGGACCTTTTTATTGGCCAGTGCGGGCAGCACGGCATCAAATTCGGCGTCTTTGGCAAACCGTTGCAAGCGGTCTTCCCGCACGTTGAGCACCACCCACTGGTCTTTCAAATCAACCACAGTCACCACGGCCACCCCTTGCACCGACAACTCGCCCACTTTGGCCAGCACCTTGGCCACCTCACCGGCCACCGGGCTTTTGAGCTCGGTCTCGGACTGGGCGGCCTGCGCCTCGGCCACCACACCGGCCACCTGGCGCGCCTGTGCATTGGCGGCGGCCTGATCTTCGGGGCGGGCACCGGCGCGCGCCAGGTCGTACTGGGCCCGCGCGGCGAGCGCCTGGTCGCGCGAGGTCGTGAAATTGGTGCGGGCCTCGTCGCCCTTTTGCTCAGCCACCAATCCTTCTTTGGCCAGACCATCGATGCGGCGGAACGAGGTTTCAGCCAGTTCGGCGGCCGCCTGGGCGCGTTGCCACTGCAGCCGTGCCATCTCCAGTTCTTGCGGACGTGCGCCGTTGTTGGCTTTGTCGGCCAGCGCTTGCGCCGCCTGCTGCGCGGCGGTGGCTTGCGCCAGTTTGGCGGCCACTTCGGGGCTGTCGGTGCGCATCAGCGTGCCACCTACCACCACTTGTTCGCCTTCTTTTACCAACACCTGGGCAATACGCGCCGTCACTTTGGGCGCAATATCGGTTTCGGTGGCTTCCATCTGGCCCTGAAACACCTCGGGTGCGGGCTGGCTGGCGCGCCACATCCCATAGCCCAACAGCGCCACCACGGCCACAGCCACCACGCCCCACACCAGGGGTTGGACTGAACTGGTTTTTTTCATGATCAATCAACCCTCACATCCGCCCTGCTGGCGTAAGCACTGAACTGTTCCGACAAACCGCAACTCTCCAGCAGGTTGGCAAGCGCGTAAACATAGTCATAGGCCACCTGGGCACGCTCGGTTTCCACCTTGGCCAGGTTGACATCGGCGTCCATCAGCTCCAGCGCGGTGCCGGTACCCGCACGCAGTGCCGCCGTGCGCAAGCGCAACACCTCTTTGGCCAGCACCACGCCGGGCTCGGTGGCTAAAAACTGCTGGCGGGCCTGCTCCAGCGTGCGCCAATTTTTCTCCACCAGCAAGGTGATGTCGCTGCGGGCCTGGCGCTCGGTGTGGGCCACCTGCTCAATCTGTTTGATGGAGGCGGCTGACAAGGCATCGCGGTCGACCGAGTCAAACAGCGTCCAGCGCACGCTGACACCGCCCACCCAATCGGCATCGCGCATCGCGAGTTCGCGCTGCCCGAACGCAAACACCTGTGGCTTGCGCAAGCCTTCCTGGCCGTGGTGCAGTTGCTCTGCCTGGGCCTGTTTGGCCGCCACCTTGGCCAAACCCGGGTGGCGCGCCAGCGCGTTGTCCAAAAAATGCGCCATCGGTTCCACGGGCTGCGTCAGCACAAACAGCGGGGTGGAAAGTGGCCCCACCGCGCTGGAGTTGACCATGTGCGCGACGGCCACCGCAGCCAGCTCAGCATCACTTTGCGCCTTTTTGGCGTTGCGCCGGGCCTCTTCATACGCGGCCTGCGCCTGGAGACGCTCCACGCGCGAGACCACGCCCGCTGCCAGCATCTTGGCCGTGGCGGCATCGTGCTGCGCTATGTCGTCCAATGCCGCTTGGCGCAAGGTGGCCGCTTTGGCGGCAAGCTGCGCACCAAAATACCGCTGCACCAGCAGCGTGGCCACCTCATGCCCGGTTTTGTCGGCATCGGCACGGGCTTCATCGGCCTGCGCCTGCACAAACGCCCGCGCGGCTTCGTTCGCACCGCCGGTGTAGATTGGCCAGACGGCTGAAACCGACTGGGTGGTGCCGGTGTCAGAGCGGTTAAAGCTGTAATTGGACGGGAACTGCGGCAGTGGAATGTGCAGGCTTTGCAACGGAATCGCCAGTTGCTGGCCAATCTGCGCCAAGCTCTGGTTGACAGGGTCGAGGTTGAAGTTCAGATTCAGGTTGTAGGCGTAAGCCGAGGCCGACAAACTCACGACCGGCCCGCCAAGCCCTTGCAGCGCTCGCGCCTGAAGCACTTTGCTGTCCAAACCGGCTTGCGCGGCGGCCAACTGGTCTGACCCGTTCGTGACACGCGCCAAGGCAGACTCGAAACTCATGCCTGACGTTTGTGCCTGGGCCGAGCCGCAGGCAGCAAGGAGTAGCCAGATACAAAGCTTGCGCCGGCGCGGTGTCATGAAGCAGAAGGGCGCTGAAGGGATTGCCACACGTTGCTGTCGGACGCCGCACACATGCCGTGACTGTCTTGTCCTGCGCCGGTATCAAATATCAAGAATGCTATTTCAGTGCGTCCTGCACCGCATCGCGGGCATCTTTGACAACTTCCTTGGCATCGCCTAAGGCCTTTTGGGCCTTGCCTTCTACCTTCAGCTTGGTGCCTTTGGCTTCTTGCGATTTGCTGTCGACCAGCTTGCCGGTGGCTTCCTGTACTTTGCCAGCGATGTTCTTTGCCTGGCCCTTGACTTGGTCTTTGTTCATGAGGTTTCCTTTTGTGTGAGGTGCATAAGTGCAATCACGAGCCTGATGTCAGGCCCAAACGCAGATTAGCCAAGGGCGCGCGCTTCGTCGGTGCGCTTGCATACATAGCCGCGCTCATGGCGCGGCGGTTTGGCCACGCCTGTGACCCCGCCTGCAACGGTCAGGACTTTGGCGAAATGGGCAATTCAATCAAGAAAAGCGAACTGATTCGCGCGGGCATCAAGGCATTGGCGGCCATGTCGGACGCCAATTTTTTGAAGGCCCTTCTTGCCGTTCCAGCCATCAAAACCGGGCGACCAGCCTAAGACTAAAGTGCAGCGGATTTGCTAGGCGACAGCCCCGGGAAATTTCAGCCGGTTGCGGTTCTGTCCGGGATCACGCAATTCTTGTCAATGATGCAGTTTTTGACAGCGCCCGCACTGCTGATTACGACATCATGACTGGCCCGCCTTTGGCCACGGCGCGCTGATAGGCCGGGCGCGCTGTCATGCGCGCCTTATAAGCGGCCAGCCTCGGAAAGCGCGCCGCCTCGGCGCCCCGCGCCAGCGCCGCTTCAACCGCAAAACTCATTTGAAAGTCGGCAATGCTAAGTTGCTGGCCCGCAAACCAGACATGGCGTTCCAGGTGCGCCTCCATAAAGTCCAACGCGGTCGCAATATTCGGATC
>NZ_JAABQC010000025.1 GCF_011391645.1 Rhodoferax sp. | reverse complement strand
GGACGTATCAGCCGAAGATAAACGGGATATGGAGCTTTCCCAAGGCGCAGTCGGCAAAGTGAAGAGCGATGTCCGCAACCGACAAAATGAGTACACGAACCGCAGTCACAAGGCGGTAATCCGACGATTTGGATGACCGCTGTCTGGAAATTTGGCTGTCGGCTTAGGGTCTAGCGGAGTCGCTCAACATTTTCCGAAGCCGACCGTCAAAATCGACCGTCAAATCTGGAGAAAGTTTTGGATCTGCAAAGCAGCGGGGGCTACCGGCCACGAGTGCTCGTTATCGGGAAAGCCAGCGTCCATCAACCCCTTTCTCAAATACTCCATCGACTGCGCAGACTTAGGAGTTCTCATGCCCGATTGAGCAGGGGCAAAACCGAAGGTTTAAAAGCCACCGAGCAATCATCACACTAGGCAGGGCAGCGTGCAGTGATCGCAGCGCCAGCCCTGCAGCTCTTGAAAAACACCCCATTTAGGCCGCGCAGCGACTGCGCTGAAAAGGTGCAGGAGTGGATCAGTAGACGCCCTGGCTCGACATGGCGTCGGCCACTTTGACAAAGCCAGCAATGTTGGCTCCATCAACATAGTTCACAAAGCCGCCCTCTCGCTCGCCGTAGCGAACGCAGTTGGTATGAATGTCAGTCATGATCAAACGCAAGCGGGCATCCACCTCGTCGCGTCCCCATGGCAGACGTTCTGCGTTTTGAGTCATTTCCAGGCCGGAGGTTGCCACGCCGCCTGCATTTGCGGCCTTGCCCGGACCGTACAAAATCTTGTTGTGCAGGAAGACTTCGATGGCATCGAGGTTGGACGGCATGTTGGCCCCTTCCGCCACACACTTGACCCCGTTTTTGACCAACTCGCGGGCATCGTCGCCGCTGACTTCGTTTTGTGTGGCGCAGGGCAGGGCAATGTCCACCGGCACACTCCATGGTTTGATGCCTGCCTCGTAGCGCAGACCCAACTGTTTGGCGTAATCTTCCACGCGGCCATACTGGCGGTTTTTGATATCCATCATTGCGGCCAATTTCTCGGGGGTAAAGCCTTCGTCATCAATCACCGTGCCGTTGGAGTCTGAGGCCGTGACCACCTTGGCACCGAGTTCCATGGCTTTTTGAATGGCATATTGCGACACGTTGCCCGAGCCCGACACTGAAACACGCATACCGTCCATGCTGAATTTGTTACGGGTGAGCATGTCTTCCACAAAGTACACCAGCCCATACCCAGTGGCCTCGGGGCGGATCAAGCTGCCGCCAAAGGTCAAGCCTTTGCCGGTGAACACACAAGCGGCGTTGTTGGAGAGTTTTTTCATCATGCCAGCCATGAAGCCCACCTCGCGCCCGCCCACTCCAATGTCGCCCGCAGGCACATCGGTATCAGCGCCCAGATGCCGGTACAGTTCCACCATCAGAGCCTGGCAAAAACGCATGACCTCGTTGCGGCTCTTGCCTTTGGGGTCAAAGTCAGAGCCGCCCTTGCCGCCACCCATAGGCAGGGTGGTCAGGGCATTTTTGAAGGTTTGCTCAAACGCCAAAAACTTCAAAATCGACAAGTTGACCGACGGGTGAAAGCGCATTCCCCCCTTGAACGGGCCAATGGCCGAGCTGTGTTGAATGCGAAACGCGCGGTTGGTGTGCACATGGTTGTGATCATCCACCCACGACACACGGAACTGAATCACACGCTCGGATTCAACCAAGCGCTCCAGGATGCCACTGTCGGCGTAATGGGGGTTCGCTTTGATAAAACCCCACAAGCTGCCCATCACTTCTTGCACGGCCTGGTGAAACTCCGGCTGATGCGGGTCGCGTGCTTTGACGTAGTCCATGAATTCGAGCAGGGTTTTGTATTTCATATAGGTTTCCTTGAGGGTTAAAAAATAAGTCGGTGATAAAGAGTCAACATCACTTGGATTGCAAAGCAGTGCATTTCAGAAGTTGCCTCGGCAAGTACGTGCGCGATATTGGTGCGTTGTGAGGCTTAAAAGTGAGTAAATGATTTGTTTTGGTGCGCAAGCATTTTAGATTGATGCGGCGATTGCATAACGTTATGCACTCAAGTTGTGCATCTTTTGTTGTTTTGTTTGGGCAGCATCAAGAATTTTGACGGCGTGTGACTAGCTGCTGATGGGAAATTGCACTGCGCTTGGTTCGAATTTGGTCTGTTCGCCAATACCACTCACAACTCCGAACGGCACTCCGGCGGTAAGCTGGATCGGATCGACAGAATTTGAATGCCCGCGTTGGAACGAGCAGATTGACCATCCCAATGTCTCTTCGGGGTCTGGGCTGAATCAAACGTACGGCGAAGTTGGTGCCGTCCACTCGCGACAGATTCGAACGGTTCGCTCGGTGAGGAGCGGTTCGAGCGTCAGGCCACAGCGACCACCGGGATTGACCGACTAGTCCATCGTTATCATATTTATGGCTCCACTTGCGATTTATCAATCAGGGGTATCTGCGAGTCACCTATGCTGATACCGTACCCTGCACAGGGCTGGCCAACCAAATGCCAAGAGGAAAACTGCCATGAATAAGAAACTCGCATTAGCCATTGCCGGAATAGTTCTCACGGCCACGTTTTCTCTATCAGCGAATGCTCAAGACCTGAAGACTATATTGCTTAAGCCTGCCAACGGATGGGTTATTGAATGGACCAATCCCGATACACGCGACAGCGGGGCAACCGAAGCCATATTTGTGGATAGCGGGAAAGACATCGTGGCGAAGCTCAATGTCATCGCGACGGGTACATACACCGGCGGTCTTATGCGTTGTGAGCGCAACGTAACGATTGCTGCGGACACCGTCAGATTCTCCGGTTGTAGAACGCCCAATATCGTCCTTTCTTTTGATCCTAATGATGCGACCTACCCATTTAAGTCAAAAGTCAGATCGGAGACTGGCTATATGTATAAGGCCAGGGTCAAGTAGTTTGTGACGATAGCGGAGCGCATCCCACTACGCCCCGGTTGGTCAACGGACGGCGAGCGTTCCCTCGCACGAAATCATCACCAGATTGCCGATTGAAGAGCTGCCAACTGGTGCCAATGTCGGGTTCGCAGGAGGCACTTTCGGAGGTTGACTGACCGCGATGGGTCTTCAAGAGTCACACAGAATGTCTGAAGCAAAGTCCAGCCACCCTCGTCCTCGCAATCAGGTCAATGGGGGCGCATGCGGATCCAATTCCGGTGCGCCCCTTCAATTCACACCACCTGCAAATGGTGCGTGACCAGCTTGAAGTCGGGGTCTTCCGGGAAGGACTTGACGACAAAGCCCAGCCCCTTCATGAGCTTGAGCATGTTGGGGTTGTTGGCCAGCACCAGGCCCTCGATCTCGGTCAGGCCCTTTTCGCGCGCAAAGTCCATGATCGACAGCATCAGCCTCGAACCCAGCCCACGGCCCTTGAACTCGTCGGCCACCACCAGCGAAAACTCGCAGCTGGCGCGGTCGGGGTTGGTGATGTAGCGCGACACGCCAATGATGCGCGTGGCTTCCGCTTTCTCGCCCTGCGCGTCGGTGACTTCCTCGGTGATGAGCGCCACCAGCGCCATTTCCCGGTCATAGTCAATCAGCGTGAAGCGCGACAGCATGTTGGCCGGCAGCTCCTGCATGCTGGACACAAAACGGAAATAGCGGCTCTCGGGCGACAGGCTGCGCACAAAATCCTGCAGCATGGTGGCGTCGTCCGGGTGCACCGGTCGCACGATGTATTCGCCGCCACCCGCCAACGGGCACAACTGCTCATGCTGCGACGGGTACGGCAGGATGGCCAAGTGGTTGTAGTGGCGCACCGACGGCGCGGCGTTGTCCACCACGATGCGGGCATCCACGGCCAGCGCACCCGACTCGTCGACGATGATGGGATTGATGTCCATTTCGCGCAGTTGGGGGAGTTCGCACACCATCTCCGACACGCGCAGCAGTATCTGCTCCAACGCCTCCGTGTCAACGGCCGGCGCGCCGCGCCAAATCCCCAGGGTTTCCGCGACGCGTGAGCGCTCGATCAGGCGGCGCGCCAGAAACTGGTTCAGCGGCGGCAGTTCCATGGCGCGGTCGTTGATGAGTTCGATCATGGTGCCACCCGCGCCAAAGGCGATCACCGGGCCGAACGGCTCGTCGGTGACCAGCCCCACGCAGACCTCGCGCCCGCGCTTCAGGTTGGCCATGTTCTGGATCGTCACCCCGTTGATGCGGGCATGTGGCTGCAACTTGGTCACCGTGTGGATCATGCCGAGGTAGGTGTCGCGCACGCTGGTGGCGTTCAGGATATTGAGCGCCACGCCCTGCACGTCTGACTTGTGGCTGATGTCAGGCGAGTCGATCTTGAGCGCCACCGGAAAACCCAGCTGGGTGGCAATCATGATGGCCTCATTGGCACTGCGGGCCAGAATGGTTTTGGTGACCGGGATATGAAAAGCCGCCAGCAGCGCCTTCGACTCCATCTCGGTGAGCACCTTGCGGCGCTCTGCCAGCACGCTCTCGATCAGCAGGCGGGCGCCTTCCACATCCGGTTGCGACAGGTCAGACAGCGGGGGCGGTGTTTGCTGCAGCAGTTGCTGGTTTTGGTAGAACGAGGCAATGTTGCCAAACGCGCCCACCGCCGCCTCGGGGGTGCGGAAGGTGGGGATGTTGGCGTCGTTCAGAATCTTGCGGGCATCACCCACCGTGGCATCGCCCATCCAGCAGGTCAGCAACGGCTTGCTGACATGGCGATTGAAATCGGCAATGGCGCTGGCCACGGCATCACCGTCGGACCCCATTTTTGGTGAATAAATCACCAGAATGCCGTCAATCTGGGGGGCTTTGCTGACAGCCTCAATGGCCAGACGGAAATGTTCCGGCCCGGCATCTTCTGAGACGTCGATCAAATCCGTCAGGGTGGACAAGGGTGGCATGAGCGGCTTGAGGGCGGCCACCTGCTCGGGCGTGAGTCGCCCCAGCACCAGATTGATTTCGCACACCCAGTCGGCGGCCAGCACACCCGGGCCACCGCCGTTGGTGATGATGGCCAAACGCTTGCCCACCGGCTTGTAACGCGAGGCCAGGCACTTGGCGGCCGAGAACAGGGCCACAAACGAGCGTACCCGCACCGCGCCAGCGCGCCGCAGCGCGGCATCAAACACGTCGTCGCTCCCCACGATGGTGCCGGAATGGGTCAGGGCCGCCTGATTGCTGGACGGCTTGCGCCCGGCCTTGAGCACCACCACCGGCTTGGCATTGGCCGCCGCGCGCAGCGCACTCATGAAGCGCCGGGCATTGGTGATGCCCTCCATATAGATCACGATGCTGTGTGTTTTTGCGTCTGCGGCCAGAAAATCCAGCACCTGGGCCATGTCCACTGCGGTATTGGGCCCGAGCGACACCACCGTGGAAAAGCCCACGGCGTTCTTTTTGGCCCAGTCCAGAATGGATGATGTCAGCGCGCCTGACTGCGATACCAGCGCCAGCGGCCCAAGCTTTGCCAAATCGCCCGCCACACTGGCGTTGAGCTGCAGGTGCGGCCGCTGAAAGCCCAGACTGTTGGGACCCAGCAGGTGAATACCGTCGCGGGTGGCCATTTTGTGCAGGTCAGCCGCCAGAGCGGCATCAATGCCGCTTGAGATCACCAGGGCTGAACGGCATTTGATGCGCCCGGCAATTTCCAGCGCAGCAGCAACCTCGGAGGGCGGCAGCGCAATGATGGCCAGATCGGCATTCACTGCGGCCAGATCGGCCAGGGTTCCACTGGCGTGAATATCAAGAAAAATCAGTTTTCCGGCAAAACGCTGGGCCGTGATGGCCTGGTGCAAGACACGGGCCTGCGGGGTCTGTGTCTCGGGCTCCTCGGGCTTGCCCGCAAACACCACAATCGAGGCGGGCGAAAACAGAGAACTCAAAAAATGCTTATCCATGAAACCACCTATTGACAAATAATCCGAAACAACCCAAAAAACACCGGCAAGCTTAACCTGAATGGCTGGCCATTTATTTGACTTGGCGCACCAAAAAAGCAGGCAATCGCGCTCATTTTGGCCGCATTGGGCCAATGGCAAGAGGCTGCCGCCCCGGTTGCATCGAAAATCAAGACCTCATGAGCACCCCACTGAACGCCCCGCTGCGCCGCATTGCCCATCTCGACATGGACGCGTTTTATGCCTCCGTCGAGTTGCTGCGTTACCCCCAGCTCAAGGGGCTGCCGGTGGTCATTGGCGGCGGGCGCAGGGCGCAGAATGACGACCTGCAGGCAGCACAAGACGAGCGAGCGCCGCACAGCATCCCGGTCGCCGACTTTCCACGGCTGAAAGACTACAGCGGGCGCGGCGTCATCACCACCGCCACCTATGCCGCGCGCCAGTTTGGCGTGGGCTCGGCGATGGGGCTTATGAAAGCGGCCAGGCTCTGCCCCCAGGCGATTTTGCTGCCGGTGGACTTTGCCGCCTACCGGCACTATTCCCGCACGTTCAAGGACATCATTCTGGACATTGCGCCGCTTATGGAGGACCGTGGCATTGATGAGGTTTACATCGATTTCACGCAGGTTCCCGGCGGCCAGCGCGAAGGCGGCCGGGTGCTGGCGCGGCTGATCCAGAAAGCCATTTATGACGCCACAGCCTTGACCTGCTCGGTGGGCGTGGCGCCCAACAAGCTGCTGGCCAAGATGGCCAGCGAATTCAACAAACCCAATGGCATTGCGATCGTTTTCGAAGACGACCTGGAAGGCCGGTTCTGGCCGCTGGCCTGCCGCAAGATCAACGGCATTGGCCCCAAGGCCGATGAAAAACTGCAGCAATTGGGCATCCACACCATTGGCGAGCTGGCGCAAAAGGACGTGGGTTGGTTGATCGACCACTTTGGCCAGAAAACCGGGGCCTGGATGTTCGACGCCGCCCACGGCATCGACTGCCGCCCGGTGGTGCTGGAAAGTGAGCCGGTGTCGATCAGCCGCGAGACCACGTTTGAGCGCGACCTGCACGCGGTGCGCGACAGGGCCGAGTTGGGGGCCATTTTTACCCGCCTGTGCGAGCAGGTGGCACAAGACCTGCAGCGCAAGGGCTATGTCGGAAAAACCATTGGCATCAAGCTGCGTTTTGATGACTTCAAGAGCGTCACGCGTGACCTGACGTTGCCCGACCACACCTTTGATGCTGCCACCATCCGCCACCATGCCGGTCTTTGCCTCAAGCGGATTGCGCTGCAGCAAAAGCTGCGGCTGCTGGGGGTGCGCGTGGGTTCGCTGATGACCGCCGCAGAGCATCACCTGTGGCGCCAACATGAAGCGCCGCTGCAGCAGGTGCAGACGGCCATGGACCTGGAGACATAAGCCATAATTCGGCCCGGAAAGGACCGCCGTTTGGTGCCTGTGAAACGGCTGCTGGACGTTTTTAACGCCATCGTTTCAGTCATGCATCGCACCATATTTTCTACCCCTCTCATCAACACCTTGCTGCGCGTGTTTTCGGTGACATTCCTCAAGCTGACTGGCTGGCAAGTGCAAGGCGCGCTGCCCGCGCAGGCGAAAAAAAGCGTGCTGATTGCCGCACCCCACACCAGCAACTGGGACCTGCCCTACACCCTGATGGTGGCCTTTGCGCTGCGCCTGAACATTTACTGGATGGGCAAGGCCAGCATTTTTCGCTTTCCGTTTGGCCCGCTGATGCGCTGGCTCGGCGGCATTTCGGTGGACCGCTCAAAAACCAACAACCTGGTGCTGGCCTCGGCGCAGGCCATTCAGGCCGCCGATGGCCCGCTGCAGCTGATCGTGCCGCCCGAGGGCACACGCAGCAAAACGCGCTACTGGAAAACCGGTTTTTATCACATCGCGGTGACGGCGCAGGTGCCGATCGTGATGGCGTACATGGACTACCAGCGCAAGCTCAGCGGCCTGGGGCCGGTCTTTGTGCCGACCGGCAACATCGAGGCCGACATGGTGCAGATCAAGGCGTTTTACGCGCCCTTCAAAGGCAAAAATGCGGGGCAGTTCGAGTCCGAATAACAAGTAGCCTTATCGCAGGGCGGCCCGGTCGATCTCGGCGCGCAGCTCGGTGTAGTTCATCGTCACCGGAAACTGGGGAAATTCGTCGATCACATTCTGCGGCGGGTGAAACAGGATGCCGGCGTTGGCCTCGGCCAGCATCGCGGTGTCGTTGTACGAGTCGCCGGCGGCTATCACGTTGAACTGCAGCTCCCGGAAACGCTGCACCGCTTCTTTTTTCTGGTTTGGCATGCGCAGGTGGTAGTTCACCAGAAAACCATCGGCGTCGGCTTCGAGCTTGTGGCAAAACAGCACCGGCATGTTGAGCTGTGCCATCAACGGCATGGCAAATTCATAAAAAGTGTCTGACAGGATGATGACCTGGTAGTCGCGCCGCAACGCGTCCAGAAAGTCGCGGGCACCGGCCATCGGCCCCATGTCGGAGATCACCTTTTGGATATCGGGCAGACCCAGTTGATGGGCCTTGAGCAAATTCAACCGGTACGTCATCAACTTGTCGTAGTCGGGCTCGTCGCGGGTGGTGCGCGACAGTTCCGGGATACCGGTGCGCTTGGCAAATTCGATCCAGATTTCGGGGACGAGAACCCCTTCGAGGTCAAGACAAACAAGCTGCACTGAAATTCTCCATAGGTTGGTCATCAAAGCCGGGCATGTTACCGTGAAAGAACCGCATTTGTGGGGCAGACTTGCACCTACCAGGGTCGACTGACGTCGACCCCATACATCAGGTGCTGTTCTCGTCCAAGGTGGGCTCTTCGAGGTGCGACGTATCGCCCCAACCCACCAGCGTGACGCCTTGGCGAGTCCACAGCAAGCGGTTGATGGCGGCATTGCCCAACTGCCAGGTGCGCGGGGCCTGTAGTTCCTGGCCGGTGGCCAGCCGGTACAGCACGTCCATCACGCCGCCGTGGGCCACCAGCACGATCTGGCCGCCCACGTGTTGCGAGGCAAAAGCATCCACAGTGCTGGCGATGCGCTGGCGCAAAGCCAGCAGCGATTCACCGCCCGGCGGCGCCCAGTCGGGCTCACGCTTGCGCCAACGCAGCGCCGCCTCGGGCCACTGCGCCTCAAGCTCAGCATAGGTTTGGCCTTCAAAGTTGCCAAAGCAGCGTTCACGCAGTTCCTGGGTGGCCACCAGCTGCGCCCCGGTGGTTTGCGCGATGGCGCTGGCGGTATGCCAGGCGCGCAGCAAATCGCTGGAGTAAATGGCATCAACAGCCTCACCGGCCAGTGCGCCCGCCACTTGCTCTGCCTGCCAGAGACCTTTGGTGTTGAGCGCAATGTCCAGGTGACCCTGCAGCCGGGTGTCCACGTTCCAGGCGGTTTCTCCGTGACGGATGGCGATGATGCGAGTGGCAAGCATAATATTTTGTGGGACAGACCGCAGTTACACGAAGTGAACCAGCTCTGTCCTCAACATTTTAAAAATTTGTGGGACAGACCGCAGTTACATGCAGTGAACCAGCGCTGTCCTCAACTGTTTACCTCGGTATTTCAATATTGACCCGGCGTACGCCCGCCGGTGGCGTCGGAAAGCCCTGCAGCGCGGCATCCAGCATGGCGGCCAGCACCGTTTCACTGTCGGACCAGATGCCGTCGTGGCTGGCATGGCTTTCAAACACCACAACACCCGCCGCGTTGCGCATGATCAAACTGACCTGGCGCCAATAGCTGGTGCGCGCGTCCAGTCCTGGAAAAAGCGGACCATAGCTGCCCACACTCAAGGCCCCACGACCCCATACCCACCCCAAACCCCAGCCAATGTTGAGGCCGCTGTCAGTGTAATAAGTCTCCTGGCGCTGGATGGCACTGACCTGCACACTTAACTTGGCCGCATTTTGTCGCTTGAGCCCCACCTTGGCCAGCGCCTGCTCGGCCAGCTTTTCCAGTTTGGCCTGATTCGCGGAATCAGCCATTTGCGAGGGCAGGCGCTCAAACTGGTAACTGGCCCCGGGGGCAATCGCTTGCGCGGTGAAACTGCTGACCTGGCTGTCAATGAGCCGCGTGCTGGCGCAGCCCGAGACCAGAAACACCAGCAAGACCAGCGCTGATCGCGCAATTTTGACAGAGACCAGAGGCATGGTTGTCTCCTTGTTTCAGAGTTGCACCACCTGCAAACCCGCTAAACCGGGCAGTGGAAATTCTTCCTCGTCAAAGACCTTGTCGCCCTCCGCATCGGCCTGCCCGGTGATTTTGATGTTTTTGAAATCGTAACGATTGACATCCATCAAGTGTGACGGCACCACGTTTTGCATGGCCGTGAACATGGTCTCGGTGCGGCCCGGGTATTGTTTTTCCCAGTCACGCAGCATCTGGCCAATGAGCTGGCGCTGCAGGTTTTCCTGGCTGCCGCACAGGCTGCACGGGATGATCGGGAACTCGCGGTGCGCGGCCCAGCGGGTGAGGTCTTTTTCCGCCACGTTGGCCAGCGGCCGGATCACGATGTGGCCGCCGTCGTCACTCACCAGCTTGGGCGGCATGCCCTTGAGTTTGCCGCCAAAGAACATGTTCAGGAAGAAGGTGGCGAGCATGTCGTCGCGGTGGTGGCCCAGCGCGATTTTGGTGATCTTGAGCTCATCGGCCACCCGGTACAAAATGCCGCGGCGCAGGCGACTGCACAAGCTGCACATGGTCTTGCCCTCGGCCACCACTTTCTTGACGATGCTGTAGGTGTCTTGCGTTTCAATGTGAAACTCGATGCCGAGTTTGGCCAGGTATTCGGGCAGGATGTGCGCCGGAAAACCGGGTTGTTTTTGGTCGAGATTGACGGCAATAATCTCAAAGTCGATCGGCGCGCGCCTTTGCAGTTTGAGCAAGATGTCGAGGAGCCCGTAGCTGTCCTTGCCACCGCTCACACACACCATGACGCGGTCGCCCTCCTCGATCATGTTGAAGTCGATGATGGCCTGCCCGACCTGGCGGCACAGGCGTTTTTCGAGCTTGTGGATTTCCCGCTCGATTTTGGGTTCGCGCGCTGCCGGGGTGGCCGGTAAAGACGTCCGGTTGGCGTCTTGGGTTTCGATGTCTGTCCAGACGGCATTCATGGCTTTAATCCTTGTTCCACTGACCGGTTTCAACGCGAATGGCCACCTCGCAATCGGCAAATATCTCCAGCTTGGCGATCTTGACGCGCACCCCTTTCACATTAGGCAACTGCATGAGCCGGTTGGCCAGCTTGCCAATCAGCGTTTCCAGCAGGTTGACGTGCTCCGCGGTGCATTCGTCGATGATGATCTTGCGCACCTTGCGGTAGTCCAGCACATGCATGATGTCATCATCTGCCGGCAGCAGGGGTTGCAGCCCCAGGCTCAGCTCGGCATCCACCTGGATCGGCTGCGGGGCGTTTTTTTCGGCTTCAAGAATGCCCAGGTTGGCATCAAAACGCAGGCCGGTGAGCGTCAGGGTTTGGTGGCCCAGCGTGTGGCTGCTGGTGTAATAGGTCATGGTGTGGGAAATGGGTAGATGAAAAGGTCGACCGCTGTTACAGCAGCGAGAAATCGCGCTCAAACTTCATCAGGTGCTGGCCACCATCAACCAGCAGGGTGGTGCCGGTGATGGACTGGTTTTCAAGCGCGAAAGCCACCGTGGCCGCCACATCGGCGGCAGTCGATGAACGGCCCAATGGGGACAGTTTGTGCAGGGCTTCAAATTTTTCCGGCGTCAGCATGTGGCTGGTCAGCGTCAGGCCCGGGGCCACGCCCACCACCCGCACCTGCGGCGCCAGCGCCAGCGCCAGCATGGTGTTGGCGGACTCCAGCGCGGCTTTGGACAGCGTGTAGCTGATGAAATCGGGATTGGGGTTCCATAATTTCTGGTCCAGCAGGTTCACCACCGCACCCTGGGCGCCCTCCCGTGTGAGCAAATGCGCGTGCAGCGCCTGGCTCAGCAGAATAGCCGCCCCGGTGTTGGCGCGCATGTGTTTTTCCATGGCGGCGAAGCTGAAGGTCTCGGGCGTGTCGTGCTCAAACGTGGACGCGCTGTTGACAATGGCGTCCACCTGGCCCAACTGTTCGAGCACGCTGGGAAGCAGGTTGCGCACCGCCGTTTCATTGGTCAGGTTGGCGCGAAACGAGACGCTGGCGCCGGACAATTTGATGCAGTCAGCGACCGTTTTTCGCGCGTCTTCCACCGAGTCGCGGTAATGCACGGCCACGCGCCAGCCTGATCTGGCCAGGGTCAGGGCAATCTCGCGACCCAGTCGTTTGGCGGCGCCAGTCACCAAAACAGTGCGTTGCGCAGGTGCGGAGGGAGAGCTAATGGTGGCGGTGTTCGACATTCGGGGACAATTCCAGGGTATGACAACAACCCACAGTTTAACGAGCGAGCTCGCCCACCACATCCGCCAGACGATTCTTCAGGCCGGCGGCTGGATTGGTTTCGATGTCTTCATGGACCAGGCCCTGTACACCCCCGGCCTGGGTTACTACGCCCACGGCAGCACCAAATTTGGCACCCTGCCCTACACCGTGCAGGACGGCGCGCGCAGTGCAGGCAGCGACTTTGTCACCTCGCCTGAAATGACACCGCTGTTTGGCTGGACGTTGGCGCAGCAGGTGGCGCAGGCTTTGCAGGTGACACAAACACAGGAAGTGTGGGAGTTTGGCGCCGGCTCGGGCGCGCTGGCGCTGCAGATTTTGCAGGCCCTGCAAGCGCAGGGGGCGGCCCTGCCGCGCTACACCATCGTCGACATTTCAAGCAGCCTGCGCGAGCGCCAGCAGGCCACTCTGGCGGCCTTTGCCGGGCAGGTGCGTTGGGTCGATGCGCTGCCGGACGACTTGCAAGGGGTGGTGCTGGGCAATGAGGTGCTCGACGCCATGCCGGTTAAGCTGCTGGCGCGGGTGCAGGGCCAGTGGCATGAACGCGGCGTGGTGCAGGGCGCGCTTGACGCCGACGGCGCACCCACGTTTGCCTGGGCCGACCGCCCCACGGCACTGCGCCCGCCGCTGGAACTCGGCGGGGTTCATGACTATCTGACCGAAATCCACCCGCAGGGCGAATCCTTTGCGCGCACCCTCGGCCAAAAACTTTCCCGCGGTGCGGTGTTTTTGATCGACTACGGCTTTCCCGAGGCTGAGTACTACCACCCGCAGCGCCACATGGGCACGGTGATGTGCCACCAGGCGCACCAGGTGGACGATGACCCCTTGGTTCGCGTTGGCCAGAAGGACATCACCGCCCATGTCAACTTTACCGGCATCGCACTGGCCGGCATCGACGCTGGCCTGGGCGTGCTCGGTTACTGCAACCAGGGCCGGTTTTTGATGAACTGCGGCCTGCTCACGCAAATGGAAAGCGCCGACCTGCCGACCCGGGTGATGGCGCAAAAACTGATCATGGAGCATGAAATGGGCGAGTTCTTCAAGGTGATCGGTTTTTACAAGGGTGAACCCTGGCAGGCGCTCGGGTTTGAAACCGGCGACAAAACCCACACGCTATGAGCAAGGCCTGACGCCATGTTTCGCTGGCTCATCGTTGTTTTTTTGGCGTTGGTGCTGATCAACGGCATCACGCCCTGGCTGCAGCGGCTGGGATTTGGCAAGTTGCCGGGTGATTTCCGTTTCAAGGTTTTCGGCAAGGAATTCTTCATTCCGCTCACCACGACGATCATCTTGAGCCTGGTGGCGGCGGCCATTGCCAGATTCGTTTGAATCTGCCGCTTGAATTCATGTCGGGCGCAACCATCTGGTTGACTTGAAAGGATTTGTCATGACCGACCCCCTGCACATTGTTTGCCCGCATTGCCACACCACCAACCGCGTCAGCCGCGCCAACCTTGGCAACGCGCCAGACTGCGGCAGTTGTCACAAGCCGCTGTTTACCGCTCATCCGGTGATGCTCGACGAAGCCAGTTTTGCGCGCCACATCCAGCGCAACCAGATTCCGGTGCTGGTCGATTTTTGGGCGCCCTGGTGCGGCCCGTGTCGCCAGATGGCCCCGGCCTTCGAGCAGGCCGCCGCCAAATTGGAGCCTGCAGTGCGGCTGGCCAAGGTGGACACCGAAGCCGAGCAAGCCCTGGGCGCCCGTTTCAACATCCGCAGCATCCCCACGCTGGCGCTGTTTGTCGGCGGCCGCGAGGTGGCGCGCCAGGCCGGTGCCATGGGCGCGGCCGACATCGTGCGCTGGACGAAGCAGCATTTGCCGGGTGGCTGAACGCAACCGGGTCATGTCGGCGTAATGCCGCGGTAACCAGCGCCCGCAGCCGGGATTAGCATGGGGCCCTCACAATCCAAGGCCACGACCATGTCCACCACCGCCCAGACTGTTGAACGCATCGAGCGCACGCCACGGCCCTGGGGCTGGTATGAAACGGTTTCCGAGGCAGCCAACCACAAGATAAAACGCATTGGTGTGCTGCCCGGCCAGCGCATCAGCCTGCAAAGACACACCCAGCGCGCCGAGCACTGGGTGGTGGTGCAAGGCACAGCCCGGGTCACGCTGGGTGAACGCAGCGTTGACCTTGGCGTGGGTCAGCATTGCGACATTGCGCTGGGCCAGGTGCACCGGCTTGCCAATGTGACTGCTGCGCCTGTGGAAATTATTGAAATACAGTTCGGCGCCTACCTGGGCGAAGACGACATCGTGCGCCTGGGCGACGACTATGGCCGCGTCTGATGTGCCGGTGCCTTAACATCGCCTGCTGCCAACGACCCATGGCCAGTTCATTTTATTGAGGCCCCTCTCATGACAACACACGTTTTAACCCATGGTTTTAGCCTGCCCGCTGGCAGCCATCCAATTGCCTGCGTCGACATCGGCGGCACCAAGGTGGCGGTCAACATCGTTGACGACCAGGGTATCCGCGGCAAGGTGTCCGAGCCGACCGCCACCACGGGAGCCAACGATGCATTAAGCCAGCAAATCATCCGCCTGATTGGCCAGAGCTGTGATGCGGCGGACGTGCCGGTCCAGCGAATCGCCCGGGTTGGCGTGGCGTCCTGCGGTCCCTTCGTGCTGAACAACGGTCTGGTAGAACTGGCGGCACCAAATATTTGCGGCGGCCTGGCGGGCAAAGCACGCGGCCTGCCCAACGACTGGAAAACCGCTTTACTGGAAGCGCCCCTGCGGGCCGCGTTCGCCCATGTGCGGGTCGAAAACGACGGCATTGGCGCACTTGAGGCCGAGCGCCGCTGGGGCGCCTTGCAAATGGACGGTCAACCCATGGCCAACTGCGCCTACGTGACCTGGAGTACCGGCATTGGCACCGGTTTGTGCGTCGATGGACAGGTGTTGCGCGGGAAAAATGGCAATGCCGGCCACGCCGGCCACCTGTTTGTGAGCGACAACAATGATGCGCTGTGCGGTTGCGGCAACATGGGCGATGTCGAAGGCCTGGTGGCGGGCAATGCCATCGCGCGGCGCTTTGCCAGTTCGGGCTATGCAGATGCGGCGCTACTTTTCAAGGCAGCTTATGCCGGCGATGCCAAGGCGGTGGGGCTGATTGACGACTTGTGCCTGGTGATGGGGCGCATGCTCTACGCCTTGATTGCCACGCTGGACCTGCAACGCATCAGCATTGGCGGCAGCGTTTATTGGCATCACCGCGACTACCTTTTGCCGCGCCTGCAAGCCGTCGTGAAGGGCAAGCTGCCCGCCTTGACCGATGGCTGCGAGCTGGTCAGCGCCGGCCTGGGCGAGCGGGTGGGTGACTTTGGCGCGCTGGCGCTGGTCGCCTGATACCGTTCCAAGCACGCGTTGAACCCGCCTCGGACGCCGGATCGGTTGCAAAACCCATGTCCTGGATCAAAATGTTGGCATCTAGGGGTAAATACCCCCTTGCGGGCTCCTGAAAATTAATTAACAATTAATTAATTCGCGCAACACGGTGTCTGCACGAATCCACCCGCGCCTTCTGACCCTGGATTGGGCAGGCAGGCAGACTTAAGGAGACAACATGATCAAACTTTCCAAATTGGCTTCGGCCGTGGCCATTGTGCTGGCAGGTAATGTGGCGATGGCCGGTGAGGTCGAAGTGCTGCACTGGTGGACCTCTGGCGGCGAGGCCAAGTCGGTCGGTGAGCTGAAAAAAATCATGCAAGGCAAGGGTCACACCTGGAAAGATTTTGCCGTGGCTGGCGGCGGCGGCGACAACGCCATGACCGTTCTCAAAAGCCGGGTCGTTGCTGGCAATCCGCCCGCCGCCGCCCAAATCAAGGGCCCCGGAATTCAGGAGTGGGCTTCAGAAGGTGTTCTGGCCAACCTCGACGCCACTGCCAAGGTCGAAAAATGGGACGAGTTGCTGCCCAAGGTGGTGGCTGATGTCATGAAATACAAAGGCAACTACGTGGCAGCACCGGTCAATGTGCACCGTGTCAACTGGATGTGGGCCAATGCCGCCGTGTTGAAAAAGGCCGGAGTTGCGGGCGCCCCCAAGACCTGGGACGAGTTTTTTGCCGCAGCTGAAAAAGTCAAAAAAGCCGGCCTGATCCCGGTGGCGCATGGCGGCCAGAACTGGCAGGACTTCACCACGTTTGAAGATGTGGTGCTGGGTGTGGGTGGCGCCAAGTTTTACCAGGATGCTCTGGTCAAATTGGACCAGGCTGCACTGACGAGCGCCACCATGACCAAGTCGCTGGAAACTTTCCGCAAAATCAAAAGCTACACCGACCCAGCCTCCCCCGGGCGCGACTGGAACCTGGCCACGGCCATGGTGATCCAGGAAAAGGCCGCGTTCCAGTTCATGGGAGACTGGGCCAAGGGTGAATTCACCGCTGCCGGCAAGGTGCCGGGCAAGGATTACATTTGCGCTGCCGCCCCCGGCACAGCCAATGCGTACACCTTCAACGTGGACTCGTTTGCCATGTTCAAACTGAAAGACGCTGCCGCTCAAAAGGCCCAGGCTGATCTGGCGGCCGCCATCATGGGCACGGAGTTCCAGGAAGTATTCAACTTGAACAAGGGCTCCATCCCGGTTCGCCTCAACATGAGCATGGCCAAATTTGACGATTGCGCCAAGCTCTCGACCAAGGACTTTGTTGACACCGCCAAAACGGGTGGCCTGTTGCCATCCATCGCGCACGGCATGGCTGTAATGCCTGCCGCCGAAGGCGCGATCAAGGACGCAGTCAGCCAGTTCTGGAACAACGACAAGATGAGTGTGGCCGACGGCGTCAAGAGCATCGCCAAGGCTGCTGCGACCAGGTAAAACTGGGGGCAATTGAGGCTGTTAACCGTACTCGCAGCAGGGCTGGGGTACGTGTCGCCGCTCATGTCCCCCGCCCTGACGGGCTCCTCCTTTACTTCGCTTTGATACATACCCCAACCCTGTTGCTGGACGATGATGGTTTGCTGGCAGAAACGCCAAGCCGGCGTCGAGACCTGACGGGGCGGGTGTTGCACGAAGTGAGGTAAAGGAGGAGACCGAAAGCCGGGAGGCTTTCGGTCGGGGGACACGAACGCAGTGCGATACCCGGCCCGTCAGGTCGGTTAGCAAGCGCAGGTATTCCACCAGAGCGGCTTCCCAGGTTCAAAAACCAAAGGCAAAGTGACTATGAAATCCTTTGAAAACGTGTTACCCAAACTGGTGATCGCCCCGGGCTTTGTGCTCGGCTTTGCCTTCATTTACGGCTTCATGATCTGGAACGGCGTGTTGTCCGTGACCAATTCGCGCATGCTGCCCAATTACGACGAGTTCGTCGGGCTGGAGCAATATGTCAAGCTTTGGGAGATGGACCGCTGGTATGTGGCGCTGAAAAATCTCGGTATTTTCAGCGTGCTGTATGTCGGCGGCTCAATGCTGCTGGGCATGGTGCTGGCGATTTTTCTGGACCAGAAAATTCGCTTTGAAGGCGTGATTCGCACCATTTATTTGTACCCCATGGCGCTTTCGTTCATTGTCACCGGCACCGCCTGGAAATGGATTTTGAACCCCAGCCTGGGGCTGGAAAAACTCATGCACGACCTGGGCTGGGCCAGTTTCAGCTTTGACTGGCTGGTGCAGAGCGACACTGCCATCTACTGCGTGGTGATTGCCGGCATCTGGCAGTCGGCCGGCTTTGCCATGGCACTGTTTCTGGCAGGGCTGCGCGGCATTGACGACAGCATCATCAAGGCGGCGCAAATTGACGGCGCTTCTCTGCCGCGCATCTACTGGCGCATCATTTTGCCGGTGCTGCGCCCGGTGGTGTTTTCCACCATTCTGGTGCTGTCGCACCTGTCGATCAAGGCGTTTGACCTGGTGATGGCGCTCACCGCCGGCGGCCCGGGCTTTGCTTCGGATGTGCCCGCCACCTTCATGTTCACCATGAGCTTTACCCGCGGTCAGATCGGCCTGGGCGCAGCCAGTGCCACGATGATGCTGGCGTTGGTGGCCGCCATTGTGGTGCCTTACCTTTACAGCGAACTGCGGTCCAAGCCGCATGAGCGTTGAGCCGGGAGCCAATGATGAACGCAAAAAATCTTTCTCGACTGGCGGTTTATGCCGTTTTGGGTGTGGCAGCCTTCTTTTTTCTGGCGCCACTCTATGTGATGCTGGCCACCTCTTTCAAGGACGCTGAACAGATCCGTTCCGGCAATCTGCTGAGCCTGCCGCAGGGGTTGAACTTTGAGTCCTGGACGCTGGCCTGGTCCACCGCCTGCACCGGCGTGGACTGCCGGGGACTGAAGCCCTACTTCTGGAACTCGGTGATGATGGCGGTGCCCGCGGTGCTGATTTCGACCGCCTGGGGTGCGATCAATGGCTATGTGCTCAGCATGTGGAAGTTCAAGGGCAGTGATCTGCTGTTTGGTTTCATCCTGTTTGGTGTGTTCATGCCGTTCCAGGTGGTGCTGCTGCCGATGAGCCAGGTGCTGGGGTATCTGGGCTTGTCCAGTTCGATTGCCGGCCTGGTGCTGGTGCATAGCCTCGCGGGCATGGCGGGCACCACCCTGTTTTTCAGAAACTACTACACCGCCATACCGCGTGAGCTGGTCAATGCCGCGCGCATGGACGGCGCGGGTTTCTGGCGCATTTTCTATCGCATCGTGATCCCGATGTCGACGCCCATCCTGATGGTGACGCTGATCTGGCAGTTCACCAACATCTGGAACGACTTTCTGTTTGGCGTGGCCTTCAGCGGCGCTGACAGCAAGCCCATCACGGTCGGCTTGAACAACATGGCCAACACCACCAGCAGCGTGAAAAACTACAACGTTGACATGGCAGCCGCCATCATCGCGGGTTTGCCGACCATGCTGGTGTATGTGTTGGCCGGTCAATATTTCGTCAAAGGTCTCACAGCTGGCGCTGTGAAAGGATAAAAAATCATGGCAGCTTCTCTTCACATCGCAGGCATTCGCAAGATTTATGGCAAGGGCGACAAGGCCGTCGAGGTCCTGAAAAAGATCGACATTGAAGTTCCCCCCGGTGAATTTTTGATTCTGGTGGGGCCTTCTGGCTGCGGCAAGTCCACCCTGCTCAACATCATTGCCGGCCTGGAAGACCCTTCCGAGGGCGAACTCAAGATTGCCGGCAAAAACGTCATCGGAGTGGCCCCGGCCCAACGCGACATTGCCATGGTGTTTCAGAGTTACGCCTTGTACCCGACCATGAGCGTGGCCGACAACATTGGCTTTGCACTGGAAATGCGCAAGGTGCCGCTTGAGGTGCGCAAAAAACGCATCCAGGAAGTGGCCGTCATGCTGCAGATCGAGCACCTGCTTGACCGCCGGCCGGCTCAGTTGTCGGGCGGGCAGCGCCAGCGCGTCGCCATGGGTCGCGCCCTGGCGCGTGACCCGCAACTGTTTTTGTTTGATGAACCCTTGAGCAACCTGGACGCCAAGCTGCGCGTGGAAATGCGCGCCGAGATCAAGCGCCTGCATCTGGTGAGCGGCATCACCACGGTGTATGTGACGCATGACCAGATCGAGGCCATGACGCTGGGCAGCCGCATTGCCGTGATGAAAGACGGCATTCTGCAGCAAATTGGCACACCGGATGACATTTACCGCCGCCCGGCCAACACCTATGTGGCGGGTTTCATCGGCTCCCCCACCATGAACTTCATCACAGGGCAGGCCAGCGGGTCCGGTGACAACGGCTTGTTTGCCTTTGAGGGCGGCAGCCTTGCCCTGCCCTGCCCGGCATCAGGCAAAGTCACGCTGGGGCAGCGCCCCGAGCATATCCACTTGAGCGACGACGCTACCTGGCGCGGCCAGGTGATGCTGGTCGAGCCGACCGGAGCCGACACCTATGTGGTGGTGAAAACCGGCGTCGGCATGATCACGGTGCGCACGCCACCCAGCACACAAGTGAAGATGGGCGACACGGTCGGCATGACAGTGAGCAGCAACCACAACAACTGGTTCAACACACAAAGCGGCCTGCGCCTGGCCTGATGCGGGGCACGGCCGCGGTCACGCGGGTCACGCCGTTGCAGCATCGTCCAGCGCTTGCTCCGAACCTTGCACCATGGCCTCAAAATCTGCCGGGCTCAACGGGCGTGAGTACAAATACCCTTGCGCATAGTCGCAGCCGGCAGCTTTCAGCAGATCACGCTGCCCGACCGTTTCCACGCCTTCGGCGATCACCTTCATGCCCAGGGCGTGGGCCATGGCGATGATGGCCTGACACAGCACCAGATCGGTCGTGTTTTCATTCAGATGGCGCACAAATGACTGGTCAATCTTGATGAAGTCAATGTCAAACTTTTGCAGGTATGACAGCGACGAATAGCCGGTGCCAAAGTCGTCCAGCGACACATTGATCCCTTCGTGCCGCAATTTCAGCAATTGCTCAACCACACCGGTGCTGCTGGACAGCAGCAGACCCTCGGTGATTTCAACCACCATGCTTTCACCAGGCAGGTCGAGGGCGCGCAGCTTGTCGATCCAGGGCATATGGTTGGGATTGGGCTTCTCAAATTGCAACGGCGATTTGTTGACGCTGATCTGGAACTGGGGGTGCAAATGGGCGCGCCAGAGCTTGACCTGGGCTGCGGCCTGGTCAAAAATCCACTCGCCCATGTCAACAATCAGGCCACTGCTTTCGGCGATCGGAATAAAGTCCGCCGGGCTGATCAAGCCGCGCGTTGGATGCTGCCAGCGAATCAGCGCCTCGGCTTTCTGAATCCTGCCGTTGGCAAGGTTGACGATGGGCTGGTACAGCATGAAAAACTGCAGCGCAGGCAGGGCCGCACGAAGGTCGTGAGTCAGTTGGGCGCGCTGCATTGCCGCCTCCTGCAGCGATGCCGTGAAAAAGCTGAAGCGGTTGCGGCCGGCGGCCTTGGCCACATAAAGTGCCTGATCGGCGTTTTTCAGCAGGTCTTCCACCTCCAGGGTGTCGTTGGGGAACACCGTGACGCCCATGCTGGCAGACACAAACACCTGGTCCAGACCGAGCTGAAACGGCTCACTCAAGGCATTCAGCAATTTGGGCAGGATACCCTGCAGATTCGACTCGTCGTTCAATGCCGTCACGATCACGGTAAATTCATCGCCCCCCATGCGCGCCACGGTATCCACCTCACGCAGGCAGTGCTGAATGCGCCGCGCGGCCTCCACCAGCAACTCGTCGCCGCGATCGTGGCCCAGCGTGTCATTGACTTCCTTGAAATGGTCCAGGTCGATGAACAAAAGCCCCAGTTTGAGGTGATTGCGGCGGCATTTCTTCATCTCCTGAATCAGGCGCTCACGCATCAGCCGCCGGTTTGGCAAGCCGGTCAGGGCATCAAAGTGCGCTTGTTGCCAGACCACCTCATCTGCCGTTTTACGCTCGGTAATGTCAGTGTGGGTGCCCAGCATGCGTAGCGCCTGACCCTGGGCATCGCGGCTGATCACCATGCCGCGGCTGTGCACCCATTTCCAGCTACCGTCCTTGCACAACACCCGATGCTCATTGCTGTAAGTGGGCGTGACACCATCCAGATGGGCCTGTCGGTCGTGCTGCAGGCGCCCCACATCGTCGGGATGGACCAGCGCGTCGAGTTCAGCCACCCCGACTTTGAGCTCGCCGTCCTCGTAGCCGTAGATGCGCAGCAGATTCGGCGACAGGTATTGTTCGCCGCTCTGCACCTGCAGGTCCCAGACGCCGTCGCCAACACTCTCCAGCGCCAGCTTCCAGCGCGCCTCGCTGTCGCGCAGGGCCATCTCGGTCTGCTTGCGCCGGGTAATGTCCTGCACGATGGTGGTGCGCTTGACCGGTCGACCTTGCTCCCAGGCGGTGGTTCCGCGTGAGTAAAGCCAGATACGGCGGCCCTTCAGGGTCAGCATTTCAATCTCATACTCGTGGGTTGAGGTGGGCTCGCCCGAGTGCTGGTAAGAGGCCTCGTCAATGGCCAGCGATTCTTCGGTGAACAAGGGCCGGATGCTGGCGGCTGACGGCGCGAAAGTCTGCGGCGTGGCCTCAAAAATGCGGTAAACGCCCTCGGTCCAGGTGACCTGGCTGTGCTCCAGGTCAACCTCCCAGCCGCCCAGCTCGGCCAGCGCCTGGGTGGCAAAAAGCAGTTGGTTGGCGCGTTTGCGACCCGCCTCCGCCTGCACATAGTCACTGACATCCACCACCGTTTGAACCCGTCGGGCATCCGGCAGGCATCGGGTTTGCACCTGCAGGGTGCGCCCAAGGTGTTTCAAGCGCAAATAATGCTCGGATATCGGCTCCTGGTCAGCTTGGGGGGATGTCTGCAGGTTTGGCTGATCCGGGGGCGGATGCGCGCCCGCAAAATCACCGCGCTGCATCTGAAAATCGTAGATTTCGCGCAGCGAGGGGCCGCTTGCCAGGAACTCTGGCGGCACGTCGAGCAAATCGGGCAAACAGGGATTGAAATGGCTCACGCAGCCATCGGCGTCAAACACACAAACCCCCTGACTGAGGCAACCCAGCAAGGTTTGACAGAAGTCATGTGTTCCCTGCTCGGCGCTGTCTCCAGCATCTAGATTCACCATAAATTTTCATCCCAAAAATGACTGAAAGTCACACACGCTGATTGTCGGCGTGATCGACTGGCAAGCACAACTGCACCCGCAACCCCTGAGGCAGCGCTGCCAGCACGCGGGCCTGACCGCCATGGCGCTGGGCAATCTCGGCCACGATGGCCAGACCCAACCCGCAACCCCCCGGCACATCACTGGCGCGCCAAAAACGCTCAAACACATGCGGCAAATCCTGCGGTGACAGACCTGGTCCTTTGTCGGCCACCTCGAGCACCGCCTGATCGCCCTGCAGTTGCACGCTCAGGGTCACTTCGCTGCCGCTCCCGGCGTACATCAGGGCGTTGTCGATCAGGTTGTTCAGTGCCTCACGCAACAAAAAACTCTCGCCCGCCAGCATCAGGCAATCGACCCCTTCATAACCCAAGTCTATCCCGGCCTTGAGCGCGCGCGGTGTCCAGTCGCGCGCCACTTCACGCGCCAGGCTGGCGACATCCAGCGGCTGCAGCTTGATTTCGACCTCATTGCGCGCCAGCGACAACAACTGGTGCACCAGATGGGCACTGCGCTGGGCGCCGGCAAGCACCTTGCCAAGCCGCTCGCGCAGGGCCTGCGGATCATGCTCCGCCAGCGCCAGTTCGGTCTGGCTGATCAACCCCGCCAGAGGGGTGCGCAACTGGTGCGCGGCATCATTCAGAAAGCGTTTTTCCTGGCCCAGGCTGCGCCGCACCGCCGTCAGCAAATGGTTCACCGCACCGGCCAGTGCATGTACTTCCTGCGGCGCTTGCGTCATCTCGATCGGTGACAAATCGGACAACACCCGATTGCGCCGGTCGCCCAATTGCGCCTGCAGCCGGGTCAGCGGCTGCAAGCCGCGTGAAATGCCGCCATAGACCAGCACGCTCAGCACCATGGCCAGCAGCAGCAGCGGTGCCAGCATGTCGGCAATCAGCTCGGTGGTCAGGCGCTGCTGGACCGCCAGGCTCTTGGCCACCTGCACGCGCAGGCGCTGCGGCGAGCCCGCGTCGCCGTAGTCCACCTCCAGCAAAGCCACGCGCATCGGCTTGCCGTCCACGCGGGCGTTGTAAAGCAGCGCTTCACGGGTTGGCTGAAGCAACTCTCCAGGCGGATCAGGCAGCTTGCCATTGCCCAGCAGGAAGCTGCCCGGCGGGCTTGAAACCATGTAGCTCACGCGATCGGCGGGATCCTGCTCGATGATGTCCTGCGCAGCGCGCGGAAAATCAATCAGCAGGCCCGAACCAATTGGTTTGACCTGACGCGCCAATGAGCGCACCAGTTGGGTCAGTGACTGGTCAATGGCCTTTTCGGCATACTTGAGGGCGATCCGGTAGGCCAGCGCGCCGCCCACCAAAAACAACACCAATTGCGGCAACAACAACCACAGCAACAACTGGCGCTTGAGGGACAGGCCGTGCCCGCGATGCTGGGGAGGGCTGACAGGGGTCATTTGCGCGCGCAGGCAGTCAGGCGCTGCTGGTTTCCAGCATGTAGCCCAGGCCGCGCACATTGCGAATATTCAGGCCCGAGTCCACCAGTTTGCGGCGCAGGCGGTGGATATAGACCTCCAGCGCATTGGAGGCCAGGGCGCCGGGCTCACCAGGGTCGCTCTGCCAGGTTTCCAGCACATCCTCGCGACTCACCACGCGCCCGGCCTGGGTGACCAGCAACGACAGCAGGGCCCACTCGCGCTGCGTGAGTTCCAGCGCCTCATCCCCCAGCCAGGCTTGCGGCAGCGTGGCATCCACCCGCAGCGGACGCTGGCTGTGGCTGCTGGCCAGCTCCAGCGAGCCGCCAAAAGCCGGCAGCCGGGCGCGCCGCAACAAGGCGCCCAGGCGGGCCTGCAATTCGGCCATGTTGAAGGGCTTGGTGAGGTAATCATCCGCCCCGGCGTTGAGCCCCTGCACCCGATCCTCGACACCGTCGCGCGCCGTCAGGATCAGCACCGGCAGGGCAGGCAGACGCTTGCGCAGCCAGCGCAACAGTTCCATGCCACTGATTTTTGGCAAACCCAGATCCAGCACCACGCCGTCAAAGCGTTGCACCTCGAGCAGCCTTTGAGCCGCTTCGCCATCGGCCGCCGCCGTGATGCCGTGGCCCGCCTGCGCAAGCTGTGCGCACAGGCCGTCGCGCAGCAATTCGTCGTCTTCAATGATCAGCAAACTGGACATGGTGCAAGCATACCCGAGGAGTCATGAAGCCTGGTGCGACGGCAACAGCAATCTCTGCACCGCCCGGGTCCTGGCCTGATGAATGAGCTCACCCACTTTTTGGCCACTCGCCCCACCCGCCATGGCATCGGAGGCGATCGATCGGGTGTCCACCGCTTGCATCGTGGCGAGCACATCGAGCAGCCGCTGGCGCTGCGGGTACGACGAGTCAAAATAACCCAGCCGGCCCCGCGCATCGCATTCGCAGGCCAGCAGTATTTGCGCAAAACGCTCAGGCTTGCGCAGGGCATCACAGCGCTCCAGCAACCGCACCAGCGCGGCGGCGTCGAATCCGGGCGAGCGATGGATGTTGCTGTGCTCGCGCGCCATCACCTCGGACAGTTCGCGGCAGTCGGTGGGCACACGCAGGCGGTCACTCAGAGTCTTGACCAACTGGGCGCCGCGCTGTTCATGTCCCAGGTGGCGTGGCAGGATATCGGCTGGCGTGTTGCCCTTGCCCAGATCATGCGTCAGGCAGGCCAGCCGCACCGGCAGTGGCGCCTGCAGGTGCGCGCTCATGTCGACCACCATCATCACGTGAACGCCGGTGTCGACCTCGGGATGGTAGTCGGCACGCTGCGCCACGCCCCACAGGCGGTCCACTTCAGGCAGCAACCTGGCCAGCGCGCCGCAGTCGCGCAGCACGGCAAACATGCGCGAGGGTTTGGCTTCCATCAGGCCGCGCGCAAGTTCTTGCCAGACGCGCTCGGCCACCAGATGATCCACCTCGCCCGTGGCCACCATCTCGCGCATGAGTCGCAATGTTTGCGGGGCCACCGTGAAGTCGGCAAAGCGTGCCGCCAGGCGCGCCACGCGCAGGATGCGCACCGGGTCTTCACGAAACGCCGGACTCACATGGCGAAACACCCTGGCTGACAAATCCTGCAAGCCGCCATGGGGATCGATCAGGTTTTGCGGGTCCCATTGGCCGTTGGCCTGGACATGGCACGCCGCCACCGCCATGGCGTTGACGGTGATGTCGCGCCGCGCCAGGTCTTCTTCCAGGGTCACGTCCGGATGCGCGTGAATGGAAAAACCGTGGTAGCCGGGCGCGGTTTTTCGCTCGGTGCGGGCCAGCGCGTATTCGTCGTGGGTTTGCGGGTGCAGAAACACAGGAAAGTCTTTGCCCACCGGCAAAAAACCCTGCGCCAACATATGCTCAGGGGTGGCGCCAACCACCACCCAGTCACGGTCGGTGACCGGCCAGCCCAACAGGGCATCTCGCACGGCACCGCCCACCAGGTAAGTTTGCATCTCAGCGGTGCAGTCGGTAAGGCTCTTCAAAATCCAGAAAATCCTGCTCGGCCAGCGCGCCGTCGATCCAGGCCTGCACGGCCGGTAACGCACAAACGCGCTGGACATAGGCCTGAACATCATCGGGCAGCGGCAAAGCGTAGGTGACCAGGCGCATGCAGACCGGCGCAAAGGTGGCGTCGGCCGCACTGAAGCTGCCAAACAGCAACGGGCCACCACTGGTTTGAAGACACTGCTGCCACATGCTGACCAGGCGCGCCACGTCGGCGCGCACCGCGGGCTGGTCACGCCAGGCCAGTGCACCCGCCTCAGGCAGGCTGGCCTCGATGTTCATCGGACACTGCGAGCGCAGGCCGGCAAAGCCGCTGTGCATTTCGGCGCACAGGCTGCGGGCACGGGCACGGGCAGCTTTGTCTGTGGGCCACAAGGCTTTCTCGGGGAACTGTTCGGCCACATACTCGGCAATCGCCAGCGTGTCCCACACCACCAGGTCGCCATCGACCAGCACCGGCACCTTGGCCGTCGGCGACACCTTGCGCATCGTGGCCTTGAATTGCGAATCGGGTGTGAAGGCGTCAAAACGCACCATCACCTCTTCAAACGGGATGCCGGCCTGGGTCAGCAACACCCAGGAGCGCATCGACCAGGATGAGTAGTTCTTGTTGCCAATGTAGAGTTTCATCATGGGGCTCAAGGCAGTTCACGGTTCACGGCCAGCGCCTGGTCCAGCGGCCCGACCAGCCCCAGCCGGGCTTTGAGCGACTGGGTCTTGCCGGTGATCATGGCCGCATAAATGGTGGTGTTGGCGAGCACTTTCTTGACGTAATCACGGGTTTCTGTGAAGGGCACGTTTTCGGCCCAGATGGCGGCCTCCAGCAACGGTGCGCCAGTCTGGCCGCGCCAGGCACGCGGCCGACCCGGGCCTGCGTTGTAGGCCGCAGCGGCCATAGGCATCGAGCCGGCAAAGTCATCAAGCACCAACTTGAGGTAGCCGGTGCCGATGGCAATGTTGGTGTCGCGCTCGGTGATCTGGTGCGGCCTGAAGTCGGTCATGCCAATTTTTCGGGCAGTCCAGCTCGCCGTGGCTGGCATCACCTGCATCAGGCCCGAGGCGCCCACGTGCGAGCGGGCATCCATGATGAATCGGCTTTCTTGCCGGATCAGGCCATAAACATACGCCGGATCCAGCCCGATCTCGCGTGTACGGTTCAGTACCGCCTGCTTGTGCGGCATCGGAAAGCGCTGCGTGATGTCAAACACGTTCTTGGTGCGTTCACTGGTGTTGATGCAGCGGTCCCAGACTTCGCTGCGACAGGCCAGATCAGCCGCTGCCAGCAGTTCGCGGTCGCTCATGCCACCGGGTGTGTGCAGATTGGTGCTGTAGTTCCATTCGCGCACCCCATCGGAGCGCATCCCGATGGCAATGGCCAGCAGCGCACGCTGCAAGCCAGGGTTGCTGTTGGCGGCCGTTTTTTCTGCTTCCGTCAGGGGTTCCGGCGCGGGCGGCGGTGTGATGGCCAGGCCCAACTCTTCTTGCGCCAGCAATTCGTAAAAGCCCTGCAACCCGGCCACGCTTTGCAACAGACGCCGGGGCTCGACACGGTCTGCCGGCGTTTTGGCCAGGGCCAGGAGGGCGCGTGCGCGCCAGTAGGTCCAGCCGGCCTCCTTGCGTTGGCCCTCGCTCATCGCCGCAGTGGCGGCGGCCACCTGCTCCCAGTTGCCCGCACGCAGCGCCGCGCGCACTTTCCAAGCCAGGTGGTCGGCGTGCATGAGCGCGTCTTGCCCATTCATGAAATAGGCCAGCGACTTGTCAGAAAGCCGCATCGCGGCGGCCTTGCCGATCACGCCCCAGACCCAGCTGCGCTCCTCCTGGCTGAGCTGGGTTTTCCAGCGCAGCTTGTCAAGTTCAGCGGCTGCAAGGTCGGGATCTTTGACCGCGAGGCGAATCATGGCCAGCGTGACCAGCTCTTTGGTGCGCAGACGCAGCGCCAGCAGCTTGCCCTCGAGGTAGTGCTCGGGATTGCCATAAATCGCGCTGACGGTGTTGGCCCATTCTGCGTCAAGCAGGCCCACGGCCTGGCTGGCAATGCGCTGGTTGCCGTTGCGCTGGGTGCCATTTTCCATGGCAAGACGCGCCCGCAGCCAGGCTGCATGCGGCTGGAGCTTTTTGGCCTTGAGTTGCTGCTCCGCGGCGGCCGCACAGCCCTGGTCGAAATCGCGCTGTGACAGCCACAAGGCCTCAACCTGTTGCGCCACATCGCGCTCATTTGACCTGAAGTCGGTCAGCAAGGCGTAGCACTGAACCGAACGGTCATCATTCATGCGGAAACTGGGGTACTCGGCCATGAAGGTGCCCCACTCCTGCCGCTGCCCCAGCAGCAGCAACCAGTCATTGCGCAAACGGTCTTCCTGGTAAGTGCCTGCGAAGCGGCTCAAAAAGCGGCTGATTTCCTGCGGCTCAGCCATTTCCAGGCGGGCGCGCAACTCCCAGTAGGCGGCCCAGGGCGCCAACACATGACCTTGAGCGCGCGGCAGCAGCTCGGTCAGGCGTTTGGTTTGGCCCTTGGCAAAGGCCTCGCGCATCTCCAGGATCACGGAATCGGCCGCGCTCGGGCCGAAAGCCTGGCCCTGGGCCAGCGCGGGAACGCCGCCCAGCACGCCAAACAAGCCAATCAATGTCAAAATGGTTCTCAACTGCATGGTGTGATTATGAATAATTCTGACGAACAAAAGACCATTGAAAAAAAAGCTTTGCGCAAGCGCCTGATCGAGCAACGCCTGCGGCTGCCCGACCGGCAAGAGCGTATCGACATGCTACAGCAGGTGATGCGCATCTGGCTGGTGGGGCGTCCCGACACCGTGATCGGCGCCTATTGGCCGATCAAGGGTGAGTTTGACCCGCTGCCAGCCCTGCACCGCTGGAAAGAAGACGGCGAACTCATTGAGCAACAACAACTGCGAAAGATTGGACTGCCCGTGGTGGACAAAGTTCACAAAACCATGGCCTTTCATGCCTGGTACCCCGGTTGCCCGATGGAAGAAGACGCTTACGGGATCCCCAAGCCCAAAGACACCGAGGTCATTACTCCCACGCTGCTGTTCGTCGCCTGCGTCGGTTATGCCCCCGGCGGCTACCGGCTGGGCTACGGCGGTGGTTTTTATGACCGCACCCTGGCGACCCTGAAGCCGCGCCCGTTCACCGTGGGGCTGGGCTTTGGCACCGACTTTTTGCCCGATTTCGAGCCCGAACCGCACGACTTGCCGATGGACGCCATCCTGAACGACCACGGCGTGGTCTGGCCGGTGTGAGCACCATGCCGCTTGCGCCCGACACAGGACGAGCGTATTGCCTGAGCGACTTTGACTTTGTTCTGCCGCCCGAGCTGATTGCCCAGCATCCGGCGTCTGAGCGCAGTGGCTCACGGCTGCTCGACAGCACGTCTGGCCAGCCGGTTGACCGCATCTTCAAGGAGCTGCCAACGCTGCTGAAGCAAGGCGACCTGCTGGTGTTCAACGACACCCGGGTCATGAACGCGCGCCTGTTTGGCGAAAAGGCCACCGGTGGCAAGCTGGAACTGCTGATCGAGCGGGTGCTTGGCGGCAACCAGGTGGCGGCGCACCTGCGGGTCAGCAAAAAGCCCGCCGTGGGCGACACGGTGTCGCTGGTGAGCGCGCCCGGTTACCCGGACAATTTGAGCGCCACGCTGCTGGGGCGCTGGCCCGATGCAAATGGTGCGCTGTTCCGCTTTGTGCTGTCCAACGATGCAGGCGATGACCCCTACACCCTGATGGCACGCCACGGCCACGTGCCGCTGCCCCCCTACATCACCCATGCCGACTCCACCGAGGATGCCCAGCGCTACCAGACCGTGTTTGCCAAGAACCTGGGTGCGGTCGCCGCGCCCACTGCGGCACTACATTTTGATGAAGCCCTGTTTGAGCGGCTTGATGACGCGGGCGTGCAACGCGCCCATGTCACGCTGCATGTGGGCGCGGGCACCTTTCAACCAGTCAAGACTGAAAACCTGTCCGAGCACCAGATGCACAGCGAGTGGTATGAAGTGCCGGCGGCGACCCAGCAGGCCATTGCCGACTGCCGCGCGCGCGGCGGGCGCATCATTGCCGTGGGGACCACCACGGTGCGCACGCTCGAATCCTGGGCCTTGAGTGGCCAGACCACCGGCGACACATCCATCTTCATCACGCCGGGGTTTGACTTCAGGCTGGTGGACGCGCTGATCACCAACTTTCACCTGCCCAAGTCCAGCCTGATGATGCTGGTGAGCGCCTTTGCCGGTTATGAGCACATCATGGCGCTTTATGCCCACGCCATCCGCGAGCAATACCGATTTTTCAGCTATGGCGATGCCATGCTGCTAACGCGCAAACTCAACGCGCCTGAAGCCGGTTGATGTACTCGATCAGCGCCAGGATGCGTCCGCGCACCAAAGCCGCCGAGTCGTAATTGCCCCGCGCATCGATGAATCTTTGGGCGTCGTCAACCAGGTAAGTGCGGCCCCAGATCGGCATGTCACGCCTACCATGGCTGGCCACACCGTCACCCTGAATCACGTCATACATCCGGGCGGCTGGCAAATGCCCTGATTTTTCTTGGCCAACTGGGTGAGATCGGGTGGACTGACCCGCAGCAACTCCTGCAACGACCCATTTCCCTTGCCATTCTCGCCATGGAAGATCGCGCAATTGGTATCGAATTCAAGCTTTCCGGGCTCTGCCTTTTTCTGCTGCGCCATAACAGCGCCACCGCTCAGGGCCAGAGACACGGCAATGAGAAGACTTGAGGCTGAATTCTTCATATTGGTATTCCTGGGGTTTATCGGAGTAGACAACCTAAGAGCCGTAAACGCCGCTCCCGTTGCGAATTCTCACTTCTGATGTGTTTAGGACGGCCTGACAAAAAGCACAGCCGTCACCCTTTGCGCGCATGTGCGCTCACCGCCGCGGCGGCATCAGGGGCTGGCTTTTTGCCTGCACAAGCTCAAGGCCTGGCAAAGTAATTCACCCCCTGAAGGCCCTGGTAGTCCGCGTCTTGCGTCCA
>NZ_JAABQC010000024.1 GCF_011391645.1 Rhodoferax sp. | reverse complement strand
TGAAATGTAGGTGCATTACAAGTGGGCGCACAGAATGCGTTCCATCAATCAGCCTGACCGGCAAACACCTGCGCTGCTGGGATCGTTCGGCGGTGGCGCGCTTCGCCAACAGATTACCTTGACTTTGAATGACCGCTTCCAACCCCGCCGTGCACCCGCAATGGGCACGATGCCGAATGCCACGAATGGCGTCTCACTGGGGTTGAATTGGACAGCCGGAAAGCTGCCCGCCGTGAACGGCTCCAACGGGTCTGGAACTGCCAGTGCCAATGGAAAAACCGTTGCCGGAGGCAACTCAACAAAGTTTCCTGGGCCAGCGGTATACCACCCCTTGAAAACAGCTAAATTTTCAACCGGTCAAAGCCGACCCGGCCGCTGGCGGCGGTGATGTTGGCCAACCGCTGGGCCATGTCAGTCGTTACCTGGTCCCAGGTGAAGCGCCACGACCAACAGCCCATGGTTCCAGGCGTGTTCATGCGGTGCGCGCTGCCCAGCCCCAGCACATCCTGAAACTGGCACAGCGACAAGCGCGCGACTGAAAAACTGGCAGCGCGCACCATGCCCCAATGCGCATCCTTGCCATCGCTGCCCAGGTAGTGTGTGGCAAAAGCGCGCTCATGCGCACTGCAACTGGCCCACCAGCCGGGCACGGTGTCGTTGTCATGGGTGCCGGTGTAAACCACCGTGTTGGGCTCAAAATTGTGCGGCAAGTAGGCGCTGCCGGCATCGCCCGAAAAGGCAAATTGCAGCACCCGCATGCCGGGGAAACCGGTGCGCTGGCGCAGCACATTCACCTCGTGCGTGATGATGCCAAGGTCTTCGGCGATGATGGGCAATTCGCCCAGCGCGGTCGAAAGCGCAGTAAACAGGGCCTCCCCTGGCCCGGGCTGCCAGCAACCTTTGACGGCGGTAGGTTCGCTGGCCGGGATTTCCCAGTAATCGACAAAGCCCCTGAAGTGATCAATGCGCACCACGTCAGCCAGGTACAACTGACGGCACATGCGCTCAATCCACCAGCGGTAGCCATCGGCAGCCATGGCCGCCCAGTCGTAAAGCGGGTTGCCCCAGCGCTGGCCGGTGTCTGAAAAATAGTCGGGCGGCACACCCGCCACCACCTGCGGCTGACCGGTTGCGTCGAGTTTGTAAAGATCAGGCCGGGCCCAGCAGTCGGCGCCGTGGTGCGCCACAAAAATCGGCAGGTCACCCACCAGCCGCACACCCCTGCCGTGGGCATAGTTTTTGATGGCCTGCCATTGCACGTCAAATTGCCACTGCACAAAGCACCAAAAAGCAATTTCATGGGCATGACTGGCCTGCGCGACTTCCAGCGCAAGCGTGTCACGACGGGCCAGCGCTGGCGGCCATTCGGGCCACAGCAACGGGCTGTAAGCCTGATCGAGCGCCATGAACAAGGTGTAGTCCTCCAGCCAGGATTGCTGACCCAAGGCCCAGGCGGACAACTCGGCGCGTTCCTGCTCCGTGGCCTGCAACTCAAAACCGGCAAAAGCCTCGCGCAGCTTTTGCAGCCGCCAGGGGGTCACGGCCGCATAGTCAATTTGCTGCTCGTCCCATGGCTGCTGCAGACCTTCGGCATCCAGCCAGCCGCGTTGCGCCAACGGCTCAAAGGCCACCAGCATCGGGTTGCCGGCAAACGCCGAACTCCCCATGTATGGCGAATCGCCCGGTCCCACGGGTCCGAGTGGCAAAGTTTGCCAAAGCGTCTGCCCGGCCGTGTGCAGCCAGTCGATGAAAAAATACGCATTTGGGCCAAGGTCGCCCATGCCATGCGGCCCGGGCAACGAGGTGGGGTGCAACACCACACCGGCGGCGCGCTGCGCCATCCACGAATCAGCCATGCGTCATGCGCTCCAAAAAGTAAACATCAACAAGAAAATGCCACGCGACCCGGCAACTCATGAGAGCAAGCGATGGTACAGCGCCACATATTGCGCCGCTGCCTTGTTCCAACCCAGGGACTGCTGCATGGCCCGCTGACGCACATTGCGCCACTCGCTTTTGCGTTCATACAGCGCCCAGGCACGGCGCATGGCACGCGCCAGCGCCTCGGGCGTGAAAGCATCAAAAACAAATCCATTGGCTGTTTCATCGGCCAGGTTTTCCAGCGCACAGTCAACCACGGTGTCGGCCAGCCCGCCCACGCGGTGCACCAGCGGCAAACTGCCATATTTAAAACCATACATTTGCGTCAGGCCGCACGGCTCAAACCGCGATGGCACCAGAGTGACATCGGTGGCGGCAAAGATGCGGTGGGCATGGGCTTCGTCATAGCCAATGCGCACCGAGACGGCTTGCGGGTGCGCGGCTGCCCGCGCCAGGAACGCATCCTCCAGCGCCGCATCACCGGTTCCCAGCACCACCAGTTGCCCACCCCGCGCAATCAGTTCATCCAGCACCGCCAGCACCAGGTACAGGCCTTTTTGCTCGGTGAGGCGGCTCACCAAGCCAAACAGCGGCACATCGGGTTTGACTGCCAGGCCCAGTTGCTGCTGCAGCGCGGCTTTGCAAAGCGCCTTGCCGGCCGGCTTTTTGGCATCGAAAGCGGCGGGAATGGTTGCGTCGGTCGCCGGATTCCACACCGCCTCGTCCACCGCATTGAGGATGCCGCTCAGCTCATGGGCGCGGGAGCGCAGCAGGCCGTCAAGGCCGCAACCCTGCTCCGGCGTCTGGATTTCCCGCGCGTAAGTGGGGCTGACCGTGGTGATGTGGTCGGCGTAGTAAAGCCCGGCCTTCATGAACGACAACTGGCCATGGAACTCCAGGCCGTTGACCGAGAAGGCCTGCGTGGGCAAACCCAGATCAAAAAAATGGATCGGTGCAAAAACGCCCTGGTAGGCCAAGTTGTGCACGGTGTAAACGCTGGCCACCCGCCGGCCCTGCGTAGGCCCGAAGGCCAGGTAAGCCGATGTCAGCGCGGCGTGCCAGTCATGGCTGTGCACCACGGCCGGCCGCCAGTGGCTGTCGAGCCCGCACGCCAGCTGCGCAGCCACCCAGCCCAGCAAGGCAAAGCGCAGGTGGTTATCGTGGTGCGCCTGGCGCTGGGCATCTTCGTAAGGCGTTCCGGCACGCGCATAAAGATCCGGCGCGTCAATCACGTAGGCCGCGATGCCCAGGCTGCCCAGCACGCCCTGGCGCAGCTGCACGCGCTCGCCCCAGGGCGCGGTCAGTTCGGTCAACACGCTGTCCGACTGCAGGTCGGCCAGGATGGGCGCAAACCCCGGCAACAGCACCCGCACCGCACAGCCCGAAGCATTCAGGGCAATCGGCAGGGCGCCGGCAATGTCTGCCAGACCGCCTGTTTTGAGCAGCGGAAAGATTTCGGCGCTGACCTGCAACACTTTCATGGCAACTTCTCTTTACGTCAATTGAGCCAACATATCGCGGGTGATCAGCACCACGCCACCTTCGCTGCGCTCAAAGCGCTGTGCGTCCAGCACCGGGTCTTCGCCCACCACCAGTCCTTCGGGCAACTCGCAACCCCGGTCAATCACCACTTTTCGCAGGCGGCAATGGCGGTTGATCGTCACATCGGGCAGCACCACGGCCTCGTCGATGAAGCAGTCGGAGTGCACCCTCACCTCGGAAAACAGCACCGAATGCGCCACATGGGAGCCCGACACAATACAGCCGCCCGACACCACGGTGTTGGCGTAAATGCCATGGTTGCCGTCTTTATCGGGCACAAATTTGGCTGGCGGCAACTGGCGCTGGTAGGTCCAGATCGGCCAGTCGGTGTCGTAAATATCGAGTTCGGGCACCGTGGACGCCAAGTCCAGGTTGGCCGACCAAAACGCGTCAAGCGTGCCGACATCGCGCCAGTAGGGCTCAGCGCCTTTGACCCGCGAAATGCATGACAGGCCAAACGGATGCGCCAGCGCCCGGCCGTCAGCCACCGCCTGGGGAATCACGTTTTTGCCAAAGTCATGCTCGGACAGGGGATTGGCCAGATCTTTTTCCAGCAACTGGTAGAGGTAATCGGCATTAAAAATGTAAATCCCCATGCTGGCCAGCGACACCGCGTCATTGCCCGGCATGGCAGGCGGATCTGCGGGTTTTTCAATGAATGCGGTGATCTGGCGCGCCTCATCGATGGCCATCACCCCAAACGCGCCGGCCTCGGTCCGCGGCACCTCGATGCAGCCCACCGTGCAACCCGCGCCCTGTGCCGCATGGTCCTTGAGCATGATCGAGTAGTCCATCTTGTACACATGGTCGCCCGCCAGGATCACGATGTAATTGGGCTTGCTGGCGCGGATGATGTCGATGTTCTGGAAGATGGCATCGGCAGTGCCACGGTACCAATGCTCCTCACCCGCGCGCTGCTGGGCGGGCAGCAGATCAACCATTTCATTGAGCTCGGCGCGCAAAAAGCTCCAGCCGCGCTGCAAGTGGCGCATCAGGGAATGTGATTTGTACTGCGTCACCACCGCCATGCGCCGGATGCCCGAATTCAGACAATTGGACAGGGCGAAGTCAATGATGCGGAATTTGCCACCAAAGTAGACAGCCGGTTTGGCGCGCATGTCAGTCAATTGCTTGAGCCGCGAGCCACGCCCGCCAGCCAAGATCAGAGCCACCGTGTGCCGCACCAATTGGTGGGTTTCCAGCGTTCTTTTTTCAAAATGCACCATGAATTTCCCTTGTTGTTTGAATCTGTTGAAGCTGTGACGGCCTGATCACAGGCTGATTTGACTTGCCACTGGCATCAGGTGGCCACCGTGGGCCCCATCATGCCGGTGCGCGCCCTGATGCCCGCCACCTGCTCAGCCACAGCCGCCAGCTCAGCCAGCGCCTGCTGCACCGGCTGGTCCTGCCGCGCCACATCGGCCTCATAACGCTCCAGGTAAAGCCGCAGCGTGGCGCCCTCGGTGCCGGTGCCCGAGAGCCGGAAAATGACGCGTGCGCCATCATCAAAAATCAGCCGGATGCCCTGCTGGCTCGACACCGAGGCGTCAACCGGGTCGGTGTAGGCAAAATCGTCAGCCAACACCACCTGACGGCCACCCAACTGACGCCCCGACAAACCGGGCAAGGCGGCGCGCAAATCGGCCATCAAGGCGTTGGCCGCATCCACGGCGATGCCTTCATAGTCATGCCGGGTGTAGTAATTGCGGCCATAGACACGCCAATGCTCGCGCACCAGGGTCTCCACCGAACAGCCGCTGGCGCCTTGCAGGCTGAGCCAGAAAAGAATGGCCCACAGCCCGTCCTTTTCGCGCACATGGCTGGAACCGGTGCCATAACTCTCTTCGCCGCACAAACTCACGCGACCCGCATCGAGCAGGTTGCCAAAAAATTTCCAGCCGGTGGGGGTCTCAAAACAGGGCAAACCCATGGCTTTGGCCACCCGGTCAACCGCTGCCGACGTGGGCATCGAGCGCGCCACCCCGAGCAAGCCGCTCCGGTAGCCCGGAATCAGCCGGGCGTGCGCCGTCATCAGCGCCAGGCTGTCAGAGGGCGTGACCACAAAGTTGCGGCCCACCACCATGTTGCGGTCGGCATCACCGTCCATGGCGGCGCCAAAGTCTGGGGCATCGGCAGCGCTCATGTGGGCAATCAGGTCTTCCGCGTTGACCGGATTGGGGTCAGGGTGCAGGCCGCCAAAGTCTTCCAGCGGCTCGGCATTGACCACAGTGCCCACCGGCGCGCCCAACTCACCCTCAAGAATGGCCCGGGCATAAGGGCCACCCACGGCGTTCATGGCATCCACGCGCACCCGGAAACCGCGTTGAAACATGCCGCGCAGCATCTCAAAGTCAAACAATTCACGCATCACCGCGGCGTAATCCGCGACCGGGTCAATCACTTCAAGCTGCATGTTTTCGATCTGCTGCAGGCCCGGGCGATCGATGTCGACATCGGGTGCATCGCTGCAGCGCAGTTCACGCACCAACTGGGTGCGGGCATACACCGCCTCGGTCAGCGCCTCATTGGCCGGACCGCCATTGCCCGCGTTGTACTTGATGCCAAAGTCGCCATCGGGGCCGCCGGGGTTGTGGCTGGCCGACAGCACGATGCCGCCAAAGGCCTGGCGGCGCCGGATCACGGCACTGACCGCAGGCGTCGACAAAATGCCGCCGCGCCCCAGCAGCACGCGCGCCACGCCATTGGCCGCCGCCAGCTTCAGGATGGTTTGCACGGCCACGCGGTTGTAAAAGCGGCCGTCACCGCCCAGAACCAGCGTCTGGCCTTTCAAGGCCTGACCGTCAGCACCGGTGGCATTCAGCACATCCAACAGCGCCTGGACAAAATTTTCCAGGTAATGAGGCTGTGTGAACACAGTCACTTTTTTTCGCAAACCTGAGGTACCGGGACGCTGTCCGGCAAAGGGCTGGGTGGGGATTGTCTTAATAGCCATGATGGAAACACCTGATGCAACTGTGACCACTTGAATTTAGCACCAATTTGCGTCTTAAACCGGCGCCGCCCAGCCTTTAAAATAGCCAGATTCCCGCGGTTGAATCGCTCGACCCAGCCATGCCCGGCCAAGCCCGGGGCAGAGGCCAAACGGGCTTGCGCCAACCCCAGACTTGAGAATTCCCTGTGACCTACGCTTTTGAAACCCGCCGCCGCCGCACTTTTGCCATCATCTCGCACCCCGACGCGGGCAAGACCACACTGACTGAAAAACTGCTGCTGTTCTCGGGCGCCATCCAGATCGCCGGCTCGGTCAAGGCGCGCAAGGCCACGCGCCATGCCACGTCTGACTGGATGGAGATCGAGAAGCAGCGCGGCATCTCGGTGGCCAGCTCGGTGATGCAGATGGTGTACCGCGACCACGTCATCAACCTGCTCGACACCCCCGGTCACAAGGACTTCTCTGAAGACACCTACCGCGTGCTCACGGCGGTGGACTCGGCGCTGATGGTGATCGACGCGGCCAACGGCGTCGAATCACAAACCCGGCGCCTGATCGAGGTCTGCCGCCAGCGCGACACGCCCATCATCACCTTCATCAACAAGATGGACCGCGAGGTGCGCGACCCGCTAGACATTCTGGATGAGGTCGAGCGCGAACTCGGCATGCCCTGCGTGCCCATGACCTGGCCCGTGGGTCAGGGCAAGAGCTTTGGCGGCATCATCAATTTGCGCACCCAGACCATGACGGTGTTCGAGTCCGGCTCGGAGCGCCTGCCGCACGACTTCGAGGCCATGCCGCTGTCCAACCCGGACGCACTGCAAAAGCGCTTTGGCCACGAGTGGGATACCGCGCTGGAAAGCATGGAGCTGGCCACCGGCGCCTCGCCCAGCTTTGACCGTGAGGCCTTTTTGGCTGGCAAACAGACCCCGGTGTTCTTCGGCTCGGGCGTGAATAACTTTGGTGTGATGGAGGTGCTGGACGCGCTGGTTGACCTGGCGCCCTCGCCCGGTCCGCGCACCAGTTCGTTCGTGGTCAACAAGCAGCCGGTCATCAAGCAAGTGCAGCCCGAAGACGACGCTTTTTCAGGCGTGGTGTTCAAGGTGCAGGCCAACATGGACGCCAACCACCGCGACCGCATCGCCTTTGTGCGCATTGCCAGCGGCAAATATGTGCCGGGCTTGAAACTCAAGGTGATGCGCACCAGCAAAGAGCTGCGCCCGACCAGCGTGGTGACCTTCATGAGCCAGCGCCGCGAGGCGGTCGAAGAAGCCTATGCCGGCGACATCGTCGGCTTTACCACCCACGGCGGCGTGCAGCTCGGCGACACCATCACCGACGGCTCGGTGAATCTGCTGTTTACCGGCCTGCCGTTTTTTGCCCCCGAGATGTTCATGACCGTGGTGCTGAAAAACCCGCTGCGCACCAAACAGTTGCAGCAAGGGCTGGCGCAGTTGGGCGAAGAAGGCGCGATCCAGGTGTTCAAGCCCGAGATGGGCGGCAACATGCTGCTCGGTGCCATCGGCCAGTTGCAGTTTGAGGTGGTGCAGCACCGCCTCAAAGGCGAATACGACGCCGATGTGCGGCTGGAGAGCAGCCAGTACACCGGCGCGCGCTGGATCACCGCCGACTCGCCCGCCGAACTCAAGGAATTTGTCTACGCCTACCCGCAGCGCATGGCGCGCGACGCCGCCGACACCCTGGCCTACCTGTGCACCAGCCCGTATGACGTGCGGCTGGCGCAGGAGCGCTTCCCCAAAATCCACTTTCATCCGCTGCGCGAACATGCCGGACTCGCGCTGCAGTCAGCGGGATAAATCTTGCGACAAGGCTTGCTGAGCGTCTTTGGCTCCACCCTGTTCCAGCTTTCCGGCATTTTCATGCTGTCGCCGCTGCTCTTGTTGCTGCTCAAAAAAGCCGACGTTTCCACCACGGTGGCCGGGCTTTTTGCGGCCACCACCTGGCTGGGTATTTTTATCGTCACGCCCTTTGCCTCCCTGGTCACCCACCGGCTGGGGCGGCGCACCGCCATGTGGATCGCCTCCACCTTGCCAATGGTTGCAGCCATTGGCTTCATGCTCACCGATGTGCTGTGGGTCTGGTTTGCGCTGGAGCTGATGGCCGGCGTGGCGGGTGGCTTGCGCTGGGTGCTGGCGGAGGCCTTCATTGCCGAATTTGCACCGCCCGGACAGACCGGCCGCTACATTGGCGCCTATGCCACCATGGTCGGGCTCACCTTTGTCATCGGTCCGGTGCTGCTGGCCTGGGTCGGCACCGACAGCGCCGCGGCATTCGGGCTGGTGATCGCGCTGCTGGCCGTCGGCCTGGCCTGGACCGCGCTGATACCAGCGCTTCCGCCAGACCCAGACCACCACACGGCGGGCATTGGCTGGCAGGGACTGATGCGCGCGGTGCGGGCCCAGCCGGTCATCATGCTGGCGGGTTTTGTGGGCGGCTTTTTTGAACTCGGGTTGGCCTCCATCCTGCCGCTTTACGGCCTCACCCTGGGCCTCGGTGCCAGCGGCGCGGCTTTGCTGGTGTCGGTCAGCGGCTTGGGCGGCATGCTGGCGGCTCTGCCTGCGGGCATGCTGGCAGACCGCTTCACCACCCCGGCCCACGGGCGGCGAACCTTGATGGCGGTGTGCGCTGCAGTCATTTTGTTGTCCACCTTTGCCCTCCCCTGGGCCGCCAGGGCGCACTGGCTGATCTGGCCGATGGTGGGCATCTGGGGTGCCGCAGGCGGCGCGCTCTACACCCTGTCCATGATTGACATTGGTGCGCGTGACAAAGGCATCGTGCTGGTCAATGCCACCGCCGTGCTGGTGCTGTCCTACACACTGGGCGGGCTGGTCGCCTCCAGCGCATCCGGCGCCTTGCTTGAGGCATCATTCGCATTTGGCTTTCCGGCCCTGTTGATGGCGGTGGCGGCGATTGGTCTGACGGCACTGGTCAGAAACAGGCGCGCCAAGGCCGCTTGAAGTTACAGTGAGACGATTCACCATCGGGGAATTTCCATGTTTTTTGCCACCGACCTCGACACCGTCACCCATGGCATCCAGCTTGCCGTGGCGCCCGTGTTTCTGCTCACCGCCGTGGCCGGCATGATTGGCAGCGTGGCCGGGCGACTGGCGCGCATCATCGACCGCGCCCGCATCCTTGAAGATCGAATCGATGCAGCCCCACACATCGATCCCATGACCTCCGCCTTTGAAGAGCTCAAGCAACTTCGCCAGCGCGGCGCATTGGTCAATGCGTGCATTGCGCTGCTGACGTTTTGCGCCATTCTGATCGGTCTGACCATCATGGCGCTGTTTCTGGGCGAGACCACCGAATGGCAGATCTTTCGCATTGCCACCATCCTGTTTCTTTCTGGCGTGACCTGCTTTTTGCTGGCCCTGCTGTGCTTTCTGACCGAAACACTGATTGCCACCCGTATTCTAAAATTTGGCCGAAAATTGCCCGGCCCGCCAGAACAACCCGAGTGACCCAACATGCCCTCCACGCCCAAGCCACCAACCCTGTTAACCAGCCACTTGTCGCGCCAGCGGGTTTTTGCCCAGCTCAGCAGCAAAAGCCGTGAGGCCCTGGCCGGCCAATTCACGCTGGCCAGCGCAACAGCGGGCGCGACACTGCTCGCGCAGGGTCGGCTGCCCGACCGGCTGGGCCTGATCCTGAGCGGCAGCGCGCGCTTGAGTGACCCTGACCTGAACTTGTCGGTGCAGCTCGAAGCCGGCGACCTGTTTGGTTTTGGGGCCACGCCAGCGCCGCAACTGGCGACCTGGCAGGCTGTGGCCGGGTCCGATTGCGAACTGGCCTGGCTGCCGGCTGAAGTGCTGGTCCAGCTGTGCGCCAAACATCCTCAACTGGCTTTCTTTCTGCCTTCATATCAGGCGGCGCATCAACCTCAGGAGGCGCAGACGCCACAGGTCACCGAATCCAGCAACGCGCTGAACCTGCTGAGCACGCCCATTCGCACCCTGATCAAGCGCGCGCCCATCACCGTGACCCCCGACACCTCAATTCAGGCCACCGCAGCGCTCATGCGCGACCTGCGGGTGTCGTCGGTGCTGCTGGTCGAGCAGGGTTTGCTGTTTGGCCTGGTGACCGACCGCGACCTGCGCAACCGCGTGGTCGCACAGGGGCTGGACATCAGCCATCCGGTGTCAGACATTGCCACCCTGGCACCCATGACCGTGAGCGCCAACAGCCCGGCGTTTGAAGCCCTGCTGCTGATGGCGCGCCACAACATCCACCACATCCCGGTGATGGAAGGCGGCGACATTCTGGGCATGATCACCGCCACCGACCTGACCGAACAGCACAGCACCTCGGCGGTGTATCTGGCCGGTGACATCTACAAACAAAGCACGGTCGATGGCCTGAAAGCCATCAGCACCCGCATCAAGCAGTTGCAGCAACATCTGGCCGCAGCCGACGCCAGCGCCTACAGCACCGGGCACATCATCACCTCCATCACCGATGCCATCACCATCCGCCTGATCAACCTGGCCGAGGCGCAGTTTGGGCCGGCCCCGATTGACTACGTCTGGGTGGCCGCCGGCAGCCAGGCGCGCAACGAGCAAACAGCCAAGTCCGACCAGGACAACTGCCTGATCCTTGACGATGCCTTTGACGAAGCCACGCATGGCGCTTACTTCAAGGCGCTGAGCAAATTTGTCTGTGACGGCCTGGCCGAGTGCGGCTACATCCACTGTCCGGGCGACATGATGGCCATGACCGACCAATGGCGCCAGCCGCGCCGGGTTTGGGCCGAATACTTTCACGTCTGGGTTGACCAGCCCAAGCCCAAGGCGCTGATGTTGACCTGCGTGTTTTTTGACCTGCGCGCCATCCATGGCAAGGCCGACTTGCTTGACGGCCTGCGCCAGCAGGTGGTGCAGCGCACCAAGGGCAACAGCCTGTTTCTGGCCCACATGGTCAGCAACGCGCTCAAGCACCGGCCGCCGCTGGGCATGTTTGGCCAGATCACGCTGAGCAAAGGCGGCGACAACCCGCACACCATTGACCTCAAGCACACCGGCATCGTGCCGATTGTGGATTTGGCGCGCATTTACGCGCTGGCAGCAGGTGTCACGGTGGCCAACACCCATGACCGGCTTGAGGTGTCTTCACAAGCGGGCGAGGTAAGCGCGCAAAGTGCCCGCGACCTGCGCGATGCGCTGGAGTTTCTGGGCAAGCTGCGCATTGCCCACCAGGCGCGCCAGACCAGGCAAGGCAAGGCACCCGACAACTTTTTGGCGCTGGAGGAACTGTCCAACTTCGAGCGCAGCCACCTGAAAAACGCATTCAGCGTGGTGCAAACGCTGCAAGATGTGCTCAAGCAACGTTATTGACTTTTGCAAAACAACCGTCAGCCCGCACCCATCAGGGAGCTGGCAGCCACCTTGGATCGGGCTCAGGCCAGAGCGCAGCAGGCTCAGTACTTGAGCCGCGCGTAATAGGTCTTTTGCGCGGCTTCCCGGGCCTGGCGCAGGGTGGTGATGCCCATGGCCTGCAACAACGGTAACAGGCGCAGCCAGACTTCTGCCGTCACAAACGCATCGCCCAAAGCCGTGTGGCGACCCAGCACCGTGATGTTGAAACGCTCGGCAATGGCCTCCAACCGGTGCGACTCCTGATTCGGATGCACCACCGCTGACAACAGCAGGGTGTCGAGCACCGGGTGATTGAACACCAGGCCGGTGTGGCGCTCTTGCAGTTGCAAAAACTTCATGTCAAAGGCGGCGTTGTGCGCCACCAGCACGGTGTCCTGGGCAAAGGTATAAAAGGCCGGCAACACCTCGGTGATGGGCGGCTTGCCCTTGACCATGTCCTGGGTGATGCCATGAATCGGGATGGTGGCCGCCGGAATCAGCCGGCCCGGGTTGACCAATTGCTCAAAACTTTCCTGGCGCAGCAACTTGCTGTTGACAATGCGCGCCGCACCGATTTGAATGATCTCGTCACCCTCGGACGGGTTCAGCCCGGTGGTTTCGGTGTCAAACACAGTGAACGACAGTTCGCTGAGCAGGCGGTCTTCGAGCGCGTGGCTCTCGTCGGTCGCGGCAAACAGGTCAAAGTCGTAATACTCCGGGCGACTGTCGTTGTGCAAGATTTGCGTGGCCTCAAGCTGCTCCTGCACACTGGCCAACGGCAGCAAAAACCTGAAAAAAGCTTCATGGCGCGTCCGCTCACGCTCAAACCACATCTCGCCGCCGTGGCGCTCCACCACGTCACGCACCGTCAGTGGCGTGCTCTCGGCGCCAAAACGCATGCTGTCCATTTCCCAGCTCATCACGGTTTCGGTGCTCATGGCCTGGCCGGTCCAGATCAGGTCGAGCTGAGCCCGGTTGCCTGATGGCTGCAGCCGCAGCCGGAAAAATTTGACATCAAACTCGTCCACCAGCCGCATGGCCAGGTAGTCAAGCGCCTGCGTCAGACTGAAGCTGTCCACCTTCAGCCAGACACTGGCATCCAGATTTTCCAGCGTGACGGTGCGCTTGTTGCGCGCCTCGATGCGGCGCTGGCTGGCCAACAGCACGTCGGCGCCCAGCATTTCCTCCAGCGGCCAGCGGGCCTTCAAGCCCTCGGACGCCTTTTGAGTCATGGCCGAAATACGCTCACTCTGGTTGCTCACCTCTTCGCGCACCACGGTCAAAAAGCGCTCGCGCATGTCGGCGTCCAGGTCCGGGTAGGCCAGCATGTCCACGGCCGCCTGAATGTTGGCCAGCGATGAGCGGCTGCCCTCGGTGAGCCCGTGCAGCAACTGGTCACGCGTGTGCTCGGCTTCAAAGGCCCGGGTCACGTTGTCCAGCATCAACACAAAACCGCTGATCTCAGCCGTGCCACCCGCCGCGTCATCATTGCGCACCGGGGCCATTTGCACTTTCAGCAACTGGCCGGCCTGTGTGGTGGTGACAAACTGGGCCGACGGGCTGCCTGCGCCACGGCTCACCCGCTGCTGAATGCTCTCCAGCGCGTGGGCCACCAACTGGCGGTCAAACACGGCGTAAATGGACCGCCCAATGCCCACCAGCTCGGCGCCTCCGGCCAGCGTGGGCGCCACAGAGAGCGTCTTGAACTGCAAACGGGCGCGGTTGTTGTAGAGAATGATGCGGCCATCCAGGTTGCACACCACCACACTTTGGGTCAGTTCCGACATCAGTGCCGCCAGGCGGTTTTTTTCCTGCTGCACGCCGGCACTGGCCTGGGCGATTTGGGTGGCCACATCCTCACGCAGGCTGTCACGCTGCGAGGCGAGCTGAAAAATCACTTCCGCCAGGGCTTTGGTTTCTTTGGTTCCCTCGTGGTTCATGGGGGCGGCCCTGGGCGCGGCCAACAACACCTGGGTTTGCTCCACCAGGCGTGCCGGAGCCGAGGCATAACGCCGGAACAGCCAGCGCAGCGTGGCTGCAATACTGAACAGGCCAAACACCCAGGTCATGGCAATCAAGACAAAACGCGGTGCCAACTGCTCCATCACCAGGGCGCGTTGCTCTGGCTCCAGGGTGGAGCCGATCAGACCAATGGTCAGCAGCAGCCAGACCACGGTGGCCAGCCCGATCACGGCAATGGCCAGAATCAGCCGACGGTCAAGTCTCATGCTGAGCCACCCAGCATCTGCGCCACTTTCAGCACCAGCTCACGGGTTGAAAAGGGCTTGGTCATGTAGGCATCGGCGCCCAGGGCCGTGCCCTTGGCCACGTCGGTGTCACGGCCCTTGGCGGTGAGCATCAGGATTTTGACGCCCTGCAGGGCGTCATTGGCACGCACTTCCTGGCACACCTCAAAGCCGGACTTTTTTGGCATCATCACATCCAGCAGCACCAGATCGGGCAATTCACGTGTGATCGCCTCAAGTGCCTCCTGGCCGTCGCGCGCAATCACCACGGTATAGCCTTCGCGCTTGAGCAGGTACTCCAGCGAAATCACAATGTTGGGCTCGTCGTCGGCCACCAGTATCTTTGGACTCATCTCGCTCTCCTCTTTTATGTTTTGAAGGGCAGGTAAAAGCAAAACGCCGTGCCCTGCCCGGGTCGTGACTCCAGCCATAGTCTGCCACCAAAATGCTCCACAATGTGGCGGCTGATCGGCAAGCCCAGGCCGGTGCCCTGCGGCCGGTTGGCGGCATCTCCACCCTGGCGGAATTTCTCGAAAACAAGCGCCTGTTGCTCGGCACTCACACCAGGGCCGTTGTCTTTGACGATCACGGTCACGCCGCCATCGTCGCTGCCCAGGCTTACATCAACCCGACCACCAGGCACCGGCACAAACTTGGCGGCGTTGGAGAGCAAGTTCAGCATGACCTGGGTCAATCGGTCTGGATCGGCCATCAGGAACAACGGCGTTTCGGGCACACTGACCGTGACTTGGGCTTGCCGCTCCCGAAACAGCTCCGAGGTGGTCACCACCGCCTGCTGCACCAGTGCGCCCAAATCGACCCTGGCGTTATGCCACTCGGCATGGCCGGACTCGATTTTGGCCATGTCGAGCACCTGGTTCACCAACCTGGAAAGGCGTTCGGTCTCGCTCACAATAATGGCCATGAACTGGCCGCGCTGGGCGTCTTCCATGGCGGGGTCGTCGCGCATCAGCTCGGCCAGCGCCCGGATGGAGGTGAGCGGCGTGCGCAACTCATGCGTCACCGACGACATGAAGTCGTCCTTGAGCCGGTCCAGGCTCTTGAGTTGGTCATTGGCCGCGCGCAGCTCAGCCGTGGCGCGCTCCAGCGATGCAGACTTTTCCTCCAGCTCCAGCGAATGGGCACGCAGTTGCGAGGTTTCATCAAGAATGCGCAGCACGTCGTCCGGCGTCAGGGTTTCCTCCTCGACGCTGCTGGCCACCAGCACCCGGGCCGAGGCACTGCCGACCGCACCCGCCAGCTGGGTCTCGACAAAATGCACCAGGCGCGCATCAGGCGTGATACCGCCCAGGCTGCCGACCCCCACCTGCCGCGCGTAGGCCGAAAACAGCGCTTGCGCCCGGTCCGCCCCCATGAAACGCTCGCACAGGCGCAGCAAATCCGGCACGGTGGCGCGACCGCGCCAAAACACCGGTCGCGCCGTCGTGGTGCGCTCGAAGACATCGACAAACAACAAGGCCTGGCTGGCCTCCTGGCCGCTGGGCGCGCGCCACAGCGACAAGCCCACGTAAGCGCCAATGTTCGCCAACAGACTCCAGAACAGGGAATGTGTCAGGTTGTCCAGGCCCTGCAGCCCCAGAAATTGCTCAGGCCGCAGCCAGTGCAAGCCCCACAGGCCTTGCGTCAAAAAGGCATCAGGCAACCAGCCCGACTTGGCCAGTGAGGGCAGCATCAGGGTGTAGCCCCACATCAAGAAACCGGCCAGCAGCCCAACCAGCGCGCCCCGGCGCGTGGCTCCTTTCCAGTAAAGGCCGCCCAGCACGGCGGGTGCAAACTGCGCCACCGCCGCAAAGCTGATGAGGCCAATACTCACCAGTGCGTAGGCTTCGCCGGCCAAGTGAAAATACACATAGCCCAGCACCAGCACCACCAGAATGGCAGCGCGCCGGATATGGAGCAGGACGCGGGTCAGGTCGTGCCCGGCCCCGGTTTTGAAATGCCGGGTGCGCAGCAGCAGCGGCATGACCAGCTCGTTGCAGACCATGGTGGACACGGCGATGGTCTCCACAATCACCATGCCGGTGGCTGCCGACAGGCCGCCGATGAACGCAAACAAGGCCAGCGCAGGTTGCCCGGCCGCCAGCGGCAGCGACAGCACAAAGTTGTCGGCGTTCATGGTGCCGGTGCCAAAGTACAACAAGCCGCCCAGGGCAATCGGCAACACAAACAGGTTGATGGCCAGCAGGTACAGCGGAAACACCCACACGGCGCGGCGCAGATGGCTCTCACGCACGTTTTCCACCACCATCACCTGAAACTGGCGCGGCAAGAAAATCACTGACAACATGGACAGCAGGGTCAAGGCAAACCACTGCGTCCAGGCAAAACTGCCGCTTTGCTCCAGCCGCAACAACTTGTCAAGCGCGGGCACGGCGTGAGCCCGCGTGAACAGGTCGGCCAGACCATTGAACATGCCGTAAACCACAAACATCCCGACCGCCAGAAAGGCGATCAGCTTGACCACCGACTCAAAGGCAATCGCCGCCACCATGCCTTCATGGCGCTCGGCTGAATCCAGATGGCGGGCACCAAACACCATGGTGAAGCCGGCCAGCGCCAGCGCCATGTAAAACGTGCTGTCTTGTGTCCAGTGCACCGGCACAGGCAACTCACTCAACGAGGAGGCCGTGAGCAAGCCGTAGCCGGCAGACACCGCCTTGAGCTGCAATGCGATGTAAGGCACGATGCCCACCACCGCAATCAGGGTCACCAGCCCGGCCAGCAGCGGGCTCTTGCCATAGCGGCTGCCAATGAAGTCGGCAATCGAGGTGATGCGGTAGGTCTTGGCAATGCGAATGATCTTGCGCAGCACCAGCCAGCCCAACACCATGGCCAGCGTGGGCCCCAGATAAATCGGCAAAAACCAGATGCCGCCCGAGGCAGCGCGCCCAACGCTGCCAAAATAAGTCCAGGCGGTGCAGTACACCGCCAGCGACAAGGCATAAGTCCAGGGGTTGTCAATGACGGAGCGACCTTGGGCGGCGCGCCAGTCGCCAAAGCTGGCCACCGCAAACAGCAGCAGCAAATAGGCAAAAGAAGCCCCAATAACCAGCGCCGGCGACAACATGTCTAGTCGTCCTTGTCAAGCGGGGTGTGGCGCTCCATCAACCAGGCCAGCGCGGCAATCAACAGGGCCCAAAGTGTCAGCAGGGCCGCCGGAAACAGCGGCACCCCCAGCACTGTGGCCTTGATGTCCCACAAACCCAGCAGCGGAAAATTCAGCAGCAACCAGCCACAACAAAACAAGACGATCAGTCGTTGGGTGGTCAGGCTGTCGTTCATGGCCGCGATAAAACCTCTGGTTTTTGTCTCTCAGGCCTTGCCCTTGAGCCAACTGGCGTGGGCATGGCGACTGAGCGCAAAACTCGCAATGAACTTGCACCAGATGGTGCTGCCGGCAATGGCGCTCCAGGTGCTGTAGTCCCAGTAGCCCACGATGACCGCCACAATCACACACACAATCACCACCCCGGCCACCAGATTGATGGCCATCTCATAGGGCGCAAACTTCTCGGGATTGGGCGGTGCCTCGCCGCGCTTGATGCCCACCTCGGAAAAATCACGGTTCACCACAATGCGCCAGGCCCGGCGCAGCCAGACAAAGCTGATGGGGAACAGCGCCAGAAACAAGATCCACGTCATTGCGACGCTGATGTCAAACACCATGCAAAACTCCAGTTCAAGTAAAAAGCCCTGCCAGCTTGACCGACAGGGCTTTCATTGTCACCTCTGCCCGCGCACGCGGGCAAGAGGTTTTTCAAGCGATCAAATCGCGTTCAGTGGGCACCATCGACCAGCTTGGAACCGCGCGGCACGCGCACGGCTTCCACCATAGCCTGAATGTGCGCAGGTGGCTCGGGGGTAACCTTGTCAACCAGGAACGCGACTGTAAAGTTCACCAGTGCACCAATGGCACCGAAGGCTTCAGGCGTGATGCCAAAGAAGGGGTTGGCGCCGCCGATCAACGGCAGGAAGTCGGTGCCCTTGACGAAGAAGATACCCTTGTGCGCAAACACATAGAACAAGGTCACAAACAAGCCCGCCAGCATACCGGCCATGGCGCCTTCCTTGTTCATTTTCTTGCTAAAGATACCCATCATGATGGCGGGGAACAGCGAGCTGGCAGCAATACCAAAGGCCAAGGCCACGGTACCGGCCGCAAAGCCCGGAGGATTCAAGCCTAGCCAGCCAGCCACTACGATCGCCACCGCCATAGACACCTTTCCGGCCATCAACTCGCCCTTTTCAGAGATGTCAGGAACAAAGATGTTCTTGATCAGGTCATGCGACACCGCAGCAGAAATGGCCATCAGCAAACCAGCGGCAGTTGACAGCGCAGCAGCCAGACCGCCGGCAGCCACCAGACCAATCACCCAGTTGGGCAGCAACGCAATTTCAGGATTGGCCAGCACAATGATGTCGGCGTTCACTGTCAGTTCGTTGCCCTTCCAGCCGGCGGCGGCAGCCTTGGCAGCAGCGGCTTCGTTCTTAGTCTTGTCGTTGTAGTACTGAATGCGACCGTCGCCGTTCTTGTCTTCAAACTTCAGCAGACCGGTTTTTTCCCAACGCTTCATCCAGTCAGGACGCGACTCAGCCACGATGCTGGCGTCAGCGGCGTACAAGTCGCCACCTGCGGCAACGGCAGTGTTCACCGTCGAGTGCAGGTTGAGCTTGGCCATGGCCGCCACAGCAGGTGCGGTGGTGTACAAAATGGCAATGAACACCAAAGCCCAACCAGCTGATGAACGCGCGTCTTTCACGGTAGGCACCGTGAAGAATCGCATGATCACGTGCGGCAGACCCGCGGTACCAATCATCAGCGACAGGGTGTAGACAAACATGTTCAGTGTGCTACCGGCCGTGGTGGTGGTGTATTTACCAAAACCAAGGTCAGTGACCACGGAGTCCAGCTTCGACAGCAGGGTCACATCAGTGCCCGAGAGCGTGCCTCCGAGTCCCAACTGGGGCAGGAAGTTGCCGGTAAGCTGCAAGGAGATGAAGACCGCAGGCACCGTGTAAGCCAAAATCAGCACGATGTATTGCGCCACCTGGGTGTAGGTGATGCCCTTCATGCCGCCGAACACGGCGTACAAAAACACAATGCCCATACCGACGTAGATACCCACCTCGCTTGACACGCCCAAAAAGCGCGAGAACGCCACACCCACTCCGGTCATCTGACCAATGATGTAGGTGAGTGATGCGGTCAACAGGCAGAGCACGGCGATCATGCTGGCACCCTTGGAGTAGAAGCGGTCACCAATGAACTGCGGCACGGTAAATTTACCGAACTTGCGCAGGTAAGGTGCCAGCAACATGGCCAGCAGCACGTAGCCGCCGGTCCAGCCCATCAGGAACAAGCCGCCGCCGTAACCCATGTTGGCGATCAGGCCGGCCATGGAGATGAAAGACGCCGCGCTCATCCAGTCGGCGCCGGTGGCCATGCCGTTAAGCACCGGGTGGACTGAGCCGCCCGCAGAATAAAACTCACTGGTGGAGCCGGCACGTGCCCAGATGGCAATACCGATGTAGAGCGAAAAGCTCAGACCCACCATGATGTAGATTGTGGTTTGAAGTTCCATGATTTCAGTCCTTATTCTTCGTGAACGTCAAACTTGATGTCCAGATTGTTCATACGCCAGGCGTAATAAAAAATCTGAATCATAAAAAAGTAGATGGCCCCCTGGTGTGCAAACCAGAAACCCAACGGATATCCACCCATGTGGAATTGGTTGAAAAAGTCAACGAACAGGATGCCAGCGCCAAACGAAACCAAGAACCATGCGATAAGAATGTTTCGCAGGAGCGAAATGGTGGCTTTCCAGTAGGCGTGACTGCCTAAGTCTTCCTTCATGAAATCTCCTTAAATTAATAAAACAAGAACGGCACTGAATGCCGCACCCATACATTGCCAGGTGGTGACCCAAGCTGTTGCAGGCCGGACTATTGCGGGGCATCCTTACAGTTTTCTGATGAACTTGACGACCGCGTTCAAAGCGAGGGTAAACACCGACAGGTATTTCTCTGAAATCAGCAAAGGTCAGCACTCGGTAAGTAGAAACCCTTAATCTCCAAACCCTTACAAACCACATGGAGAACACCTATGCAAGATGACTTAGTTAGCCGGGTTATCAGTAACCCCCAATACCAGGAGCTCAAGCGCAAGCGCAGCAGCTTTGGCTGGACCTTGACCTGGGCCATGATGATCGTGTACTACGGTTTCATTCTGCTCGTGGCGTTCAACAAGGAGTTCCTGTCGCAAAGGCTGGGCGAAGGCGTCATGACCATTGGCGTGCCGATTGGTTTCGGCGTGATTGTGTTCACCGTCATCATCACCACCATTTATGTGCTTCGCGCCAACAGCGAATACGACGACCTGACCGCCGCCATCACGAAGGCGGTTCTGAAATGATTATCAAAAAAACAACGACGAACGCCATTGCGTTCATCTCTCTGCTTGCTGTTTCGGCTGGTGCGTTTGCCGCTGGCGCTGATCTGGGACAGGCTGTCAAACAGCCCACCAACTGGACCGCCATCGGCATGTTCGCAGCCTTTGTGGTTTTCACGCTGTTCATCACCAAGTGGGCGGCGTCCAAGACCAAGTCTGCGGCCGACTTCTATACCGCAGGTGGCGGCATCACCGGCTTCCAGAACGGCTTGGCAATTGCCGGCGACTACATGTCTGCGGCGTCCTTCCTGGGTATTTCCGCAGCCGTGATGGCCAGCGGGTTCGATGGCCTGATCTACTCCATCGGCTTCCTGGTGGGCTGGCCCGTCATCACCTTCCTGATGGCCGAGCGCCTGCGTAACTTGGGCAAGTTCACGTTTGCCGACGTGGCCGCTTTCCGCTTCGAGCAAAAGCCGGTCCGCATTTTTGCGGCATCGGGCACGCTGGTGGTGGTGGCGTTTTACCTGATCGCCCAGATGGTGGGCGCGGGTCAGCTGATCAAGCTGCTGTTTGGTCTGGAGTACTACGTGGCGGTGATCATTGTGGGCGCGCTGATGATGGTTTACGTGCTGTTTGGCGGCATGACCGCCACCACCTGGGTGCAGATCATCAAGGCGTGTTTGCTACTGGGCGGAGCGACCTTCATGTCGTTGTCGGTGCTGTGGCACTTTGGTTTCAGCTTTGAAGCCATGTTTGCCTCAGCCGTCCAGATCAAAACCGATCTGGCCCTGAAAGACGGCAAGATTGCCGAAGTGGCCTCCCAGGTTGGCCAGTCCATCATGGGCCCGGGCAACTTTGTCAAAGACCCGATCTCTGCGATCAGCTTCGGCATGGCGCTGATGTTCGGTACCGCTGGTTTGCCACACATTTTGATGCGCTTCTTCACGGTGCCAAGCGCCAAGGCGGCGCGCTCTTCCGTGATGTGGGCCACCGGCTGGATTGGTTACTTCTACCTGCTGACCTTCATCATTGGCTTTGGCGCGATCACTTTCGTGCTGACCAACCCTCAGTTCATCGACCCGGTCAAGGGTGGTCTGCTGGGCGGCGGCAACATGGCAGCCATTCACCTGGCCAACGCTGTGGGCGGCAACGTGTTCCTGGGCTTCATCTCGGCGGTGGCTTTTGCCACCATCCTGGCAGTGGTCGCTGGTTTGACGCTGTCGGGTGCCTCGGCTGTGTCGCACGACATTTATGCCACCGTGATCAAGAAGGGTAAGGCCAACAGTGCCGATGAGCTGCGTATCTCCAAGATCACCACGCTGTGCCTGGGCGCTCTGGCCGTGACGCTGGGCATTGTGTTCGAGAAGCAAAACATCGCGTTCATGGTGTCTCTGGCCTTTGCGATTGCCGCGTCGGCCAACTTCCCGGTGCTGTTCATGAGCGTGCTGTGGAAAGACTGCACCACCCGGGGCGCTGTGATTGGCGGCTTTTTGGGCCTGATCTCTTCCGTGGCACTGACGGTGGTGTCGCCCTCGGTGTGGGAAGCCACGCTGGGCAACCCCAAAGGTTCGGCCTTGTTCCCGTACACTTCGCCTGCCCTGTTCTCCATGACCATCGGCTTTTTCGGCATCTGGCTGTTCTCGATTCTTGACAACAGCGCGCGGGCCAAGAAAGACCGTGCGGGCTTCCTGGCGCAGCAAGTGCGCTCGGAAACCGGCATTGGCGCTGATGGTGCGTCAGGCCACTGATGTAACGCAGGTCGCATCGTCAGCCCCCGGGTTTTCGATGTAACAAGCTCAAAGGGCTGCAGGCAATTTGTCTGTGGCCCTTTTTTTATTTTTGGATGACTGCCGTGTCGAATGCGTTTTCTTTTGAATCATCGCCCTTCAGCGAACTGAGCGCCACCCAGCAAACACAGGTGCGCGAAGTGGCTCTGCATGTGCGGCTCGCCGCTGGCGAGCGCATGCTGCAACCCGACAAGGCGCCCCAGTATCTGTGGGTGCTGCAATCCGGACATGCCCAGCTTGAGGAAGACGGGCAGGTGCATGTGCTCACAAGCGGTGAGGCCGTCAGCTGGCGCGCGCTGCTCACGCAGCACAGCCATGCCACGGTCACGACCCTGGACGAGGTCTGTGCCTGGCAGTTGCCAAAAGCCACCATGATGGTGCTGCTGGGAGACAACCCGCGTTTTAGCGCGCGGGTGTTTGCCAGCATTGCCAACAACCTGACCGATGATGAAGACATCAACCGCAACCGCGAGTTGTTGTCATTGATGCTGCTGCGGGTGAAGGATGCCTACCTGCAAAGGCCTTTTTATGTTGACGGCCAGCTCGACCTGGTGTCGGTGTGCCGCCTGCTGTCCGAAAACAAAACAGGCAATGCGCTGGTTCGCGATGTGCAGGGCGGCGGCGAGCGCATTGGCATGTTCACCACCACCGACCTGCGCGACGCCCTGCTGCAACCGACGCCGCCGGCGCAACTGGCCGTGCGCGATGTCGCCCGCTTTGACCTGATCACGCTGTCGCCGGACGCCGAGTTGTTCGACGCCCTGCTGATCATGCTGCGCCACCGCGTGCACCGGGTGCTGGTGAAAGACGGCGACACCATCGTCGGCATCCTGAGCCAGCTCGACCTGATGAGTTTCATGTCGAACCACTCGCACCTGATCACGCTGCAAGTGGAGCAGGCGCACAGTGCGGCCGAGCTGCAGGTGGCCGCCCTGAAGGTGGACGACACCATCAAGCTGCTGCAGCGCGGCGGCATGCGCATTGAAATCATCTCCAGACTGGTGAGCGAGCTCAATGGTCAGATTTTTGCCCGGCTGTGGGCGCTGCTGGCACCGCCAGACCTGGTGCAAAACAGCTGCCTGCTGGTGATGGGCAGTGAGGGCCGCAGCGAGCAAATCCTGAAAACCGATCAGGACAACGCCTTGCTGCTGCGCGATGGCTACCACTGCGAAGGCCTGGCAGCCATCACGCAGCAGTTCAGCGCCGCGCTGCTGACCTTTGGCTACCCGCCCTGCCCCGGCAACATCATGGTGACCAACCCGCTGTGGTGCCAAAGCCTGGGCGACTTCAGGCAGACCATTGGCCAGTGGCTGTTTGGCCCGGACGCCGAGGGCAAGATGAACCTGGCGATCTTCATGGACGCCCGCGCCGTCGCCGGCGATGCCACGCTGCTGGCAAGCGCGCGCGAGCAGGCGCTGACGCTGGCGGTTGGCAGCGACACCTTCATTGGCCGCATGGCCAGCGCAATTGACCAGTTTGCGGAACCCGCCAGCGGTTGGTGGCAGCGCCTGCCGCTGATGCACAGCCGCGAACCGGAAACCTTTGACCTGAAGAAAATTGGCACATTCCCGATCGTGCATGGCGCGCGCGCCCTGGCGCTTGAATTCCGGCTGGAAGCGCTGGGCACGGTGGAGCGCTTGCAGGCCCTGGCCAACCAGCAGATTCTTCCGGCCCCGTTGGTGCGCGACCTGAGCGAGACCCTGCACATGCTGATGACGCTGAAGCTGCGCAACAACCTGCGCCAGCTTTCACTGGGTCAGCCGATCAGCAATCTGGTGGCATTAAGCAGCCTGGGCAGGCTGGACCGGGACCAGCTCACCGATGCCCTGGCCATCATTCGTCAGTTCAAACAGCTTTTGCGCCTGCGCTACCGGCTGGAGTAGGCGCGGTGCTATTTTTTGGGCGCAGAAGCCGCGGGTTTGCTTGCCTTGGCATTTGCGGCCGGTGCTGGCAAACCCAGGTGTTTGTCCATGGCCAGGGCCAGCGCCTTGACCTTGGGCTCCACGGTGGGCTTCATGTCGGCCATCAGCTTGTCAGCCAGGGCTTTCTGCATCTCGTTGCCCATCTGCTGGTACTTGAGGTTCACCGGAGACTCCATGATGGCAATCAGCTGCTTGAGTTCATCTTCGGTAAATTTGTCTGCCAGCATCACACCCACCGTTGATGGCGCGAGCTTGACCGCCTGCTGCTGCATCAAGGGCACCACATCGTCGGCGTATTTTTTCAGGTCTGCCTGAAGGTCTTTGGCCACCGCCTCACGTTTTTCAGGGGCCACGCGGGTTTGCAAGACGACACCAGCCTGTTGCCGCATCTGCAAAGCGGGGCGCTCGGCAATCACCAGCCCGGTTTGCTCGATGGCCGGGCGCTGCAGGCCCAATACCTTGTCCACCAGCGCCTGTTTGGCCGGACTGGTTTGGGCATAAACGCCGGCACTGGCCAGCAGCAACAGTGCCAAAAGTGTTTTCTTCATTGAAATCTCCAATTGATTAAAAGGCTCGACCATGGCCGACCAGCAAAGCCTGACGACTGACTGGTTTGGGCTATGCTCATAGCCGGTCAGCTTAACCGATAGCCCGTCCGGACTCTTTACCCCTTCCTGAACGGTGTCTTTACCTCATTGCCAATGCCATCTGCCCAACCGCCATGTTTGACCGCTCCTTCAGCCTGCTGATCGCCCCCGTGATCCAGCGCCTGGCCCGCCAGGCCAGTCGCCTGGGGCTGACCGCCAACCGGCTGACGGTTTTGGGCTTTCTGACCGGGATTTTTGCCGCCTGCCTGATTGCCTATGGGGCCTACATGGCAGGCGCGCTGGCCATTCTGGCGTCGAGGCTGCTGGATGCCCTGGACGGTGCCGTGGCGCGGTTGACACAGGCCACCGATGCCGGCGGTTTTCTGGACATCGCGCTGGACTTTGTCTTTTATGCCAGCATTCCGCTGGCGTTCGCGGTTAGCGATCCGGCGCGCAACGCGCTGCCGGCCGCCGTGCTGCTGGCCGCTTTCATTGGCACCGGGTCGAGCTTTCTGGCCTTTGCGGTGATGGCGGCCAAGCGGGACTTAAGCAACCTGGCCATCCCGAACAAATCGTTTTACTTTCTGGGCGGCCTGACCGAGGCCAGCGAAACCCTGGTCTGCTTCCTGGCCATGTGCGTCTGGCCCGGCCTGTTCATCGAGCTGGCCTACGGCTTTGCCGCGCTGTGCGCCCTCACCACCGCCACACGCATCTGGTGGGGCTGGAAGGCATTCCAATGAAGCTCCCAAAAAGATCGCCAGCTTTCATCGCCCTCTGTTTTTCGCTGCTGGGCAGCCAAGGCGGCTTTTGCCAGACGGCTTTAGCGCCAGCCAACGCCGCCCTGGCGCCCCTCACCGCCGTCAGCGGCCTGGCGCCACACCCGGCCTGGCAGCCCGGCGGCCTGCCCGACAACAAGGCACCGCGCAGCGTGTTCGACACGGTCGTGCTGAACGGCGAAACCGTGCTGGCATTACGCACCCAAGCGTCGTATGGCGTGCTGACCCACGCCTGGCAGAGCGCGGCGCCCGAATTCTTGAGCTGGCGCTGGCGGCTGGAGCGTCCGCTGGCGGCGGCCGACATCAAGACCAAAGCCGGTGACGATGCGGCGCTCAAGGTGTGTGTGATGCTGGACCAGCCATTGGCCGACATCCCCTTGCTGCAGCGCTCGGTGCTGGCCCTGGCGCGCTCGGTCAGCGGGCAAAACCTGCCCAGCGCCACGCTGTGTTACCTCTGGGACAGCCGCTACCCGGCAGGTACGCGCGGCGCCAACCCGTACAGCGCGCGGGTGCGCTATGTGGTGCTGAATGGCTCTGAGACCGCTGTCGGCCAATGGGTCAGCCAGCGCCGCAACATCGCGGATGATTTTGCGGCGCTGTTCGGCCAGGAAAGCAAGGCTTTGCCGTCAGTCACCGCCGTGGCGGTGGGGGCCGACAGCGACAACACGCTGGGGACTAGCCTGGGCTATTTGACCGAACTGCGCTGGCTGCCGTGAACCAAGCCGCTGGGCGGACTCAGCCCCCATGAGCCTGTCGCTGCGTCAACAAAAATGGTCGGTCAATCTGCTGGGCCAGCGCCTGAATCTCGCTTGGCCTGACACCGCAAGCAACAAAATGCGGCTGCCAGTTGGCGATCACAGCCACCACCTGGCGCACTTGCTGCACGGCCTCTGGCGCGTCAAGACCAAACAGACGGTGTTCGGACAAAGCGTTGTCCAGGCTGGCGTCGCTGCCTGCGCTGCCCACACGCATCTGCTGGTAGCCCAACGCCTGCCCCGCTGGCAGCACGTCGAAGGCAGGCGACAGCTCGTACTCGAAACGGTCGTTCATCAGTAAAACATGATTTTTCTCATGGTCGTCAGTGTTGTCGAGCAAGATGTTGAACACCATGCGCCGAAATAACTCGTGCCGATGCTGCAGCGCCACGCCGTCAGCAGCAACACCCCGCCGGCGCAACAACTGAGCCAGTTCGGGGTAGCCCATGTCTTCCCCTGCCGCCTTCAAAGCCACCCTGGCAGAAAGGGCATGATGGCGGTGGCCGGGCGCCCGGTCAAAACGCTTCACTGCCAGCGCATGCCCCGCAGGCAGGGCAATGGGTCGGGTCTGGGCGACGCGAATGCCCGCCTTGGCGGCCAGGGTCAGGCTGGCGTGCTCGACCAGGGGCATGTCGATCGATTCACCCATCTCATTAAATTTGATCACCCAAGGGTGACCATCCAGGTTTAAAAGCGCCTTGGGCCGCGCCCCGCCCATGGTGCCACCCGGGGCGATCAGGCGCTGCTGCGCGGCATCGATCGGCTCACCCTGCAAGACCTGTTGAACCAGCCTGGCCATGGCCGGCACATCGGCAAGTTGCGGCAGGGGCCCCATGCGGCGCGCAACATAAGCCGCGTTGGAAACCGACACCCCCAGCGCCCCAAAGCGCTCATCACCGGCGAAAAGCAGAAATTCCAGCACCGACAGGCGTGGTGGCTTGTCAAGAAAACGGATCACCCGCTCACCCCAGCGGTCGGGGCGCGCATCATCTACCGCGCCGGCGGCGGTTTCAGGTTCCATGGGCAGAAATTCGCTGTCGATCAGGGGCAAGTCTTCGCTCAGAGGAAAACCGGCCTTGAGCCAGCTTGGGGCGTAACGCAATGACACGCCTCTTTTAGCGCGCACCATGGCCAAGGTCCCGATCAGTTGCGGCCGACTGGGTTGCCCCAGCCACCACAAATACAAGGCATCGCGCAGTTGGTACTGGTGGATGTCAAAGTCAATCATTTGATCTGCCCGCCAACCAGAGCAGTGGCGACTGGCTTGAGCCGTGCCTCGACGGAGGCGGGTTTTCGCACCGAACGCAGCCGGGCCACGCGCACTGCGGCTTCGAGTGCGCCCTGGTCATGTTCGGGGGCAGCCAGGTCGGCAATGGCGCCAGCACGCCCCATCAGCCACAAAGCTGTGGCATAAGCCCCCAGAGAAACGCTGGGGTCGCCTTGCTCCAGCCGCGTCAGGGTGGGTTCAGAAATGCCAATGCGCTGCGCCCAGACCTTGCGCGATTCGCAGCGGCGCTTGCGCGCCAATGCCAGGTTATCACCCAAAACCTGGAGTTGCTTGAGCACCGCAGGCGGCATGACCAGGATGACTTGAGAGCGTTTTGACATGCTATAAATGTTAGCATGTTCCAAATAAAAATAACATATATGTATTTTTAGTCAATTATTTGTGTATCCCCACCCGCATCAAAAATTACCAAAGGCAAAAAAACTGCTGGCAGGCGCACCTGCCTGATGACCCCAAGGGACGCGATACAAACCGGCTCAGAGCACCAGGTGGGTCGCGCCGTTAAAGGCGCACACCTCGCCAATATCTGCGGCATCGGCAAAGCCGTGGGCCGCAAAAATCGCCATCACATTGGGGACCTCTGACGGCGCGCAACTTACCAGCAGGCCGCCGCTGGTTTGCGGGTCGGTCAGCAGGGCTTGCTCCACCGCTGAAAAGCCAGCAGGCAAGCTGACCTCGTGGCCATAGGCGGCCCAGTTGCGCCCCGACGCTCCGGTGATGCAGCCCTGTTGTGCGAGTTCGCGCACACCTGTCAAAAACGGCACACTTTGCCAATTGAGTTGCACCGTGCAGTGGGCACCGCGCGCCATCTCCAGCACATGGCCGGCCAGCGCAAAACCGGTGACGTCGGTCATGGCGTGCACGCCCTTGAGCGCGGCCAGTGCCGGGCCGGGGGTGTTGAGCTGCGTAGTGACACGAATCATCTCGGCGTAGCCGGCGGCATCCAGCAGGTCTTTCTTGAGCGCCGCCGACAGCACGCCGACACCGAGCGGCTTGCCCAGAATCAGCCGGTCGCCCACCTGCGCGCTGGCGTTGCGCTTGACCCGGCCCGGGTGCATCAGGCCCATGGCCACCAGGCCATAAATGGGCTCCACCGAGTCGATGGTGTGGCCCCCGGCAATCGGGATGCCGGCGGCGCGGCACACGCTGGCGCCGCCCTCCAGAATTTTGCCAATGGTTGCCACCGACAACACGGCAATCGGCATGCCCACCAGCGCCAGCGCCATGATGGGTGTGCCACCCATGGCATACACATCGCTGATGGCGTTGGTGGCGGCAATCCGGCCAAAGTCAAACGGGTCGTCGACGATGGGCATGAAGAAGTCGGTGGTGGCAATCAGCGCCTGCTCGTCGTTGAGTTGGTACACCGCCGCGTCGTCAGCGGTCTCGATGCCCACCAGCAGTTCCCTGGGCATCGGCATGGCGGTGGTGCCCTTGAGGATGTCAGAGAGCACGCCGGGTGCGATCTTGCAGCCGCATCCGCCACCGTGTGACAGGCTGGTCAGGCGCGGCTCGGCGCGCACGGGAACGGCCGCAGGGGCAGGCGTCAAAATTGAGTTTTCAGAAGGCATGGGGTTGGTGACCGCCGATGGCGGTTGACAAGGCAAAGCGCCATTATCCGACCCAGCAGATCCCCAACGACTACGGCACCATCACTTCGCCAGGAACTTGCGCCACAGCCGCACCGCCAGCAGCACAATGGGCGCGCTGTGCAGCAGCAAATCAAAAATGTCCAGCGGTTTGACGAGTGTGCCCTGACTCAGCATGCGCAGTTTTTCGACTAAATGTGGCTCAGGCGAGATCGGCGCCACCGCCATCCAGACGGCCAGCGCAATCAATATGGCCAGCGGAAATTTGTCGAGCCAGCTCATGGCGCTGCCGCTTTAACGCAGGCCGCGCACAGGCATGCCACACCCCGCGCGGCTTCCGGGATTTTGTTCAGCAACTCGGCGCTGAACTGCGTCTGGGTGCACCAGCAGGGGGGCTGCTGGATGCCGGTGGCCGCCTGCACCTCCATGGCGCATTGGTTCGGCTGGCCGCACAGCGGGCAGTTTTGTGGATTGAGGGCTGGTGTGGATGTCATATGTAAAGGGTAAAGGCGTAGGGGAATATAAGCCTGATTTTATGGAATGCCGGTGAGTCTGCATTACTGATTTACCTAATACTGACGCCACGGGAAAAAGACAAGCTTGATAGCGTCACAATCCACTGGCCAAGAACACCAGAATTCAAACGCACACCATGTCACGTATTTTCGACAACATCGACCAAGACCTGCTGACCACGCTACGCGCCACCATGCAGGTTTCCGGTCGGTCTGATTTTTGTGTCGGCTACCTGAACCTGCGAGGCTGGCAGGCGATTGACGATTTGATTGCGCCATGGGACCCAGCTGCGGGCCAGGTGTGCCGGGTGTTGGTTGGCATGCAGCGTCCTCCCTACGAAGAAATCCGCGAGTTATACCGACAGTCCAGCGAATCAGGTTCGATCGACAACGCCACCGCCAGCCGCCTCAAAACCCAGTTTGCTGCGCACTTGCGTGAGCAGATTACCCTGGGCATTCCCACTGGCAAAGATGAGGCCGGGTTACGCACCCTGGCACGTCAGCTGCGCGCCAGGCAGGTTGTCGTCAAACTTTTTTTACCTTACCCGCTGCACGCCAAGCTGTATTTGCTGTTTCGCGATGATGTCAACAACCCCATCACTGGTTTTGTGGGCAGCAGTAATTTGACGCTCGCAGGTCTGTCCAGACAAGGGGAACTCAACGTCGATGTCCTTGACCATCAAGGCACAGAAAAACTCTCGCATTGGTTTGACGCACGCTGGGGTGAGCGTTGGGCACTGGACGTGTCAGAAGATTTGGCGACAATCATAGAGACCAGTTGGGCGCGTGAAGAGGCTATTCCCCCACACCACATTTACCTCAACATTGCCTACCACCTCAGCACCGAGGCGCGTGCCGGCCTGAGCTAGTTCCGCCTGCCCGCCCGGTTTGAGCAGGATCTGTTTGAATTCCAGAAAAGTGCTGTCAAGATTGCCGCACGGCATCTGCACCGCCGGGGTGGCGTGATGATTGGTGACGTGGTGGGCCTGGGCAAAACAATCATGGCAACCGCGCTGGCCCGCATGTTTGAGGATGATCTGGGCTACGAAACCCTCATCATCTGCCCGAAGAACCTGGAGCCCATGTGGGAGCGCTACCGGACCGAATATGGGCTGCGCGGCATGGTCTTGCCGGTCTCGCAAGTGACTAAAAAACTACCCGACCTGAAGCGATATCGGCTGGTGCTGATTGATGAAAGCCACAACCTGCGCAACCGTGAAGGCAGGCGCTACAAATCAATTGCCGACTACATCAAAAGCTGTGATGCCAAAGTGATCTTGCTCACGGCCACACCCTACAACAAAACCAAGACCGACCTGTCTTCCCAGTTGCGCCTGTTCATTGACGAAAAGGCCAATATCGGCATTCGCCCAGAGCGCTTCATGCGTAAAGCAGGCATCAGCGAAGCCGAATTTGAACGCAAGCACCAGTGCCGGGTCAACTCGATCCTGGCCATTGAGAAGAGTGACGAATTTGATGACTGGCGCGAGTTGATCCGGCTCTACATGGTGCGCCGCACCCGCAGCTTCATCGTCCAGCACTACACCCAGGCTGACAAAAATGGCCGCCGCTACATTTCAGGCAAAGACGATGAAAAGCGCTACTTTCCCGTTCGCTTGCCGATATCGCTCACCTTCGAGGTGAATGAATCCGACCCGTCAGACCGTTATGCCCGGCTTTACTCAACGCAAGTGGTTGACGAAATCAATGCCCTGCATGTGCCACGTTATGGCCTGGGTTTGTATGTGGACCCTCAAGCCGAAAAAGTCGCCACACCTGCCGAGCGCAAGCAAATCGAAAACCTGGGCCGCGCCGGCAAGCGACTGATGGGCTTTTGCCGTACCAATTTGTTCAAGCGGCTCGAATCCAGCGGGTTCTCTTTTTTGCAGTCGATCGACCGGCACATCTTGCGCAATCAAATTTACCTGTACGCCATTGAAAACGGGCTCGACTTGCCTGTTGGCGTGCTGGATGCCGGCTTGCTGGACCTGGAACGCATCGATGAAGATGCCGACGGCATCGAGGGCGACAAGGAAGACTTGATGGATGGGCTGGTAGACGCGGTGGCCCTGGAGGACGCTGTGCCTGACACCATGGCCCGTGCCAAAGCTGTATATGAACAATATGCCAC
>NZ_JAABQC010000023.1 GCF_011391645.1 Rhodoferax sp. | reverse complement strand
GGCGGCACCTACATGACTGTGGTCAACGCCAGCGAACTGCGAGTGTGCAGCATTTATTCCACCCCATCCTTCATTTCTTTCCAAAAAAGATACCAACCAACAAGCACCCCGGCTTATGAAACTGTCGCGCCATTGGGTTCCGTAAGCGGACAACCCGAACCACACTGCGTTTGTGCTTCTGAGTCGTGCATTGAGCTACGGCACCCTGGTGACTTTCACGGTCGACGGCTCCAACCGCGGCTGTGCACAGCGTTTGGAGGCCAGACACCCGTGCCATACTTGGTCTCATACAGTTGAATTTCCTATCCGGCAACAGGGACCCCAATGACTAAAAAGCGCAAGCACATTGCCATCGTCGGCGGCAACTTCGCCGGTTTGACAGCCGCGACCAAGTTGTCGCGGCGCCATGCAGTCACCGTCATTGACGCGAGCAAACACTTCGAGTGGATGCCAAACATGCACGAACTCCTGTCCAGCGTGAAAACGCCCCAGGGGCTGCGGCTGGACCGTGCAGCCATCGTCAAGCAGGCGGGCCATCGCTTCCTGCGTGACCGTGTGACCGCGCTGCAGCCGCCACTGGGCCGTCTGGCCATGGCCGGCGGCCGCGAACTGGCCTTCGATGCCTGCATCGTCGCGGTGGGCGCGCTGTGGAACACGCATCACATCCCGGGAGCCGCCCGCCACGCCCTGCCGTTTCGCAGCGTCGACGATAGCCTGGCGGTTGCGCAGCGACTGCGCACGCTGTTGCAGCAGGGCAAGCCGCTGCGCATCGTGATCGCCGGTGGCGGCATCTCGGGCATTGAGGCGCTGGGCGAGATCCTGCGACGCCACCGTGACGACCCGAGCCTGTCCGTCGAGGTCATCGAAGCCGGCGCGCGCCTGCTGCCCGGCCTGCCAGCCGAACTGGATGCCGATCTGCGCCGCCTGTGCACGCCCTATGCAGTGAACTTTCGCACTGCCGCGGCGATTGCCAGTGTGTCGGCAAAAGGCGTGCGCCTGGCAGACGGCACGCGGCTGCGCTCCGAACTCACCTTGTGGACGGCCGGGCTGGCAGCGCCAGCGCTGTTGCGCGAAGCGGGCCTGGCGCTGCCACCACTGGGCTGGGCAGACGTGCACCCATCGCTGCAGAGCCGCCACTTCGACAGCATCTTCGTCGCCGGCGACGCGGCGGCGCTACCGCGAGCGGTTGCCAAGCAGGCCTACAACGCCATCGACATGGGTGCGCTTGCCGCGGCGAATGTTGAGCGCTTTCTGGACGGACGCGCGCTCGTGCCGTTCAAGCCGGCGCCCAAACCGGTGCTCATCGCCTTCGGCGATCTGCAAACCTACCTGATCGCGGGCCGCCACGTGCTCGCCGGCAAGGTGCTGGCGGGCGCGAAGGAAGGTGTCTACCAGGTGTTCATGTCGCAGATGGCACCAGAAGGCGCGCTGAGTTCGGTGCCAGCCGCCATCGGCCGGCTGTGGCAGGGCTGGCGCCAGCTCGCCCGGCCACAACTGCTGAGCCTGGCTGATCTCAAGCAGCTACCGGATCGACTGGCCATCAGGCTGCTGTAGCCTATTCGGGCAAGGGGTGGGCGACCATGGGACTTCCCGCAAGCGGGTGGTGGTGGCTGGTGGCGGATCAAGCCGCATGGGCGGCGGTTACTTCATCGATACGCGCCATCACGTCTGGCGTGAGCTTGGGCATCACCTCCAGGGCGCCCAGGTTTTCTGTCAATTGCGCAAGTTTTGAGGCCCCGGTGATGACAGTGCTGACGCGCGGGTTCTTGGCCACCCAGGCAATCGCCAACTGGCTCAGACTGCAGCCCAGCTCTGAAGCCACCGCGTTTAGTTGCGTGACCGCAGCGTTTTTGGCGGCATCCGTCAGGCCATTGACCAGAAAACCCATGCCTTCCAGGGCACCTCGACTGTCGGCTGGAATGCCGTGGCGATATTTGCCTGTGAGCAAGCCGCTGGCCAGCGGGCTCCAGGTGGTCAGGCCCAGACCAATGTCCTCATACAGGCGCGCGTATTCCTGTTCAACGCGACTGCGGTGAAACAGGTGGTATTGCGGTTGCTCCATGACCGGTTTGTGCAGGTGATGCCTGTCGGCGATGTCCCAAGCCGATTGAATCTCCTGGGCCGACCACTCGCTGGTGCCCCAATACAGGGCTTTGCCACGGGCAATCATGTCGCTCATGGCCCAGACAGTTTCTTCAATCGGCGTGTGGGGGTCGGGGCGATGGCAGTACACCAGGTCAATAAAGTCCAGCCCCAGGCGTTGGAGTGAGCCGTCTATGGCCTGGGACAGGTACTTTCGGTTGAGCGTGTCTTTTCTGTTTGCCGTCGGGCCTTCCTTGTGCAGGCCCCAGAAGAACTTGGTGGAGACGATGTAATTGAGCCGGGGCCAGTTCAGCGCCTTGAGGGCTTCACCCATGACCGTTTCGCTTTGGCCGCCGGCATACACCTCGGCGTTGTCGAAGAAGTTGATGCCGGCATCAAAGGCGGCGGCCATCATTTCACGCGCTGCGACAACATTCACCTGGTTGTGGTACGTGACCCAGGAGCCCAAAGAGAGTTCGCTCACCTGCAGGCCGCTGCGGCCCAAACGTCGGTATTGCATATATGTTCCTGATGGTTGTAAGGTAATCGTGAAGGTCTGGGCAAATCAGCATGTCGACAAGCTCCGACCCAATGAAGACGCCAAGTTTGGCACATTGGGGTGGCTGGTTTGCTCGGCAGGTCTTTTTGACCACCCGGCAGTCCCAGGACGGTGCAACATCTGCAGGCCGCCCATCACATCTCAGCGGGAACGACCATGACGACAGGGTGCCGGTGATGGCCGGCGGCAATGACCTGATCCGCCTGCTCGACCCCCAGAACCAGGTTGAACCCGGTGCCGGCAAGGCTACTTCACCAGTTGATTCAGCTGGATGATCGGCATCAACACCGCCAGCACAATCAGCATCACCATCATGCCCATGGCCACGATCAACAGCGGCTCCAAAAGAGTGGCGAGTTGCATGGCGCGGCGCTGGACCTCGGTGCTGAGCTGTTTGGCGGCGCGCTGCAGCATCAGCGGCAGCGTGCCGGTTTGCTCGCCCAGGCGCGCAAACATGGCCAGCAGCCCGGGGAAACGCTTTTTTTGCGCCAACGCCGAGGCCAGTGGCGCGCCCTCGCGCACCAGCACCAGGGCATCGAGCGCGTCGGTGCGCATGGCCCGGTTGGACAAGGTTTGCGCGGCGGCCTGCAGGGCTTTCAGGATGGGCACACCAGCCGAGGCCAGCATGGCCAGGGTGCTGGCAAAACGCGCCGAGTTGTAGCTGCGTGACATCTTGCCCAAAATCGGCAGATTCAGCAAGGCGGCGTCAAACTTTTCATGAACTTTGGGATTGGAGAGCGCCAGCCGCGCACCAAAACCGCCTGCGACCAGCGCCAGCAACAGCAGCCAACCGTAGCCACGCAGGAAAGCACTGGTGTTGATCATGATGACCGTCAGGAGCGGCAAGGCCCGTTTGCTGTTGGCAAACACGTTGGCCACCTGCGGCACCACGTAGGTCACCAGAAAAAGCACGATGGCAATCGCCACCAGCGACACGATGGCCGGGTAAAGCGCCGCGCCAATCAGTTTGGACTTGAGGGCATGCTGCTCTTCGAGGTCGTCGGCCAGGCGCTCCAGCACCAGGCCGAGGTTGCCGCTTTGCTCGCCGGCGCCGATCACCGCAACAAAGATGTCCGAGAACTCGCGCGGGTGCTGCGCCAGCGCCTTGGCAAACGGTGTGCCGCCATTGACCTCGGCGCGCAGGGTGGCGACCAATTCACGCTCAGGGGGTTTTTCGGCCTCGTCTGACAACGAGGTGAGCGCGCGCTCCAGCGGCAGGCCCGAGGACACCAGGCCGGCCAATTGGCGCGTCCAGATGGTCAGTTCGGTGGGGCTGAAAACCCGGCGTTGCCGCCAGGAATTGCCTGCATTGGATTTGCCGGCGGCATCCGCTTGCGCGCTGACGGGCTCCACCTTGAGCGGCACCAACGCCTGGGCGCGCAACTGGCCCCGCGCCGCTTTCGCCGAGTCGGCTTCGATCACGCCCTTGCGGGTGTCACCGGCGCTGCTGATGGCTTCAAAGGAATAAACAGGCATGAGGCAATGCGTCCGTGCGCCTAATCCCGCGTGACGCGCAGCAGCTCTTCGCGCGACGTGATGCCCTCATGCACCAGACGCTCACCATCTTCGCGCATCAGCACCATGCCCGAAGCGATGGCGGCGGCGCGGATGTCGGCCTCGGAGGCGCGGCTGTGAATCTGGGCGCGGATGGCGTCGTCAGTGACCAGCAGTTCAAACACGCCACTGCGCCCGCTGTAGCCGGTGTGGCCGCATTGGTCGCAGCCGACCGGGTGGTACTCGGCTCTGCTTGGAAAACTGGGGTCGGCGTTATTTGGGTCTGAGCCCAATTTGGTGACCTGCTTGCAATGCGGGCACAGCTTGCGCACCAGGCGTTGGGCCAGCACGCCCAGCAGCGATGAGCTCAATAAAAACGGCTCCACGCCCATGTCGGTCAGGCGCGTCACGGCGCTGGCGGCGTCGTTGGTGTGCAGCGTGGCCAACACCAGATGGCCAGTGAGCGAGGCCTGAATGGCGATTTGCGCGGTCTCGAAGTCGCGGATTTCACCGATCATGATGATGTCGGGGTCTTGCCGCAGGATGGCGCGCAAGGCCTTGGCAAAGTCCAGCTCAATCTTGGGGTTGACCTGGGTCTGCCCCACGCCGGCCAATTCATATTCAATCGGGTCTTCCACCGTCATGATGTTGTTGTGGGCGGCATCGAGCCGGCCCAGGGCGGCATACAGCGTGGTGGTTTTACCCGAACCGGTGGGGCCGGTCACCAGCACAATACCGTGCGGCTGGGTCACCAGGCGTTCAAAGCGGCGCAGCACCTCGCCTTGCATGCCCAGCGCTTCCAGGCTCAACTTTCCCTCGGATTTGTCCAACAAACGCAGCACGGCGCGCTCGCCATGGGCGCTGGGCAGCGTGGACACGCGCACATCGACCGCGCGGGTGCCAATGCGCAGGCTGATGCGGCCGTCCTGTGGCAGGCGGCGCTCGGCAATGTCGAGCTCGGCCATGATTTTCAGGCGCGAGATCAGCGCCGCATGCAGCGCGCGGTTGGGTTGCACGACTTCGCGCAGCGTGCCGTCGATACGAAAGCGCACGCTGGAGTGGCGCTCGTAAGGCTCGATGTGGATGTCGCTGGCACCGTCGCGCGCGGCCTGCGTCAGCAAGGCGTTGAGCATGCGGATGATGGGTGCGTCGTCCGAGGTTTCCAACAGGTCTTCAATGGCTGGCAGATCCTGCATCATGCGGGACAGGTCGGCATCACTTTCAACCTCACTGACCACCGCCGCCGCGCTCGACTCACCCTGGGCATAGGCGGCGCTGATGCGCTGGATCAGTGCGGCGGGCGTCTGCGTTTGCATTTGGCTGTGCGGGTATTTGCGCAGCACTTCACCCATGGCGCTGGGCGCAGACTGGGGGTGCACCAGCAGGGTGAAGGCGCCCGCGTCTTCTTCCAGCAACAGCTGGTGGCTGCGGGCAAAGGCATAAGGCAGGGGGTAACGCATGGACCGGCTCGACGATGGCGGATTATTGAACGGGATTGATCATGGGAACCGGTGTGCCAGTCACCGACCTGACCGGGGCGGGCGGCATCAACGGTGCCTCGTTGATGGGCACCATGATGCTGGGAATGGGCTGGGCATTTTGCAGGCCGGCGCGCATCAGGTCGTAACGGTCCATCGTGAGTTGGTCAGTGGCCAGCGAATCGCGCACCACCACGGGCCGCAAAAACACCATCAGGTTGGTTTTCTTGCGGCTGCGCGCCTCGGTCTTGAACAGGTTGCCGAACAGCGGAACGTCGCCCAAGCCGGGCACTTTTTCCTCGTTGCCCGAGTATTCGTCCTGGAGCAAGCCGCCCAGCACCACGATGGCGCCGTCTTCCACCAGCACGTTGGACTCAATGGTCCGCTTGTTGGTGGTGGGGCCATTGGCCGAGTTCAAGGTGGCGGCCAGCACGCTGGAAACCTCTTGGTAGATGGTCAGCTTGACGGTGCCGTTTTCGCTGATTTGCGGCTTGACTTTGAGCGTCAGGCCAACGTCTTTGCGCTCAATGGTCTGAAACGGGTTGACCGAACCATTGTTGCTGCCGGTGTTGGTGAACTGACCGGTCACAAAGGGCACATTCTGGCCAATCACGATCTTGGCCTCCTCGTTGTCGAGCGTCAGCAGATTGGGCGTCGAGAGCACATTGCCACTGCCGCTTTCCTCCAGAAACCGGGCCAGAAAACCCAGCACATAGACGCCGTTGGTCTTGGGCGCCGCGCCAATGTTCAGACCACGCGCCGGAGTGACAGCGCCGGTGGCGGCACCGGTGGCCAAGTCGATGATGTTTCGGCCACCGGCACCAAAATTGGTACCCAGCGCGCCAATGATGGCGTCGCCGACCGTGCCGATGGCACCCTGCCACTGGATGCCAAACTCAGCCGCCCGGTCGGCACTGACCTCGGCAATCAGGCTCTCGACAAACACCTGGGCTCGCCGGCCATCGAGCTTGTCGATGACCGCGCGCAATTGGCGGTATTGCGGCTCGGGCGCGGTGATGATGAGCGAGTTGGTGGCCATGTCGGCCTGAATCTGGCCGCCCGTGGTGGCCTGGACCGCGGCTGCGCCAGGCGCGCCCGGTGCCGCCGCAGCAGGCGCCGCACTGCCGCTCATGGCGGCGCGCAGGGTGGCCGCAATTTTGGTGGCATCGGCGTTTTTCAGATAAACCACATGGATATTGCCCGCCTCGTCATTGCCAACGCTCGCGTCAGGCTGATCCAGCCGCGCCACCAGCGAGCGCACCAGGGCCAGTTGCGCGCCATTGGCAGCCCGCACGATCAGCGCGTTGGCGCGCGGCTCGGCAATCAGCGTGGTCTTGAAGGATGTATCGGCCTGCCCCGCCGGCGCGCCCGAGGCGCTGGCGCCCAGCAGCCGCAGGATCAGCGGCGCCAGATCAGAGGCAATGGCGTGCTGCAGCGCGATGACCTCGACATCGGTGGCATTGGCCACGTCCATGGCGGCAATGATGCGGCCAATGCGGCGCAGGTTGTCGGCATAGTCGGTGATCACCAGCGAATTGCTGCCCGGGTTGGCATTGATGGTGTTGTTGGGGCTGATCAGCGGCCGCAACACCGGCACCAGATTGTTGGCCGATTCAAAATTGAGCTTGAAAATCTGCGTGGCAATCTGGTTGCCCGAGGGCAGTCTGCCTTCTTCGCCGTCCTGCATAGTCACGCCGGCGCTTTGCAACTTGGCATCGGCTTCTGGCACCACCTTGTACAGGCCGTCGGCGTCCACCAGGGTGTAGCCCTGCAAACGCAACGCGGCCACAAACTGGCCGAGGGCGGCAGCACGGCTGACCGGCTTGTCGGTCACCAGCGTCAAGGTGCCCTTGACGCGCGGGTCCACCACCACATTGCGCCCGGTGATGCTGGCAAAAGTGCGCGCCACCGCTTCAATATCGGCGTTGCTGAAGTTCAGCGTGACCGGCTCACCCACTCTGGCCGACCTGGCTGCTGTCTGGGCCAGCGCCTCCGGAGGCAACAGCGCCATGACGCCGGCCAGCAAGGCAACCACAGCGACAGAGGAAAGCGGGTGATGGGTTCTTGAAAAGTTCAATTTGGTCATGCTGGTTTAACCCACTTTGATGATGGAACGCGCGCCATTGCGCCGTCCAATAATGTTCAAAAGATTCGACAGGGCCGCCTCGTGCTCTGCCACCGCGCTGGCCTCGCCATTAAATCGCAACTGCCCTCCCACCCATTGGCCGCTGCCCGAGATTTGCAGGCTGCCTTGCAGCGTTGTCAAAGCCAGCGTGACCGGCGTACCCCCTGTCAGGCTGAAGCGGTAGCTGCCCATGGGGCGCAGCGTGGACAAGTGCGAGGACAGGTTCATGGCATCCAGTTGCACTGCCCCCGCCAGCAACAGCCGCCCCGCCGCCCAGTTCAGCTCCAGACCCCGCGTGCTCAGATGCAGATCGCCTTGCGGCTGGACGGTGTTCCAGGGCGTGCCCAGGCCAGCCAGTAAACCGGCCGGCCACTGCGACTGGGCATCGGACAGCGTGACTCGCAAGCCATTCCAGCGCGGCTGCAAGCGCATCGCCCAGGCTTGCTGCATGCAGCAGTCGGCATTGAGTTGCAGCCCGGCACCGGTCAGCGCCGGCGTCAGCTGCCAGTCCAGTCGCCCCGGCAGCGTGGCTGCCTCCTGGCTGCCCGCACCACCGGTGAGCGTGACCCGGGCCGAGCCCGTCCACACCGACCCGCGGGGATCGGTCAAAAGCACCTGGCCCTGGCTGCTCTGCTGCACCAGCGATGCCAGCCAGCGCGCCGGGGCAAACACCACCGCGCTCAACGCCAGCCCGATGAATGCACCCGCCAGCGCCCAGCGCCAGGGCGTGGATTTTTGCGCAGGTTTCATGGCCGCACATCCAGATTCAGCACCAGCGTGCCGTCCCAACTGCCAGCCGGATTGCGCACCAGGCGCGCTTCAACCGGCGCGGCGTGGGCGTTTTGCCGGGCTGTTGCGAGCCACTGGGCCAGCGCGCTGGCAGGGACCGCCTTGAGCGTGACCGTGACACGGTCAAGTTGTATGGCCATCTGCGCGGCGCCACCCAGCGGCTTCAGGGCGGCCTCCAGCGCCTGGCGCGACTCGTCTGCCGTGAGCACGGGCTGTGCCAGCAGCGCCTGGGCCTGGGCTTGCAGCCGCAGCATGCTCTGCAATTGCGCATCGAGCGCCCGATGTTGCAGCGGTGCCGCCTTGAGCACCGCCAGCGCCGGCGCCAGCGCCAGCCACCACAGCAAGGCCAGGCCGATCAACAGCGCTGCCAATACCACCAGGCGCTGCTCACGCCGCGACACAGCGCGCCAGCGGGTTTGCAGTGGCGTCAGCAAGTTCATGGCGTTGGCCCCGGTTTGATCACCCATTGCACGCCGTCCCAGGCGGCTGTCAGGCCCTGTTGCTTGAGTGCCAGGGCCACCCGCGCCTGCGCCTCAGGTGCAACGGCGGGCGCTTTGGCCCGCAATTCCTGGGATCCGTAGTCAATCGCGGTCAATGTTTGCGTGACGGGCAACTGAGCGCCCAGCGCCGCCAGCATGGCTTCCATGTCAGTGGCTGAGGCGGCACCGCTGGCGCGCTGCAGCGCCGCCACTTCACGCGCCATTTGCAGCGGCGCATCCACCACCACCGGTATTTTGGGGAAGGTGCCCGTCAGCACGGCGCGCACCGCCTGGCGTTTGGCTTGCAGCGCCGCCTGTTCACGCAAGGCCCAGGCGTTCAAACCCACCAGATTGACCAGCAACAAGACCACCAGGGCCAGCCGCGCGGCACGCCATTGCGGGGCACGCAGCAAGCTTTGGCCAAGCTGCATCACTTGCGCCCAAACCCGATCACGGCTGGCGTTGACCAGCTCGAACTGGGCCAGGTCCCAGGAAGTTTGCACTGCCCGCAGCAGCCGCTGGGGCCGCTGCTGCAACGTGACCGGGCGCTTGAACAGGCTCTCAGCCAGCGCAGCGACGGCAGGCTCGGCAACCACCTCAGGCAAATCACCCGTGCCTGCGAGCTCGCCCAGCCAGGCCACGGAAGCGGCGGTCAGGGGGCACAGCAGCAAATTGCCCCCCACGAGCATCGGCTGTTGTTCGTCGCCCGTCACACAAACTGTCTGTGCCAGCGCTTCAGGGGTGAATTCGGGCACGATGCGGCTGCTCGCAAAGCCCGCCTCGGCCAGCGCCTGCAAATGCGCCGCGAGCCAGGCCCGGTCGCACGCCACCACCCAGACCGGCGCCTCCACCACCGGCTGGGGCTGCAGCGCCAGGTGCAGCTGCGCCGGGTCGTCCAGCAGCCGCTCTTCCAGCAGACCGTCCAGGATGGCGCGCAAGCGACTGGCGCCGCGCTCGGCCATCAGTCCGCGCAACAGGCTGCCCCTGGGCAATTGCACCTGATGCCACGACAAGGCCGGCATCGGCAGCATGACCACCACCTCGGTCTGGCGCTCTGCGGGCAGCGGCAACAGGGCCAGCGGCACGCTGGCATACCCGGTGACCGCGCTGCCGTCAGCAGTCAGGACGTAGTCGTACAGCACAGTGGCGTCGGCACTGGCCGTGGGCAGGGTAATGATCAGGGAGGTCATGGTAAGTGAGTGCCGGTCATTGTATGGGTGGCGGGCCAGATTGAACCACCTCGCGCGTGCGGCTCAGCACTTTCACAACCATGCCATCACGCTGCAGCACCGAGGTTTCCTGCAACGTGGTCTGTCCCACCCGAAGCTGCCCGGTCACGCTGAAAAACCGTGAGGAGACGGCGTGCGAGCCGGCATCGAGTTTGATCGCCGAATTTTCGATGCGCTGCTCGGCATCCGCCAGCGTGCTCAGGTGTTTGGCATCGCGTGCTGCCTCCAGGCTGCGCGCCTGCGCCAGGTCTAACTGGGGAATACAGGCCATCAGCACCTCGGGCGCTGCCGTGTTGAGATTAACCGGGGTGCGCACCGGCAGCAGCGCGACGAACGGGCGCAAGACCTGCAGGGTGGCGGGCGACAAGCCCAGCCAGACCAGATCAGCCAGCGCTTGCGGACGCAAGGGTGCGCCTGCCGCAGCCTCCTTGTCGGCGTTCGGGGCGTGGGCCTGCAACAACTGCTGCGTCAACGCCGTCAACTCATTCTCAGGCAGCTTCAATTGCGTGAACAGGCGTGTCCAGGCCGCCAAGCTGGGCTGGTGCAATTTGCCGTTGTCAATCAGGTTGGTCACATTCAGGCGCGCCTGCAGGTCTTGCATGTTGCCCGCCAGGAAGGCGTCCTGCACCCCATCGGCGTCATCACCCACCAGCGCCTCGCCCTGCTGCGCAGCCAGAAAAGTGGTCAGTCGCGCCGGCGCCAGCGGCACCGCCCAGGGCTCGGACAGGTAGTCGGGGCCGCCCTGGCGCGCGTCTTCTCGCAAAATCAGACGCGCCCAGTCAAGGGCTCCGGTGAGAATCCAGGCCGACTGCACGCGAGTGCGCTGGGCCGCTTCCACCTCAACGCCGCGCCACTGCTGCCACAGCATGGCCGACGCCATGGTGGCGACCAGCACCACGGTCAGCATGGCGGTCAGAATGGCCGCACCGCGCTGCGTTCTCATGGGCTGCCGCCGATCTGGCCGCGCACCCAGTCACGCGTCAAAGTGCCGTTGATGGCCTGTCCGGGCGACAGCGTGAGGACCAGCCGCACGCCATCGGGCACATCGGTGATGGCGCCGGTTGGCGCCGGCGCGCTGTCGGCACCGGCCGGGCTGGCAGCTTCTGCCGAGCCCGCGCTGGACAGCGGATTGCTCCAGGCATTGCCGCGGTAATAGAAAATTTGCCACTGATCCAGCGCCACCGTGCGCACCTCGCGCAACAGATCATCGTCGCTGGGGGTTTGCGCCCAGGCTTGGGCCTTTTGCCAGGCCACATCCAAGGCGCCGCGCGTCAGCAACGGCGGCGACTGCCAGCGCAACCACTGGCCCTGACCGTCCATGCTGCGGCGCGCCCAGGCCACCACCCGCAAGCCCTCGCCCGGCTCGGTGCTGCTGCGCCTGACCAGGCGCAGCGCCCGGCCGTCCCAGTCCAGGCTGGGGGTGTCGGGCTGCACCGCCATGGCATCCAGATCGGCACCCCATTGCGCCAGCGTGGCCTGCAGCGCCAGCACATCATCAGACTGCTGCTGCAACCGGGTTTGGGCGCGGCTGACACCGTCCAGGCCGCGCCAGCTCAATACGGTCATCAAGGCCATCAGGCTGATCGCCACCAGCAGCTCAATCAGGGTAAAGCCCCGGCAGAACGCGGTGCGCCGCATCAGTAGCGCCCCACGATGGTGGTCAGGCGCCAGATCGGCATCTCGCCGTCCAGCACCCGGGCATCCACCCGCCTGAAATTGGGGTTGGGCGTGGGCCGCACCCCCAGCGCCACGCTCAGGGTGCGCCCGGCCTGCTCGCAGGCCACGCTGCTGTCGCCCACATCGGGCATCTGTTTGAGCAGGCGGATCTTGACCAGCTCGTTTTCAGCGCATAACTGCGCCAGCACCATGTCGGTCTGGCGCTGCGCATGCTGGGTAAGCGCCGCTGTGGCCTGCAAACCGGCCATCAGGGCAATGGCCACGATGGCCAGCGCCACCAGCACCTCAACCAGCGTGAAGCCACGGGCAAAACGGCTCACGGTGTTGCCGCCTGCACCGCAAATGGCCGCACGCCGTCGGTGGCCAGACGCAAACTTTTGGTCGGCTCGCCGCGCGAGAACAACAACACGGTTTGCGGCTCTATGATGGGCTCGGGGCCCAACAAGAGCGTGCCCGGCTGCGCTGACAAAAAAGACATGGGTGGCCTCGCTGCGCTTGCACCTGCAGCAACATCGACTCTGGCCGAGGTGTCCTGGTCCAGCCAGGCTTGGGGCAAATCGTCCTCTGGCCGCCCGGACGGCGGCAGCCCCTCAAACTGGAAGCCCTGCGCCGTGATGCGCCAGCGCACCGGCACGCCACTGACCTGCGAGCGCGCCCTGGCCGATTCGAACAAGGCCGACAGGCGCAAGGCCTCACGCTCCAGCTGGGTTTGGGTGCCATCCCGCATGGCCAAGCCAACACCGACGGAGGCCATGGCCACAATTGCCAGCACCACCAGCAACTCCAGCAGAGTAAAGCCGACCGCAGACCGACGCAGTCGGTGTGACAACTCAGGGCTGCCAGCTGCCAATATCCGCATCGCGGCCTTCACCGCCGGACTGACCATCGGCACCGTACGACATCACATCGACTTCGCCCTTGATGCCCGGGTTCAGATAAACATAGGACTGCCCCCAGGGGTCTTGCGGCAGCTTGTCCAGGTAATTCTTCCAGTTGGACGGTACCGGCGTCGTGGTGGGCTTGACCAGCAACGCCTGCAGCCCCTGCTCGGCGGTGGGGTAGCGCTGGTTGTCGAGCCGGTAGAGCTTGAGGGCCTGCATCAGGTTGGCGACATCGGTTTTGGCAGCCGTGACGCGCGCATCGTCGGCGCGGTCGAGCACGTTGGGCACGATCAGGGCCGCCAGCACCCCAATGATCAGCAACACCACCATCAACTCGATCAGGGTAAAGCCGCGCTGCAGGCGGCGCAAAAGCAAAGATGATTTTTTGTTCATGAGATCAATGTTGCCGTTTAAAAATGACAGGTGGTGTGCGTGCTGACAAGTTTAGCCAGAAAAATCAGCGTGGAACGCCCGATGAAGCGGCGGACTTAAACCACCCGCTCGAGAATCAGCACGGCAAAAAAGCCGAACGCCGACAGCAAGGCCCACTTCAGGATGATCCAGCCATAACGCTTGAAACGCGCGTCTCCGGTGGCCGCATAAAACGCGAACGATACCAAAGCACCCAACAGCATCAACAGAACCAGCCAGCGAAACAGCAGCATGGTCAGGTGCCCTTACCAGGCGCGCGCCAGTTGGGCAAAACCAGCCGGCGCCTGTTTTTCGTTCTCGAACGTCACCACATCCCAGGCCTCGGGGTGGTCCAGCAGTTCGCGCAACAGCAGGTTGTTGAGCGCATGGCCTGACCTGAACGCGCTGTAGCTGGCCAGCAGGGGTTTGCCCAGCAGGTACAGGTCGCCCATGGCGTCCAGAATCTTGTGTTTGACAAACTCGTCGTCATAGCGCAGGCCACCGGCATTGAGCACCTTGTAATCGTCCATCACGATGGCATTGTCCAGCCCGCCGCCCAGGGCCAGGCCGTTGGCACGCATCATCTCGACATCTTTGGTAAAGCCAAAGGTGCGGGCGCGCGCAATATCTTTGGAATACGAGCCGGTGCTCATGTCAAACAACACGCGCTGGCCGGTGGAGTCCACCGCCGGGTGACTGAAGTCGATCTCGAAGCTGAGCCGGTAGCCGTGGTAAGGGTCGAGGCGCGCCCATTTGATGTTGTCTCCCTCGCCCTGACGCACCTCCACCGGCGACAGCAGGCGGATGAAGCGCTTGGGCGCGTTTTGCAACTCAATGCCCGCGCTCTGCAGCAAAAACACAAACGACGCCGCCGAGCCGTCCAGTATGGGCACCTCTTCGGCGCTGATGTCCACATACAGGTTGTCCACGCCGAGGCCGGCGCAGGCCGACATCAGATGCTCGACAGTGAGGACCTTGGCATTGCCGTTGGAAATGGTGGAGGCCATGCGCGTGTCGGTCACGGCCAGCGCCGACACCAAAATGTCCACCGGCTCGGGCAGGTCGACACGCCGAAACACAATGCCGGTGTCAGGTTGCGCCGGGCGCAGGGTGATCTCCACCCGCTGGCCGCTGTGCAGCCCCACGCCAACGGCGCGCGTCAAGGTTTTGAGGGTTCGTTGTTTAAGCACGGGGAGATTTTACTTTTATCAGCCGCTCCATCACGTGCTTGACTGCGCGCTCGCAATCAGTTTCATGATTTTGGGTTTCGCGTCGTTGACCATTTCTTGCTCACCGAAGTGCGCCTCCAGCCGCTCAACGCCCTTGACCAGTGTGGGACCAAGTTCGACACTTGCCTCGGCTACGCCAAGTTTCGAATTCGCCAGCGAGGCAAGCAGCTTGCGCGATGTATCCCTCGTTCCATGATCAAGAATTGAGTAAAACAGGCTTCTTTGGATGCCAATGTGTTGCGCTATTTTGTTTCCAAATCTTCGACCCGAGCCAAGTCCGCTTCGCTTCCAGAAGAACACCAGTATTGCAAGAAGAGTGACGACTCCGATGACTGTAGGTGCGTATATCAAGGGTTTACTCCGCTGAGATAAGTTGGGTGCCCAAAGAGATTCCAAGGCGCGTGCGCCGCAAGTGGTCCTGCGAGACGCAACGCAAAGCTCATCGGTGCGCAGCAACCGTGCGCGTCGGCTGGAGCGGCAAGTTGGAGTGCAATCATTTTGAAGGCACGAAACAATCCGCTCATTTTCATGCCATCCCTGCCAGTCCAGGGATGTCCCGGATCACGCTGCGCGCCGTCCGGACAGTCTAATCCGCCTGTTTGCGCAAAAACGCCGGAATCTCGAAGTCGTCCATGCCGCCGCTGCTCAAAGCGTCGACCTTGGCTGCGGCCGAGGTGCGGTTGCGCCAGACGCTGGGGGTGGCCATGGAACCGTAATCGGTCTGTGTGCGTCCGGCGTTGCTGGTTGCCATGGAACTGTTCGACTGACCCGCGCCCACCGGGCTGTTGAGGGTGGGGATGTTGAACGGCACATCGTGCGTGCCGGTGCGCAAACCCATTTCGGGCTGGCTTTGCGTGACCACCAGTTTCGGGCGCTGCGCCTGACGGCTCAAGCCGGTGGCCACCACGGTGACGCGAATCTGGTCGCCCAGGTTGTCGTCGTAAGCGGTGCCGTAGATCACATGCGCGTCCTGCGAGGCGTAGTTGCGAATGGTGTTCATGGCCACTTTGGACTCGGACAGTTTCAGGCTGCCCTTGGCGGCCGAGATCAGCACCAGCACGCCTTTGGCGCCCGACAGGTCAATGCCCTCGAGCAGCGGGCAGGCCACCGCCTGCTCGGCGGCGATGCGGGCGCGGTCCGGACCGGCGGCCACGGCAGTACCCATCATGGCTTTGCCGGGCTCACCCATCACCGTGCGCACGTCTTCAAAGTCAACGTTGACATGGCCGGGCACATTGATGATTTCAGCAATGCCGCCCACGGCGTTTTTGAGCACGTCGTTGGCATGGGCAAAAGCCTCGTCCTGTGTGGCGTCGTCGCCCAGCACGTCGAGCAGTTTTTCGTTCAGCACCACGATCAGCGAATCGACATTGGCTTCGAGTTCGGCCAATCCGCTCTCGGCGTTGTCCATGCGGCGTTTGCCCTCAAACTCGAATGGCTTGGTCACCACGCCCACGGTCAAAATTCCCATTTCACGCGCAATGCGGGCAATCACCGGGGCTGCGCCAGTGCCGGTGCCACCGCCCATGCCGGCGGTGATGAACAGCATGTGGGCCCCATCAATGGCTTCGCGGATGTGCTCAATGGCCACCTCGGCGGCTTCGCGCGCCTTGTCGGGCTTGCTGCCCGCGCCCAGGCCGGTGCTGCCGAGCTGGATGACGAGGTGTGCGTCGCTGGTGCTGAGCGCCTGCGAATCGGTGTTGGCGCAGATGAATTCCACGCCCTGGACCGCGCTGGCAATCATGTGGGCCACCGCGTTGCCGCCGCCTCCGCCAACGCCGATCACCTTGATCTGGGTGCCTTGGTTAAAGCTTTCTTCGTCGATGAGTTCAATGGGCATGGTGTTCTCCTTGGGGTTCAGTGGGTAAAGAATATAAAAAATGAGCTTGCTTGAATGGGGTTGCCGGGGCTTGGGGCGGGGCCGTGCCCCGCCATCGTCGGTGCGGGCTTGCGCGGGACAGCCAGATTTTGTTTTCCATGCTTAGAAATTCCCCACAATCCAGTCCTTGACCGAGCCAAATGCGGTTTTCATAGAGCCGTTTTTCTGCGCCACCTTGAAACCCCGCAGGCGCCCCAGGCGGGCTTCTTCCAGCAGGCCCATCACAGTGGCGGCACGGGGCTGCGCCACCATGTCTGACAGCACGCCGGTATATTTGGGAATGCCGCGGCGCACCGGCTTCAGGAAGATGTCTTCGCCCAACTCGACCATGCCAGGCATGACGCAGCTGCCGCCGGTGAGCACGATGCCGCTGGACAGCATTTCTTCAAAGCCCGACTCGCGCATCACCTGGTGCACCAGGCTGAAAATTTCTTCCACGCGGGGCTCGATCACGCCGGCCAGCGCCTGGCGGCTGAGCATGCGCGGGCCACGGTCACCCAGGCCGGGCACTTCCACCTGTGCCTCGGGATCGGCCAGCAACTGTTTGGCATAGCCGTTTTCAACCTTGATTTCCTCGGCGTCCTTGGTCGGCGTGCGCAGGGCCATGGCGATGTCGCTGGTGATCAGGTCGCCGGCGATCGGAATGACGGCGGTGTGGCGGATGGCGCCGTTGGTAAAAATGGCCAGGTCGGTGGTGCCGGCGCCGATGTCGACCAGCGCCACGCCCAGTTCACGCTCGTCCTCGGTCAGCACCGACAGGCTGCTGGCCAGCGGGTTGAGCATGAGCTGCTCCACTTCCAGGCCGCAGCGGCGCACACACTTGATGATGTTTTCAGCGGCACTTTGGGCGCCGGTGACGATGTGCACCTTGGCCTCCAGCCGGATGCCGCTCATGCCGATCGGCTCGCGCACATCCTGGCCGTCGATGATGAACTCCTGCGGCTCCACCAGCAGCAGGCGCTGGTCGGTCGAGATGTTGATCGCCTTGGCGGTTTCGACCACGCGCGCCACGTCGGCGGCCGAGACCTCGCGGTCCTTGATGGCCACCATGCCGTGCGAATTCATGCCGCGGATGTGGCTGCCGGTGATGCCGGTATAAACCCGCTGGATCTTGCAGTCGGCCATCAACTCGGCTTCTTTCAGCGCCTGCTGGATACTTTGCACGGTGGCATCAATGTTGACCACCACGCCGCGCTTCAAGCCGTTGCTGGGCGCCACACCGAGGCCAGCCAGCTTGAGCTGGCCACCCGGCATGACCTCGGCCACCACGACCATGACCTTGGCCGTGCCAATGTCAAGCCCGACCACCAGATCTTTGTACTCTTTTGCCATAGCGTCACCTGTTACCTTGGATTACTTTTTTCATATCACCGGCCTCAACCGTGCTGACCCCGTTGAGCCGAATCGCATAACCATCCTTGTGGCGCAGGTCCACTGCGGCGAGTTGCTCCACGCCGCGGTTGTAGCGCGAGGTTGCCTGCGTCACCGTCTTCAAGAACCGCTCCAAACGGGCCAGCAATTCCTGGGTGCTGCCCGTGCCAAGCTCCAGCACGGTGCCCGCGTCAAGCTGCGCGCGCCAGCCACCGCGCGGCGTGAGTTCAAGCTGCTCCAGCGTCATGTCCAGCGGCGACAGGAGCGGCTGCAGCGTGTACAGCATGGCCAGCACCTGCGCGCTCTGGCCCTCGGGGCCGCTCAGGCGCGGCAGGTCGTCTTGCGCCAGTTCGCCCAGGTTGGCCTCAAACACTTCACCAAAGGTGTTGACCAGGCGCGAGTCACCCTCCACACCCCAATACGCCACTGCCTGATGCTCCTGCAATTGCACCTTGAGGCGATTCGGAAAGTCCCGCCGCACCACCGCCTGGCGCACCCAGGGCATGGTCTCGAAAACCTGGCGCGCAGCCTGCAGGTCAAGCGTGAAGAAAGTGCCCTGCAGGCGCGGCATCACATTGGCGCGCAGCGAGATCGCGTTGTAATGCGACACGTCGCCCACCACCGTGACCCCGCGAATGGCAAACAACGGCAACTGCCGCACATACGCCAGCCCGGCGCCCAGCAGCATAAGCAGCAGCACCCCGAACAGGGCGGTGGCGAGCCCGTTCATGAGCCTGATGTCGAGCGGCAGGGGCGCGTTGCTGGTCATAGGGTGTAGTCGCGGCTGGCGGATTGAAGAACCTGCAGGCACAGTTCCGGGTAACTGATGCCTGCCGCCTTGGCGGCCATCGGCACCAGCGAATGGCTGGTCATGCCCGGCGAGGTGTTGATCTCCAGCAGATAGGGCTGGCGGGTGGCGGCGTCGATCATCACGTCGGCGCGGGCCCAGCCGCGGCAACCCAGGCTCCTGAAAGCTTTCAGCACCAGTTGCTGGATGTTGGCTTCTTCACCCTCGGGCAAGCCACAGGGCACCAGGTACTGGGTTGTGTTGGTGAAATATTTGTTCTGATAGTCGTAATTGCCCTCTGGCGCCACGATGCGGATCACCGGCAAGGCACGGGCTTGCGCGCCGCTGCCCAGCACCGCGATGGTGACCTCGTCGCCGGCAATGAACTGCTCGCACAAGACCTCGTCATGCATGCTGGCGGCCAGCACAAAAGCCGCCGCGCACTGGTCAACGGCGGAGACCTTGGTCAGGCCCAGCGTGGAGCCTTCGCGCGCGGGTTTGACGATCATGGGGCAGCCCAGCTCGGCCATGGCAGCCCGGGTGGCCTCGGCACTGTCCACTTTTCTCCAGGCCGGTGTGGGCAGGCCGTCGGCGCGCCAGATGTGTTTGGTCATGAGCTTGTCAATGGCAATGCTGGAGGCCATGACGCCCGGGCCGGTGTAGGGAATGCCGAGCAGCTCCAGCGCGCCCTGCACCGTGCCGTCTTCGCCGAAGCGGCCGTGCAGCGCAATAAAGCAGCGCGTGAAGCCGTCCTTTTTCAGATCAAGCAAGTCGCGCTCAGCCGGGTCAAACCTGGCCGCGTTCACGCCCAGGCTTTGCAGCGCCTGCAAAACCCCGCTGCCCGACATCAGAGAGACCTCGCGCTCGGCGGAGGCGCCGCCCATGAGCACTGCCACTTTTTCGGTTTTCAAGTCAAATTCGCTCATAACCCCTGTCTTTCCATTGCAACCAACGGTTTTTCCTGCAGCAGGCCTGTCACCTTGGCCGGCACCGCACCAATCGAGCCCGCGCCCATGCACAGCACCACATCGCCGTCGCGCGTGGCGTCCACAATGGCTCGTGGCAACTCGGCGACGTCATCCACAAAAACCGGTTCGATGTGGCCGGCCACGCGCAGCGCGCGCGCCAGACTGCGCCCATCGGCAGCCACGATCGGGGCTTCGCCAGCGGCATAAACCTCGGTCAGCAGCACCGCATCGGCTTGCCCGATGATCTTGACAAAGTCATCAAAGCAGTCACGCGTGCGGGTGAAGCGATGCGGCTGGAACACCAGCAGCAGGCGACGCCCCGGAAAGGCGCCACGGGCAGCAGCCAGCGTGGCCGCCATTTCCACGGGGTGATGGCCGTAATCGTCGACCAGCGTGAAGCTGCCGCCGCCATGGGCGGCAGGCACGGGCAGTTCGCCGTAGCGCTGAAAGCGCCGTCCCACGCCCTTGAACTGGGCCAGCGCGCGCACCAAGGCGGCGTCGTCAATGCCAAGCTCCACGGCCACGGCAATGGCCGACAAGGCATTGAGCACGTTGTGGCGGCCCGGCAGGTTCAGCACCACCTCCAGGTCTGGCAGCACCAGCCCGTTGCGCCGCAGCACGGTGAAGTGCATCTGGCCTTCCACCGCGCGCACATTCACGGCGCGCACTTCGGCGCCTTCCTCAAAGCCATAACTGGTGACCGGACAGGTCACTTGCGGCACGATGGAGCGCACCGCGGCATCGTCAGTGCACAGAATGGCGGTGCCATAAAACGGCATGCGGTGCAAGAAGTCGACGAAGGCCTTTTTCAGGTTCTCAAAGTTGTGACCATAGGTTTCCATGTGGTCGGCGTCGATGTTGGTCACCACCGCCATCACCGGCAGCAGGTTCAAAAACGAGGCATCCGACTCATCGGCTTCGACCACGATGTAATCGCCCTGCCCAAGCCGCGCATTGGCCCCGGCACTGTTCAGGCGGCCACCGATAACAAAGGTCGGGTCGAGTCCGGCCTCGGCCAGCACGCTGGCGACCAGGCTGGTGGTGGTGGTTTTGCCATGAGTTCCGGCAATCGCGATCCCCTTCTTCAGGCGCATCAGCTCGGCCAGCATGAGCGCGCGCGGCACCACCGGCATGTGCATGGCGCGCGCCGCGATCACCTCGGCGTTGTCGGCCTGCACCGCCGTCGAGATCACCACCGCATCGGCACCGCTGACGTTGCCGGCTTTGTGACCGATGTAGGTCTGGATGCCCAGAGTCTGCAGGCGCTGCAGGGTGGTGCTGTCGGACTGGTCCGAGCCCGAAATGGTGTAACCCAGGTTAAGCAGCACCTCGGCGATGCCGGACATGCCGACACCGCCAATGCCGACAAAGTGGATGTGTTGAATGGCCTGTTTCATTGGCAAAGCTCCTCGCATGCCGCCACGATGTTTTGGGTGGCGTCCAGTTTTTGCATTTTTTTAGCCTCCAGCGCCTTGCTCATGAGCGTTGCACGGTCCATTTTTTGCAGCAGTTCAGCCAGGTACTCAGGTGTCAGGCGGGCTTGCGGCACCAGCCAGCCCGCGCCCTGATCCACCAAGAAACGGGCGTTGGTGGTCTGGTGGTCATCCACCGCCGAGGGAAACGGCACAAACAGCGCGCTAGCACCCACCGCAGCAATCTCGGTCACGGTGCTGGCGCCGGCGCGGCAGATCACCAGATCGGCGTCGGCAAAGGCCTGCGCGGTGTCGTCGATGAAGGGTGTCAATTGCGACTGGACGCCGGCGGCGGCATAGTTGGCGCGCAGCGCGTCGATTTGTTTGGCGCCACTTTGGTGAATCACCTCGGGACGCCCGGCCTCGGGCAGCAGGGCCAGCGCCCGCGGCACAATCTCGTTGAGCGCCTTGGCCCCCAGACTGCCACCCACCACCAACACCTTGAGCGGCCCGGCACGACCCGCAAAGCGCTGCGCCGGACCAGGCTGGTTCAAAAACGCCACACGCAGGGGGTTGCCCACCCATCGGGCCCCCTTGAGCACGTTGGGGAAAGCAGTAAAGACCCGGTCGGCCACGCTTGCCAGCACCTTGTTGGCCAGCCCGGCCACCGAGTTTTGCTCGTGCAGCAGCAGCGGCTTGCCCAGCAGCACACCCATCATGCCGCCCGGAAAGCTGATGTAGCCGCCCAGCCCCAGCACCACGTCGGGCTTGACGCGGCGCAGCACCTGAATGCTCTGCCAGAATGCCTTGAGCAGGCGCAGGGGCAGCAGTGCCACGGTCAACGGGCCCTTGCCGCGCACGCCGCCAAAGTCGATGGACTCAAAGGCAAAACCCTGTGGCGGCACCAACTGGCTTTCCATGCTGGGATGTCCGGCGCTGCCGGTGCCACCGAACCAGTGCACGCGCCAGCCTTTGTCGCGCAGGGCGTGCGCCACGGCCAGCCCCGGAAAGATATGGCCGCCGGTGCCACCGGCCATGACCAAGGCCGTGCGTTGGCGTGCAGGCGCTGGGCTCATACGCGGCCTCCCTGCATGAGGGCTCTGTTTTCCTGGTCGATGCGCAGCACCACGGCAACGGCGATCAGGTTGACCAAAATGGCGGAGCCGCCGTAACTCATCAGCGGCAAGGTCAGCCCCTTGGTGGGCAGCGCGCCCAGGTTCACACCCATGTTGATGAAGGCCTGAAATCCCATCCAGATTGCCACGCCCTGCGCCACCAGCCCGGCAAACACCCGCTCCAGCGCAATCGCCTGGCGGCCGATGTACATCATGCGGCGCACCAGCCAGAAGAACAGGCAGATCACGGTGACCACGCCAACCAGGCCGAACTCTTCGCCAATCACTGCCAGCAAAAAGTCGGTGTGCGCCTCGGGCAGCCAATTGAGCTTTTCAACGCTGCCGCCCAGGCCCACGCCAAAGATTTCACCGCGGCCAATGGCGATCAGCGCGTGGGTGAGCTGGTAGCCCTTGGCCAGCGCATTTTGCTCACTCCAGGGGTCGAGGTAGGCAAAGATGCGCTCCCGCCGCCATTCACTGGCGGCAATCATCAAGCCAAAAGCCACCACCAGCACCGTGGCGATCAGGAAGAACATGCGGGCATTGACGCCACCCAAAAACAAGATGCCCATCGCTATCACGGCGATCACCATGAAGGCGCCCATGTCCGGCTCGGCCAGCAGCAGCACGCCGACCACCGCGACAGCCGCACCCATGGGCAGCACGGCGCGGAAGAAGCGCTCCTTGACCTCCATCTTGCGCACCATGTAATCCGCCGCATAAAGCAGCACGGTGAACTTGGCCAGCTCGGACGGCTGAAAGCTCAGCGGCCCGATGCTGATCCAGCGCCGCGCACCGTACACCACTTTGCCCACCTGGGGAATCAGCACCAGCACCAGCAACAACAGCGAAAAAACAAACAAGGGACGGGCAGACTTTTCCCACGTCGCCACCGGCACTTGGTAGGCAAGCAAGGCCACCGCCAGGGCGATCACCAGCCACATGGCGTGGCGCACCAAGAAGTAGGTGTGGGTATATCTGGCAAAGCGCGGGTTTTCAGGCATGGCGATCGAGGCCGAATACACCATCACCAGCCCCCACAGCAACAGCGCCACCGTGACCCACACCATCGGCTGATCAAAACCCTGGGCACGCGAAGGCGTGATACCCGTCGAAGACAAGCGGGATCCGCCCAGGCGCACCGGCAGCACATCGGCCACCGGCGTGCGGGCGCGCCCCAGCCAACCCAGCAGACCACTGAAACGGGTGGCGAGCGCGCTCACAAGCCCGCCTCCAACATCACACCGGCGTCCACGGCCAGCGCCTGCACTGCCTGCACAAACAGCCGGGCGCGGTGCTCGTAGTTGTCAAACATGTCAAAACTGGCACAGGCCGGCGACATCAGCACGGCATCACCGGCCCGGGCTTGCGCGCCGGCCTGGCACACGGCGTCGGCCATGGACGTCGCGTCCAGCAGCGGCACCTGCGCGTCGGTCAGCGCCGCGCGGATCAGTGCGGCATCGCGCCCGATCAGCACGACGGCGCGGGCATAGCGACGCACCGGATCGGCCAGCGGGCTGAAGTCCTGCCCCTTTCCTTCGCCACCCAGAATCACCACCACTTTGCGCTCGGGCCCCAGACCCTGCAGCGCCGCCACAGTGGCACCCACATTGGTGCCCTTGCTGTCATCAAAATACTCCACCCCGTTGACCGTGCCGACCGGCTGCACCCGGTGCGGCTCGCCCAGGTACTCGCGCAAGCCGTACAGCATGGGGCCGAGCGCACAGCCGGCAGCACAGGCCAGCGCCAGGCTGGAGAGGGCATTGGTGGCGTTGTGACGACCGCGAATGCGCAGCGCATCGGCGGGCATCAGGCGCTGGATGAAAAGCTCGGCCGCCTCGCCCTTGCGTGGCTTGATGGTTTCGTCAGCCTCCAGCGCGCGCACCAGCCAGGCCATGCCGTTCACCGTCTCAATGCCAAAATCGCCGGGGCGCTGTGGCATGCCGCCACCAAAAGTGACGTGCTCGCGCGGCTGGGGCTTGTGCAATTTCTGGCGCGACGGCGTGGCTTTTATGGCCCCCGGGGGCGGCCTGTCGGCGCTCAACATTTGCATCACCGTTGCATCATCGCGATTCAAGACCATCAGGCCTTGCCTGCCAAACACGGCAGTTTTGGCCTGCACATAGGCGGCCATCGAGCCATGCCAGTCCAGGTGGTCCTGGCTGATATTGAGCACGGCAGCGGCGGTGGGCTCAAAACTTTGCTCACCTTCCAGCTGAAAGCTTGACAGCTCCAGCACCCAGACCTCGGGCAGCGCCTCGGCGTCCAGTCGTGCCATCAGTGTGTCGAGCAGGGTCGGGCCGATATTGCCCGCCACCGCCACGCTTTTGCCAGCCCGCTCAACCAGCTGACCGGTGAGCGAAGTCACCGTGGTCTTGCCGTTGGTGCCGGTGATGGCCAGCACCTTGGGAGCATAGTCGCGGCCGGACTTGAGCTCAGCCAGCGCTTGCGAAAACAAGGTCAACTCGCCGCCGACCCTGATGCCCATGGCGCTGGCAGCCTCGGCAAGCGTCGCAATGTCAGCCGGACTCAGCCCGGGGCTCTTGAACACCGCCGTGGTGCCGTCCTGCAGCAGGCCAGCCTCGAACGCGCCGCTTACAAACCGCGCGCCCGGCACGTCGCGTTGCAGCGCGGCCAACTGCGGCGGTGCGGCGCGCGTGTCTGCCACCGTCACCCGGGCACCACTGCGGACGCACCAGCGCGCCATCGCCAGACCGGACGCGCCCAGGCCCAGGATCAGCACATGGTGATGTTGCAGGGTTGTCATGTTCAGCGCAACTTCAGGGTGGACAGGCCGACCAGGCACAAGAGCATGGTGATGATCCAGAAACGCACCACCACCTGGGTTTCTTTCCAGCCGCTTTTTTCAAAATGGTGGTGCAGCGGGGCCATCTTCAGGATGCGTCGGCCTTGGCCAAAACGCTTCTTGGTGTATTTGAAATACACCACCTGCATCATCACCGACAGGGCCTCCACCACAAAGATGCCGCCCATGATCGCCAGCACAATCTCCTGGCGCACGATCACGGCGATGGTGCCCAGGGCGGCACCCAGCGCCAGCGCGCCCACATCGCCCATGAAGACCTGCGCCGGATGCGTGTTGAACCACAAAAATGCCAGCCCGGCGCCGGCCATCGCGGCACAAAAGATCATCAACTCCCCAGCACCGGCGATGTGCGGAAAAAACAGATAGCGGGAAAACACCACGTTGCCGGTCACATAGGCAAAGATGCCCAGGCAGGTTCCCACCATCACCACCGGCATGATGGCCAGCCCGTCGAGGCCGTCAGTCAGGTTCACGGCGTTGCTGGAGCCCACAATCACCAGATAGGACAGCAGGACAAAACCCAGCACGCCCAGCGGGTAGCTGATTTCCTTGAAAAACGGCACCATGAGACCGGCCTTGGGCGGCAGGCTCAAGTCAAAGCCGGACTGGACCCAGGTAAAAAACAACTCCAGCACGCGGTAGTTGGTGTTCTCTGAAATGCTGAACACCAGGTACAGCGCCGCCAGCAGCCCGATCAGCGACTGCCACAGGTATTTCTCGAGTGAGGGCATGCCCTCGGGGTCTTTGTTGACCACCTTGCGCCAATCGTCCGACCAGCCGATGGCACCAAAGCCCAGGGTGACCAGCAGCACGATCCACACGAACCGGTTGCTCCAGTCAAACCAGAGCAACGTCGAGATCGCAATGCACAGCAAAATCAGCACCCCGCCCATGGTCGGGGTGCCGCTTTTGACATGGTGCGTGTCCATGCCGTAGCCGCGAATCGGCTGGCCAATTTTGAGTTCGGCCAGGCGTCGGATCACATACGGTCCGGCAGCCAGGCCCATCAGCAGTGCCGTCATGGCGGCCATCACGGCGCGAAATGTCTGGTACTGGAACACCCGCAAAAATCCCAGTTCGGGCGACAGCGTTTGCAGCCATTGGGTGAGCCAGATCAGCATGTGGCGGACTCCTTGTCTTGTGTTGTGGCCTGCACGACGGCTTCAACCACCCGCTCCATCTTCATGAAGCGCGAGCCCTTGACCAGCACGCTGGCCACCGTGGGCAGCGCAGCCAGAACAGCCGTCTGCAGATCCACCATCTGCGCATGCACCTCAATGCCCGCCAGCGGCGCAGCGGCTTGGGAGCATGCCGCTCCAGTGACGATGATTTTTTCGATCTGCTGTAGCTGCGCCAGTTGCAGGGCCTCGGCATGAAACTGCGGCCCCTGGTTGCCCACTTCACCCATATCGCCCAGCACCAGCAAGCGCGGCCCGGGCAGCGCTGCCAGCACCTCGATGGCGGCGCGCACCGAGTCAGGGTTGGCGTTGTAGGTATCGTCAACCAGCGTGATGTCATGCCCGCCGCAGCGCACCAGCAGCGCCCGCGAGCGGCCCTTGACCGGCTCGAAGGCCTCCAGCCCGGCGGCAATGGCGGCCAGCGGCACACCGGCGGCCAGCGCGCAGGCCACGGCGGCGAGCGAATTCTTGACGTTGTGGGCACCGGCAATGTGCAGCGCGTAATGCAATCCGCCTTGCGGTGTCATGGCGCTGACCTGCCAGGCCGCAACAGACCAGTCTGCCTGCGTCGCCTGCACATATTTTGCTGGGTCGACTTCAGTCGACCCAGGCTGACCAAAACACAGACGGGCACGCGCGCCGGCTTTGTCTGCCCAAAGCGCGCTGAAGTCGTCATCAGCCGGGAACACCGCCACGCCTGCGGCAGACAGCGCGTCGATCACCGCGCCGTTTTCCTGCGCCACGGCCTCCACGGTGGCCATGAACTCCAAGTGTTCGCGCTGGGCATTGTTGACCAGCGCCACCGTGGGCTGGGCAATGGCGGCCAAGGCGGCGATTTCGCCGGGGTGGTTCATGCCAAGCTCGACCACGGCAATCCGGTGGTGCGCGCGCAAGCCCAACACCGTCAGGGGCACGCCAATGTCGTTGTTCAAATTGCCTTGCGTGGCCAGCCAGGCCTCGGGCGCATGGGCGCGCAGGATGCTGGCGATCATCTGCGTCACCGTGGTTTTGCCGTTGGAGCCGGTGACAGCGATCAGCGGCAGGCCGAATTGCGCGCGCCAGTGCGTGGCGAGTTGAGCCAGCGCCTGCCTGGCATCTGGCACCACCAGACCCGGCAAACCGGCCTGGTGCAGTTTCTCAAGGGCTACCTCCCCCTGGCAGATCGCCGCCACCGCACCCTTGGCGCGCGCTTCCTGCAAGAAGTCATTGCCATCGAAGCGCTCGCCGTGCAGTGCCACAAACAGGTCGCCGGGTGCCAGCGTGCGCGTGTCGGTATGCACCCGTTGAATCGCCACAGCGGCGGTTTCCGGCCTGCAACCAGCCCATTGCGGCTGCTCCAGCCAGGTGGCGGCTTGCTGCAGGGTCATCATGGCGCTCATGCGGTTTGCTCCAGTGCTGGAGGTTGGACACATTGCGCAAAAGCTCTTTTGACGTGTTCGATATCAGAAAAAGGCAGGCGCTCACCCGCAATTTCCTGATAGTCCTCATGGCCCTTGCCGGCCAGCAAGACCACATCCAAGGGTCCTGCCTGCGCCAGGGTCCGGGCGATGGCGCGGGCCCGGTCAGGCTCCACCTGCACGTCGGCCACGCCTGTCAGGCCCAGCAGAATCTGGCTGATGATGGTGTCCATGGCCTCGGCGCGCGGGTTGTCGCTGGTGACCACCACACGGTCGGCATGGGCCGCGGCAATGGCGCCCATCAGCGGGCGCTTGGCGCTGTCGCGGCTGCCGCCGCAGCCAAAAATACACCACAAGCGGCCACCCCGCGCCTGTGCCTGGGGACGCAGGGCAGTGAGCGCCTTGGCCAGCGCATCAGGCGTGTGGGCGTAATCGACCGCCACCAGCGGTTGACCCGGCGCGCTGAGACACTCCATGCGCCCTGGCACCGGCTGCAAATCCACACAGGCTTGCACCGCATCAGCCAGCGCAACACCCAGGGTGCGCATGGCCGCGATGACGCCGAGCAGGTTGCTCACGTTAAAGGCGCCAATGAGTTGGGTCTGCAAAGGCAGTTGTTGCGTTCCTTCGTGCACGTCAAACGCCACACCTTGGGCTCCATAACGAATGTTCCGAGCCTGCAAACGGGCCCGATTGGTTGCGCCGGGGGCGATTGACAAGGTCCACAAGTCAAGGGGGCTGGCTGACAATTTCCCGGCCAGTTCTGCCCCGTAAGGGTCATCCACATTGACCACGGCAGCGCGCAGGGCTGGCCAGGCAAACAGGCGAGCCTTGGCGCGCCAGTAAGTGGCCATGTCGCCGTGGTAATCCAGATGGTCCTGCGTCACGTTGGTCAGCACCGCCGTGTGTATCCGGGTGCCCGCCAGCCGCTGCTCCTCAATGCCGATTGAAGAGGCTTCAATGGCGCAGGCGCGCAAACCCTGCCTGACAAATTCGGCAAATGCCGCCTGCAGCGCAACCGGGTCGGGGGTCGTCAAACCCGTGCTCACCAGTTGTGGCGGAACGCCCACACCCAGGGTTCCAACCACACCGCAGGGAACAGCTTGCGCCTGCATCAAATTCGACAACGCCTGCGCCAGCCACCAGGTGGTAGAGGTCTTGCCGTTGGTGCCGGTCACAGCCAGCACCGACAGGCGCTCACTCGGCGCACCAAACCAGATATCGGCCACCCGGCCACTGTCCGCCTTCAAACCCTGGTAGCTGGCAATACGCGCATCACTCAAGGCAAATGCCTGCGCACCGTCCTGCTCCACCAGGCAAGCCGCAGCGCCCGCAGTCAAGGCCGCAGCCACGTGGGCGCGCGCATCAACGGCGGCACCGGGCCAGGCCAAAAAGCCATCGCCGGACTGGACCTGGCGGCTGTCAGTGCGCAGTGTGCCGGTGATGCGCGCGCGCAACCAGTCGGCAGCTTGTTGCGGGGTGGACAGTTGCTGCAGCATCAGAAGCTTTCTTCCACCGCGTCGGAGATGACCTGCGGAACCACGGTCAAGTCGGGGGCAATGCCCAGCACGCGCAGGGTTTGCTGCACCGTCTGGCTGAACACCGGAGCGGCGGTCTCGCCGCCGTAATACTTCCCGTTGCTGGGCTCGTCAATCATGACCGCCACCGCAATGCGGGGCGCGTCGATGGGGGCCAGACCGGCAAAGATGCCAATGTATTTTCTGGTGTTGTAGCCCTTGCCCTCCAACTTGTGCGCGGTGCCGGTCTTGCCTCCCACCGAATAACCCATGGTCTGTGCTTTCTGCGCCGTGCCGCCCGGAACGGTCACCAGATGTAGCATCTGGCGCACATCATGGGCATGGCGGGCCGCGATAACCGGCACGCCCACAGAAGGCGCGTCCATCTTGAACATGGTCACCGGCACCAGGTCGCCATTCCGGCCAAAGATGGTGTAGGCGTGGGCCAGCTGAAACAGGCTCACCGAAACCCCGTAGCCGTAACTCATGGTGGCCTGCTCAATCGGACGCCAGCTCTTGTAGGGCCGCAGGCGCCCGCTCACGGCACCCGGGAACGGCAACACCGGCTTTTGACCAAAGCCAATCTGGCTGTACATCTCCCACATCTTCCGGGGCGGCATCTGCATGGCGATCTTGACAGTGCCGACGTTGCTCGACTTCTGGATCACTTCAGTCACGCTCATGAGGCCTTGCGGATGGGAATCGCTGATGGTGGCATTGCCAATGTTCATGCGTCCCGGGGCGGTCTGGATTTTGCTGTCAGGCGTCACCATGCCCTGGTTCAGCGCCGTGGCGATGACAAAAGGCTTCATCGTGGAGCCTGGCTCGAAGGTGTCGGTCAAGGCCCGGTTGCGCAACTGGGCTCCACTCAGGTTGCGGCGCTTGTCGGGCACAAAACTGGGGTAGTTGGCCAGCGCCAGCACTTCACCGGTTTGCACATCCAGCACCACCACGCTGCCGGCTTTGGCCTTGTGCTGCAGCACCGCCTCCTTGAGTGTCTGATAAGCAAAGAACTGCACCTTGCTGTCGATGCTGAGTTGCAGGTCGCGACCATCGACCGGCGCAATTTGCTCGCGCACGTCTTCCACCACCCGGCCCATGCGGTCCTTGATGACGCGCCGGGAACCATTGCGCCCACCCAGCGCCTGGTTAAACGCCAGTTCCATTCCCTCCTGTCCCTGGTCTTCCACATTGGTGAAGCCCACCACATGGGCAGCGGCTTCCCCCTCGGGGTATTGGCGCTTGTATTCCTTGCGCTGGTAGATGCCCTTGAGGCCCAGCGCCGCAATATCGTTGCCCACCGACTCATCCACCTGGCGCTTGAGCCAGACAAAAGTCTTGTCTTCGTCTTGCAGTTTTTTGTTGAGCTCTGCCAGCGGCATCTCAAGCAGCTTGGCCAGCTTTTTCAGGCTCTCGGGATCGCGCGGCACATCCTCCGGAATGGCCCAAATGCTGGGCACCGGGATGCTCGATGCCAGCACGATGCCATTGCGGTCCAGGATGCGGCCACGACTGGCCGGCAGCGCCAGGGTACGGGCAAAGCGCACCTCGCCCTGCCGCTGGAAAAATTCGTTTTCAATCACCTGGATATAGACCGCCCGCCCGACCAACCCGGCAAAAGCCAGGGCAATCGCCGCCACAATGAACTTGCTGCGCCACACCGGCGTGGGGCTGACCAGCAAGGGGCTTAAGGTGTAGGTAATGCCGCGGCTCATGGTTGACGCCCATCGACCGCGCTGGCAGGGCGATCCGTTGAAGTGCTGACCGCGGCTGCGTCTGCACCCGCCGCGTAAGTCACGTACGTGGTGACCGCCGGAGTGGCAGCACGCATCTGCAATTTCGATTTGGCCAGCTGTTCAACGCGGGCCGAGGTGGCCTGGGCCCGCTTTTCGACCTGCAGACGCTCGTTTTCTGCCGCCAGCCGCTGCGCCTGTGACTGCGCCCGGTCCATCTGGGAGTAAAGCCGACGCGACTCGTATTGCACATTCACCAAATACAAGGCGCTGAGCAGCACGCCCAGCAGCAGCACCAAGTTGAGCCGCATCATGCGTGCTGCTCCAGGGCGAGAGAGCCAAGGCGCTCGGCCACGCGCATGATGGCGCTGCGCGAGCGCGGGTTGGCGGCAACCTCTGCGGCGCCAGGCTTGATGCGTGCGACCAGCTTGAATTGCATCAGCCGGGGCGCCGCAAACGGGGCCCGGCGGTCAAATACCTCGCGCGAATGTTTTGCCAGAAACTGCTTGGTGATGCGGTCTTCCAATGAGTGAAAGCTGATCACCACCAGCCGCCCGCCGGGCTGGAGCACCTTGAGCGAGGCGTCTAGCGCCTGTTGCAGTTCCTCAAGCTCGGCATTGATGAAAATCCGAAAAGCCTGAAATGTGCGCGTTGCAGGGTCCTTGCCCGGCTCGCGGGTTTTGACCGTGTCAGCCACGACTCTGGCCAGTTCAGTGGTGGTTGAAATAGGGCCCCTCGCCTGTCGGCGCGCAACAATCGCCTTTGCAATGGGCCCAGCAAACCGTTCTTCGCCATAGTCACGTATGACCTCCGTAATTTTGTCCACCTCGGCATCCGCCAGCCACTCGGCCACGCTCATGCCGCGCGTGGTGTCCATGCGCATGTCCAGGGGACCTTCTGATCTGAAACTGAAACCCCGCGCCGGGTTGTCCACCTGCGGCGAGCTGATGCCCAGGTCAAGCAGCACACCTGCCACGCTGGCGGCTGGCAACTCACCCAAATGGCTGAAACCCAAGTGCCGAATGGAAAACCGTGGGTCTGCAATGGTGGCAGCCTCGGCCAGGGCGTCAGTGTCTTTGTCGAACGCAATCAAGCGGGCACCGGCCGGCAGCCGCGACAAGATCAGGCGGCTGTGGCCGCCCCGACCAAACGTGGCGTCAACAAACACCGGTGCCGCACTCACATGCGGCGGCTCGGTCGCTTGACCCGCAGCCTCAGTTGCACCAAGCAAGGCATCGACTGCTTCGCTCAGTAAAACGGTGGTGTGTGTCCATGGAGTTTCCACCGTGGGCCTTCAGAAAGAGAAGTCCTTGAAGACATCGGGCATGACGCCCTGCATTTCCTTGGCTTCCTGGGCGTCGTAAGTGGCTTTGTCCCACAGCTCAAAAAAACTGCCCATGCCCAGCAACACCGACTCCTTGCTGATGCCGGCCG
>NZ_JAABQC010000022.1 GCF_011391645.1 Rhodoferax sp. | reverse complement strand
TCGGTCAGGATGAACAGGATGTTATAGGCCGCGGGCTCGCTGCGCGGTGACGCAGCAGCATTCACCTGGTCTGCTTGTTTGACCATAATAAGATCTCCGGAACGGTTGTTAACGCTTCAAAAAGTCAGTGTGAAAATTCTACCAAGGCAGGCCTAGATGCGTAAAGCGTAGTATTCCACAAGCCTTTGATGTCGCCGCTGAAGTTCACGCAGCTACCCGTTGAATGACAGCTTCGCCGAAGTCACATTGGGAGAGGCTACGTCTGAAATGGTCGCAGCGGACAGTCACACTCAAAACCTGAACGGCAGCAACGGGTCTTAAAGAGCCAGCGACCTTCGATGGCTGTCGGGCGCCAAAGCGGATGTCAGGTTTGGAGAAAGTTGTGACCCCGGAACGCAGCGCGAGCTGACACCTGCGAGTACCCGCTTTCGGGTAGCCCAGTGGTTGCCCGCCACCATGCGCCGACTGTGGCAAGAGGGGCAGACGCCACAGTCGCTGGTGTCTTGACCAGCCCACTACTCATTGCTTCGGACGCAAGCGGATCACACTGCGCCTGTGTATTCCCCACGCGCAGGGTAGTCCTTGGCAATCGCAAAATCAATTGCACCCAGCAAATCCTGAAACTGCGGCCGTGCAAACGGCATGGTTTGCACCGCTCCGTAGTACAAGGTGCCATCAGGACGCACGATGAACACGCCGGGCTCGGAAAACAGTGCGGGCTCTTCGATACCGATGGATGTCTGGCCCCGCGATGTGCTGATGTACAGGCCCCATTCGCGGGCTGACTTCAGGCTCAGCCCGTAGCCAAACTTCACTGCGTTGGCATGCACCTTGGAAGCCATTTGTTGACCACGGTCGGCATCGTCGCTGCTGATGGCCACCACCTGCACGCCACGACTGGCAAACTCGGGTGCAAGCCGTTCCAGCTCCATCAGGTATTTGGCACAGATCGGGCAATGCAAGCCGCGGTAGAACACCAACAGGTCAAATGTGTCGCCAGGCTCAGCCCCCAGCACAAAGCGGCCGCCTTGCGTCAAGGGCACATTGAGGGCTGGCACAGGGAAGCGAGGGAGAAGGGATTGGCTGCGCATCGGGTTTCCTTTTTTGAACGAGGAAGTCATTGTCTTGTACCATATGCAATGATTAATTCATTTTTTATTGCTTTTCGTTCAACATGCCTACTTCAATCGGTTCAGACACACCACGACTCGACCGTCTGTCCGCCCTGTTGTTGGCCGTGACACCCCGTGTGTCAATCCTTTACCCCCAAGGTGAGGGAGCCAACACGCTCTGGATCAGCCTGATGGCCGTGCCCGGCGGCTCTGCGCCACACAGTGTGGTCATCGCCCCAAGCCACGGCACTTCCATGACGGGTGTGGCGTTTCAGGTGCACCTGGAGGGTCCAGCCGCACCCTTGTTGATGCGTGAATTTGCACAGCCCCTGGTGCTAAAGCTGGTAGACGCCGATGTAGCGCTGCAACTGGCTGTACAGGTGTTGTGGACAGAATCAGTGTCCCCGCGATGCGGGCAACCGGCCATGTTGACCCATGCTGGCAACATGCTGTTCATCGGCTTGCTTCGCCACCTCGTGGCCCATCCGAAGGCAGATATCGGCTTGTTTTCCGGTTTGAGCGACCCGCGCATTGCCAAGGCGCTGGTGGCCATACATGCCCATCCGCAACTGGGTTGGAGCCTGGAGACCCTGGCAGAGCATGCGGGCATGTCCCGCACCTTGTTTGCCACACACTTTAAAAGCACCATGGGCACTTCACCAGGCAAGTACCTTACTCAAGTACGCTTGCTTGTTGCACAGCGGGCAGTGCAGTCGGGCAAAGGACTCAAGGGGGCGGCAAGTCAATCGGGCTACAAGGATGTGTCTGCACTGTCGCGCGCACTTGGGCGACACGCGAGAACCCTCAATCGGCAGCTCATTCACCCATCAGAAAAACACTGAAAAAGGCTCAACAGGTTGCCGTTGATTTCAGCCTCCGACCATTGCGAGCAGCGCGACATCAAGGTCCAGGTCCAGTTCCGGTTAAGCCGCCAAATCCCAGTCGGTGGCCCAGGCCTGCCCGATTTGCGCCCCGTCATCCATCTGCGCATCACCACAGTCATCCCACAGCGGCGGCCCGCGTGCCGGCGATATGCAATAGCCAACGGCCGGTTTGGCTGAGGCATTTCAGCAAACTGGCTGACAGCAACGGGTCTGAAACGGTATTTGGCGCCACCGCCCCAATGACCACCCATATCGGATCGGTCTGCACCGCAAGGCGGGGGTGGGGTAGATGTTGGGCGCGTCATTAAAAAGTCCGAAGGACGCTGAGAGCCCGGCGTCTACCCCACCCCCGCCGACTCAAACCCAATTCAGTCTCCAGCAGCAAAAAAGCCACCCGCAGGTGGCTTTTTCAGCGCGTCATGACAAGAGCGCTCAGTTCACAACCTGCGACAACTCACCGCGGGCGTATTTTCCGGCCACCTCAAACAGACTGTGGCTCTTGATTTTGGCGCCCTGGCCTTCGCAACCAAACTCCAGGTAGCGCTGTTTGCACAGCGCTTTGGCGGCTTCACGGGCCGGCTTGAGCCAGTCGCGGGCATCGAACTTGTCCGGATTCTCAAACATGTATTTGCGCACGGCGGCGGTCATGGCCAGGCGGATGTCGGTGTCGATGTTGATCTTGCGCACCCCGTACTTGATGGCTTTCTGGATTTCTTCCACCGGCACACCATAGGTTTCTTTCATCTTGCCACCATACTGGTTGATGAGGGCCAGCGAGTCCTGCGGCACGCTGCTCGAGCCATGCATCACCAAATGCGTGTTGGGCAAACGTTTGTTGATTTCCATCACGCGGTCAATCGCCAGAATGTCGCCTGTGGGCTTGCGGGTGAACTTGTAGGCGCCGTGGCTGGTGCCGATGGCGATGGCCAGCGCATCGAGTTGGGTGCGCTTGACAAAATCGGCGGCCTGTTCGGGGTCGGTGAGCATTTGCTCGCGGGTCATGGTGGCGTCGGTGCCATGGCCGTCTTCCTTGTCGCCCTTCATGGTTTCAAGGCTGCCCAGACAGCCCAACTCGCCCTCCACCGTGACGCCCACGGCGTGCGCCATGTCAACCACCTTGCGGGTGACTTCCACGTTGTACTCGTAACTGGCAATGGTTTTGCCGTCCCCTTCCAGGCTGCCGTCCATCATCACCGAGCTGAAGCCCAGGTTGATGGCGCCTTGGCAGATGTCGGGGCTTTGGCCGTGGTCTTGGTGCATCACCAGCGGAATGTGCGGATAAGCCTCGATGGCCGCCAGAATCAGGTGCTTGATGAATGGCTCTCCCGCATACTTGCGGGCACCCGCACTGGCTTGCAAAATAACGGGCGCACCGGCTTCATCAGCCGCCGACATCACGGCTTGCACTTGCTCCAGATTATTCACGTTGAATGCCGGGATGCCGTAGCCATTGGCGGCGGCGTGGTCAAGCAGTTCGCGCATAGAAACAAGAGCCATGATGAATTTCCTTTAAAGATTGGTGACTGGGCAGAATTTCAGCTTAATTTTAGCCACTCAAAGCGTGGCAAAACTGACGCGGGCGGCCTACCCGACGCGGCAGATCTTGAGCATGTTGGTACCACCCGGAGACCCCATGGGCTCGCCGCAGGTGATGGCATAGACATCGCCTGTCTGCACGATACCACGCGCCTTGAGGTCGTTTTCGGACTCGGCCAGTGCCGTGTCCCGGTCGGCACTGGTGTCGATCAGGAGCGGGCGCACGTTGCGGTAAAGCGTCATTTTGCGCTGCGTCGCAATTTTGGAGGTGAGCGCATAAATGGGCACCTGAATCAGGTGGCGGCTCATCCACAGTGCGGTCGAGCCACTGTCGGTCATCGCCACAATGGCCTTGGCACCCAGATGGTGCGCGGTAAACAGCGCGCCCATGGCAATGGTCTGGTCGATCCGTGTAAAGGTTTTGCCGGTAAAGTCCGCCTCGAGCTTGAACATCTCGCCGCCTTCGGCTGCGTGGCAGATCTTGGCCATTTCAATCACTGTTTCCAGAGGATATTTGCCAGCGGCAGTTTCCGCTGACAGCATCACGGCGTCGGTGCCGTCCAGCACCGCGTTGGCGACGTCGCTCACCTCGGCGCGGGTTGGCACCGGGTTGGTGATCATCGACTCCATCATCTGGGTCGCGGTGATCACCACGCGGTCATGCTCGCGGGCCAGCGTGATCATGCGTTTTTGCAAGGCGGGAACCACCGCATTGCCCACTTCCACGGCCAGGTCGCCGCGCGCCACCATGATGCCGTCGCTGGCCATCAGTATTTCCTCCAGATGAGGAATTGCCTCGGCGCGCTCAATCTTGGCGATCAGTCCCGGCCGGTGGCCATCCTCGGCCGCCACGCTGCAGAGCTGGCGCGCCATTTCCATGTCGGTCGCATTTTTGGGGAAACTCACCGCCACGTAATCGGCATGAAAACTCATGGCGGTGCGGATGTCCTCCATGTCCTTGGCGGTCAGAGCCGGGGCGGTCAAGCCGCCACCCTGTTTGTTGATGCCCTTGTTGTTGGACAACTCGCCGCCCATCTTGACCGTGGTGTAGATGGCTTCGCCCTTGACGGAGTCCACAATGATGACAATCAGTCCATCGTTGAGCAGCAACACGTCCTTGGCTTTGACTTCGCGCGGCAACGCCTTGTAGTCCAGGCCAACGGCATTGACGTCACCGAGTTCAGTGCGCGCCGCATCCAGCACAAAGCATTGGCCCGGCTGCAAAAACACCTTGCCCTCGGCAAACTTGCCGACCCGGATTTTGGGACCCTGCAAATCGGCCATGATGGCCACCTCGCGCCCAGCCCGCTTGGCGGCCTCGCGCACCAGGCGCGCCCGCTCAATATGGTCTTGTGCAGTGCCGTGACTGAAGTTCAGGCGCACCACATTGACTCCGGCACGGATCATCTGCTCGAGCAAGGCGGGATCGCTGGAAGCCGGGCCTAAAGTGGCAACAATTTTGGTCGCACGACGTGGCATGTATCTATCTCCGATGTAACAAAGTTTCTTGATTTTCACACAAAGAAGTTACAGGGCAGCAACAACAGGGCCTCTGCAACACACGCTACCAACCCAGACCCAGATGCAGTGGCAAATAAACCACCATCCCCGAAACAATGGTGCCCAACACAGCCTGTCCCTGTCCCTTGCGCCAGAAAAAGTACCCGGCGCCCGCCAAAGCGGCATAGATGCGGGCATCCTGCCAGGTGTGAATCAGCTGGCCGTGCATCATGACGACCTCAGGCGCCACCACCGCTGACAGCGCGGCAATCGGGGCATATTGCAGGCCACGTTGCGCCCAATGCGGCAGGTGCCAGGGCGCTTTGCTCATGAAGAAGAAACAGCGGGTGACCACGGTGACTCCGGCCAGCCCGGCGATCACCCCCAGCGTCCAAAGGTCCGTGCCGTCCAGGCTGGGGGCGATCATGTTGGCAACCTGGGCGTTTTGGGCCAGGTTTCTTCGATGATGAGGCACAACGCCACCGCGCTCGCGATGGCCACCACAATGTTGAGCTTGAGTGGCAGGGCGTAGGCCACCACGGCGGCCATGCCGGCGACTCCGGCGGAAACTCGCCGCAAATGACTCGATGCCAGCGAGCAGCCCACACCCAGCAACGCCAGGATGCCGGCAAAGCCCAGGCCCCAGCGGGTCGGGATCACGTTGGCCAGCGCAATGCCGACCATGCTGGCACTTTGCCAACTGACCCAGTTGAGCAGGCTGCCGCCGCTCAGGTAAGCCAGCTGTTCGCGCCGCTCGTCCACGTTGGCGGGCGGGTGGTGGTAGTGCCGGGTGAACAACACATAACTCAAGTCGGCCGTGAGGTAGCCGTGAAACAGGCGCCAGCGCAAGGGCAAGTGCATCAAGTAGGGCCGCATGTGGGCGCTGAACACCACAAAGCGCAAATTCACGCAAAAGCTGGTCGACAAAATCACCCACACCGGCGCGCCCGCCGCGATCAGGGGCATGGCCGCCAATTGCGAGCTGCCGGCAAACACCAGCAAACTCATGGCCACGGCTTCGAACGGGCTCATGCCCGACTTGACCATCGCCACACCGGTCATCAGGCCCCAGGCTGCCAGACCCGGCGACACCGACGCCATTTCGCGCGCGCTGCGACCGAATGCCGGGTGCTGCCACCAACTGCGGGCAGCCACAAGCAGGCCGCGCATCAGCCTAGTACCTGTCCAATTTGCAAGGCGCAGCCGCGCAGGAACTCGGCACTGGAGAGGCGTTTGCCGCCAGGGCGCTGCAACTCGGTGATGAGGACGACCGAGTGAAGTGCTGCGACGGCAATGCCATCGGGCCCAATCGCCAAGATTTTTCCACCGTGCTGCGGATCCTGGAAGACGCCCTTGCCCACCTCGGCCCTCCAGATTTTGAGCATCTCGCCGCCAAGCAGGGTGCCGGCGCCGGGAGCAGGGTTGAAGGCCCGCACCCGCCGGGCAATATTTTGCGCCGGCTGCGACCAGTCGATCAGCGCCTCGGCCTTGTCGATTTTGTTGGCATAGGTGATGCCGAGCGTTGGCTGCTGCACTGCCTGCAACTTGCCAACGGCTGCCAGTGCCAGTGCCTGCACCATCAACCGCCCACCCAGTTCAGCCAGTTGGTCATGCAAGCTGCCCGTGGTGTCGGACGGCAGAATCGGCAGCGACTGGGAAAGCAGCATGTCACCCGTGTCCAGACCTGCGTCCATTTGCATGATGGTGACCCCGGTCAGCGTATCACCGGCTTCAACGGCACGGTGAATCGGGGCGGCACCACGCCAACGTGGCAACAACGAAGCGTGAATGTTAAAACAGCCCAGGCGCGGCGTGCCCAGCACCCACTGCGGCAAGATCAGGCCGTAGGCGGCCACCACCATGGCATCGACCCGTGCCGCTTCAAGCGCCTGGCGCGCTGCTGCGGCATCCTCTGGAAACTTGCCGTCCAGGCGCAGGCTGCGCGGCTGCACGACCGCCATGGAATGTTCAAGCGCAAATTGTTTGACGGGCGAAAGATGCAGCTTCAGGCCACGCCCGGCCGGCCGGTCAGGCTGGCTAAAAACCAGCGCAATTTCATGGCCAGCCGCATGCAGCTGCGCCAATGCCACGGCGGCAAATTCAGGGGTCCCGGCAAACGCCAGCTTCAAGGGCGGTCCTCGCGCAGGGCTTTGAGCATTTTGGTTTTGATGCGGTTGCGCTTGAGGGGCGACAAATACTCGACAAACACTTTGCCCATGAGATGGTCCATTTCATGCTGGATGCAAACTGCCAGCAAGCCGTCAGCCTCAATGAGTTGCTGCCTGCCCTCGCCATCCAGCGCGTCCACCTTGACGGCATCACTGCGCCGCACACCGTCGTAAATGCCTGGCACCGACAGACAGCCCTCTTCATTCAAATGCGTCTCAGGGCTGGCCCATAAAATTTTGGGGTTGATCAGTACCAGCGGCACATCGCGGCCCTCGGAGATATCCATCACAATCAGACGCTCATGCACGTTGACCTGGGTGGCCGCCAAGCCAATGCCTTTGGCCTCGTACATGGTCTCAAACATGTCAGCAATAAGGGATCTGATGCGCGCATCCACCGCCGCCACAGGTTTGGCCACGGTGTGCAATTTGGGGTCGGGATAGCAAAGAATTGGTAGTAAAGCCATGTTGTCACTTCAAAGTTGTCGTTATTTTCGCTATTTTCGGCCTCCCATGCCCATTACCCGAAGCACAATCGTTGTCCCAACAAGGGCTTGGGCGCACAATCTGATGCGGACTAATCAAATGCAAAGCACCATGGCCAAAACTCTTTTTGACACTCTTTCCAACAAACTGACGTGGACCACCCTTGCCTGTGGCTTGCTGGCGGGCCCGGTGTTATCTCAAAACTTCCCGATCACCGAGCAACAGCGCGCCACCGCCAACCAGGTCGCCCAAAGCGGTGTGGCACTGAGTGAGCTGAGCCCCAACGCGCCGCAGAGTTATACGGTGAAGTCAGGCGACACGCTGTGGGACATTTCAGGTCTGTTTCTGAAAAATGCCTGGCGCTGGCCCGAGTTATGGGGCATGAACCTGTCCGACATCAAAAACCCGCACCTGATTTATCCCGGGCAAACGCTGTTTCTGGACACCAGCAACGGCCGGGCCCGCCTGAGCATGCGCCCAGGCTCGGGCCTTCCCACAGTTCGGGTGTCGCCGCGCACGCGCATTGAAAATTTGGCCGCAAACGCCCTGCCAACGCTCAGGAGCGACCTGATCCAGGCTTTCCTGACCCAACCCCTGATCGTGGATGAACAGGGCCTGAATGCTGCCGCGCGCATCGTCGCCGCAAAAGAAGACCGGGTGTTGCTGACCCGTGGCGACCGCGCATATGCGCGTAGCGCTGATGGAAGCCAACTGCAGGACGACCCCAGCAAGAAACAAAAGGCATTTCGCATCTTTCGCGACGCCACACCACTTATCGACCCGGTCAGCGGCGAAGTGCTAGGCTTTGAGGCCCAGTACGTCGGCAAAGCCTTGCTGGCGCGCAGCGAAGGCAAACAGGACAGCATGGGCGCCGATGGCAAGAGTGTCACCGAAATCGTGCCCGCCACGATTGACATCATTGATGCCAAGAAGGAAATGCGTGTTGGCGACCGCTTGCTCCCCGAGCCACCGCTGGAGTTGCAAAGCTACGTGCCGCACGCGCCTGCAGCCGGCGTGGAGGCCCGGGTGGTCTCGATTTATGGTGACGCTGTGGCCAATGCAGCGAAAGGCCAGGTGGTCAGCATCAATCGGGGCAGCCGTGATGGCATGGAACTGGGCCATGTGCTGGTGATCATGACTGATGGCGCGCGCCTGGTGGACCCAACCGATGCCGCGCGGCCGATGATCAAACTGCCCGACGAGCGCAATGGCCTGCTGATGGTGTTTCGCACCTTTGACAGGGTGTCTTACGGCCTGGTGCTCGACATGGCCAGCAGCGTCAAGGTGGGTGATCGGCTGGTCAATCCAAATTGACCCTGGCAAGCCCGGGCGACCATGGAACGTGATGAGCTCAAGGCATGGCTGAGGCTGACCTTGAGCCCTGGCATTGGGAATGTGTCGGCGCGCAAGTTGCTCGAAACCTTTGGTCTGCCGCAAGCCATTTTTGAACAAGCCGGTTCCGCCTTGCGACAGGTGTCGACCCCGGCCCAGACGCAAGCGCTGCGGACCGAGCCACCGGCGCTGGCAGCCTTGCTGGAAACCACCTGGAACTGGCTTGAGCAAAGTGAAGTGAACGGTTGCCAGCACAGAATTGTCACGCTGGGGGATCCCGGCTATCCGCAGGCCTTGCTTGACATCGACGACCCGCCGTTGATGCTGTACCTGTTGGGAAAAGCCAGTTTCATGCCGCCGCAGCCGGCTGATCCTGCCGATGCAGCGTCAACAGCCGCCGCGTCATTGCCGCCCCCGTGGTCAATCGACCCGCAGCGCTGTCTGGCCGTGGTGGGTAGTCGCAACCCCACACCGCAAGGCGCGCGCGATGCCCGGCTCTTTGCCAAAGCATTGGTCGAGGCCGGTCTGACGGTGGTCAGTGGCCTGGCCCTGGGGGTGGACGGCGCCGCCCACGAAGGTGCCTTGGAGGGCTTGCCCGAGGAAGGCACCGAGCATGCTGCCACGCTGGCCGTGATCGGCACCGGCCTGGACCGGGTTTACCCCAAAGCTCATTACCAACTGGCCCACCGCATTGCACTACACGGGCTGTTGCTGAGCGAATACCCGTTGGGAACGCCGCCGTTGAACGCCAACTTCCCCAAACGCAACCGCCTCATCGCCGGGCTGGCTCGCGGCACGCTGGTGGTGGAAGCAGCCCTGCAGTCGGGCTCGCTCATCACCGCCCGGCTCACCGCCGAGCAGGGCAAAGAGGTGTTCGCCATCCCCGGCTCGATTCATGCAGCGCAATCGCGCGGATGTCACGCGCTGATCAAGCAGGGCGCCAAACTGGTGGAATCCACCCAGGACGTGCTGGAAGAACTTCAGGGTTTCAAGCCATGGTCGGCTGCGCCAGAAAGTGGCTCGGCGCGCCAAGTGGCGCAAGACGGCATTGACACCGCTGTGGCTGGCAACCCGCTGTTGCAGGCGATCGGTTTCGACCCGGTCGGTCTTGATGCCTTGCAGGGACGAACCCGGCTCACCACCTCTGACTTGCAAGCCCAGTTGATGACACTCGAAATCAATGGCCATGTGGCACGTTTGCCCGGCGGCTTGTTTCAACGCTTGTCTGGCGCTTGAACAGGGCTGGTTGCGCGCCCTGGCGCTGGTCTCGGCGTCGCGCCCGATACCGGGAAGACGTCACCGCAGCAAGCGTTCAGGGTACTTTTCGATTTGCGTCAAAGCATCACGGGTCGCACGCTCGGTCAGCAGCGCCTCTTCCTGCGGTTTTAACATGCCGGCGTCCAGATAGGCCGCGAGCCGTGCTGTCTGGATCAGGTAACTGCGTCCCAGAACCGATGAAAAAAGATGCAAATAACCGAGCGGACTGCTCCAGACGTACTGAACCTGAACGAGTTGCTCGTGATAGTCAAGGCTGAACCAGGCGCCCAAACTCAAGTTTTGCGCCCAAGCCAGCATGACCGGGCTGGCCACCTCGCCGCCGGAAGTCACCACTTCGAGGTCTGACGCATCAATCCCCAGCAAATCCTCAATGCCTTGGGGGTCGAGCGGAAGTTCCTCTGGTCCCTCTGTGCTGAAATAATTCTCCAGGTGCGCCAGACGTTCGGCCAAGGCCTGGATTTGCGCCCTGTCAATGGCCTGCGCCTTGGACATGAACGCATCCGCCAGAATATCGCTGATCACCTTGATGTGCCCGTCCTGAAGTTCCGAACTCAACCCGAGCAGGCTCATCCCCGTGCGCAAAGACTTCAACAACTCGGGTAAATCTGCAATCACCTGCACGCGGTCGGCGCGATTCAACTTGGCGCTGGCGGCCCAAATCAAGTCGGTCGCAGTTTTCTTAAGCGCCAGGGTGGCCTGGTGTTGCCCGCCCTGGCGCATGCTGGCCACCGCGATCACTTCTGACCAGACTTTGTATAAAAAATCACGAATAGCGTCGCGCACCGGCATGTCTTTAATCAGATTACGCAACTCGATGGTGCACTGAATGGCCAAGGTTTCCTTTTGCTCCACCTGCTCCGCCACACCGACCAGCTTTTGAGATGCGGTTTTTTGCGTCAGGTAGTTTTTAAGAAACTCCTTGAACTCCTCGTAAACACGCTCGTAAACGCGGTCTCCGGCGTCGGGGTACTGCTCAACCACCTGAACCACCCGCTTGATCTCGGTGGCCAGTTCATCGCTCTTGATGTCGCTGGCGTCAAATCCCAGCGCACAGGAACCCATGTGATCAATCAACAAGCGGGCCGGATGATTCTGCCGATTGAAGAAGTCCGGATCTTGCAAGGCCATGCTCAGGACAGGCATCTGCAGCCGGGCAAACCAGACCCTGATCTCGGGCGGGATCCGGTCCTCCTGCAAAATTGACTGAAACATCAGCGTGATCAACTCAATAATGGCCTTTTCATTGTCGTTTTGCGCCAGTTTCTTGAGCTCTGCCGACTTCTGCTGCAGTTCCCCGGCGACCTGCGCGACCATCAACACAGGCAGTGGTTGCTCTTCAGCGCCGGCGTCACCCCAGGCCTCACCCGGCATCGGGCGCTGCGCCAACGCCGACATCAACTGCGCCGATGGCCCGCGCTGTACCGCCGCGGAAACATTTTGAGCTGGAAAATAACCCGGCATCATGCGACCCACCCGGGTTAAAACGTCCATGCCGTATGCGCCAGCCTGAGGCAGCACTTCAGCGCCTGCCTGCACCGGAAAACCGGAATAATGCCTTGGGGGAGTGGCTGATATCCGTTGGCTTGACCGGCCTGATGCATCACTTCTGGCAGCACTGCCGGACATGAAATTTTGTGGTGGGTAGGTGCCAGACGGGTAATTTTCCCCGGCTTGTAGCGCAGGCGGGGCATAAGACGACGCCGCAGGTCTGGCCTTTTGATGCGACTCGACCGGAACCACCGGCAACACACCCTGAGCCACCAGTTCGGCATTGCAGCTTGCGTAAATCTGCCGCCATTGCGCGTTGATGTGGCGCTGCACCGCCTCGTTGATCAAGGCCCACGAGTCCAGCGACAAACCACAGGCCACCCATTGCTCGAGCATGGCAAAAACCAACACCTCAGGATGAACGATGTCCTGGGCCGACAACTCCTGCGCTGGCTCCAGGTGTTTTAGCCGCTTGCGAAAATCATTGACTTCACCGGCTGCCACCTCCATCAGGGCCAAAGCCATGCGGGAAGCCAGCATGCGGTTTTCAACCGCCTCGGTGCTGACCAACTCCAGGTGCGTGCTCGCTGGCAAGGCGACATGACGCTGGTGTGCAAATTTCAAGGCCGCCTGCCATGCCTTCAGGGTTGCCTCCAGCCATGACTCTTTCTGGTGTTCGAACAGTGTCCAGGTCTCGCGGCGCAACTGCTGCTCGCGCATCGGCGCTGCTTCGTTCAGCAAAGAGATCAAATGCTCACGGATCGAGGCCTGCAAAACCGTCAACGACTGCGCGACCTCGTCAACCAGGCGCTGACGCATGCGCGCCGCCAGGGACGCGTTTTGATGAGCCGATAACGGTGAAGCCATGGCTTGAAATTCTAAACTGTGGCGCCCGCGTTGGGGTCATTCGGGTCCAGATCCTTTTTGCCCACACCCCCCTTGACCAGGTCCTCGCGCTTGAGGCCCAGCCACATGGCCACGGCGGCAGCGACAAAAACAGACGAGTAAATGCCGAACAAAATGCCGATGGTGAGCGCCAGCGCGAAATAATGCAGGGTCGCACCACCGAACAGAAGCATCGACAGCACCATCATCTGCGTCGAGCCGTGGGTGATGATGGTTCGGCTGATCGTGGATGTGATGGCGTTGTTGATGATTTCCTCGGTGCTCATCTTGCGATAGCGGCGGAAGTTCTCGCGAATCCGGTCAAAAATCACCACCGATTCATTCACCGAGTAACCCAGCACGGCCAGCACGGCGGCCAGCACCGGCAGCGAAAACTCCCACTGAAAGAAAGCAAAAAACCCCAGGATGATGATGACGTCGTGCATATTGGCAACGATTGCCGCCACCGCAAATTTCCACTCAAAGCGCATTGCCAGGTAAATCATGATGCCGACGACCACCAAGGCCAGCGCCTTGAGACCGTCGGCGGCCAGTTCGTCGCCGACCTGCGGACCGACAAATTCAGTTCGGCGCATCGTCGCTGAAGCATCCAGTTCTTTCAAGGCGGCCATCACCTGGGTGCTTTGCTGGGCTGAACTGACACCTTTTTGGGCTGGCAGGCGAATCAGCACATCACGCGCAGTGCCAAAGTTTTGCACTTGCACATCGGTGAACCCAAGCTTGGCCACTGTGGCACGCACTGCCCCCAGATCTGCAGGCTGGGAATAAGTCACTTCCAGCAGCGTGCCACCAGTGAACTCCACCGACAGGTGCAAGCCACGCGTGAACAGAAAAAATACCGCCGCCAGAAATGTCAGGCCTGAGATAAGGTTGAACACCAGCGCATGCCGCATGAACGGGATGTCGCGCTTGATTCTAAAAAATTCCATGGTTTATCCTAATCAGTTGGAGACAGAGTTGGCTCACGGAGTGCGGCTGAGGTCTGTCCCACAAGGTTCTACGATTCAGTCTTGAGCGCGGTGCCAGAATCGGCTCGCCAAATGGTGCCAATCGACACCGTCTTCAGGCGGTTCTTGCGCCCGTACCAAAAGTTGACCAAACCACGCGAGAAAAAGACGCCAGAGAACATGCTGGTCATGATGCCAAGGCAGTGCACCACGGCAAAGCCGCGCACCGGTCCGGAGCCAAAGGCCAACAAAGCCAGGCCGGCAATCAGGGTGGTGATGTTGGAGTCAAAAATGGTCGCCCAGGCACGGTCGTACCCGGTATGAATCGCGGCCTGGGCCGAGGCACCGCTGCGCAACTCTTCTCGGATACGCTCATTGATCAGCACGTTGGCGTCAATCGCCATGCCCAGCACCAGCGCCATGGCCGCCATGCCGGGCAGCGTCAGGGTGGCTTGCAGCATCGACAACACTGCCACCAGCAGCAGCAGATTGAACGCCAGCGCAATGCTGGAAAACACGCCAAACAGCATGTAATACATGCACATGAAGATGGCCACCGCCACAAAGCCCCAGGTCACGCTGTTGAAGCCCTTGGCAATGTTCTCGGCGCCCAGGCTGGGGCCAATGGTGGTTTCCTCAATGATTTCCATCGGCGCCGCCAGCGAACCGGCGCGCAGCAGCAAGGCGGTGTCGTTGGCTTCCATGGTCGTCATGCGGCCCGAGATTTGCACCCGACCGCCACCGATTTCGGAGCGGATCACCGGCGCGGTAACGACTTCGCCCCGGCCTTTTTCAAACAGCAAAATGGCCATGCGCTTGCCGACGTTTTCACGCGTCACGTCGCGAAAAATACGCGTGCCCTTGGCGTCCAGATTCAGGTTGACGGTGGGCTCCTGCGTCTGACTGTCAAAGCCGGGTTGCGCGTCGGTCAGGTTTTCGCCGGTCAGAATCACCTGCTTTTTGACAATCACCGCCTGACCATTGCGCTCCAGATAACGCTCGGAGCCAAACGGCACCACACCGTTGCCCATTTCGGCAGCCCGCGCCTCGGTGCTCTCATCGACCATGCGCACTTCCAGTGTGGCCGTGCGCCCCAGAATGTCTTTCGCCTTGGCGGTGTCCTGCACGCCCGGCAATTGCACCACGATACGGTCCAGCCCCTGCTGCTGGATCACCGGCTCGGCCACACCCAGCTCGTTGATCCGGTTGTGCAGGGTGGTGATGTTTTGCTTGAGCGCCTGGTCCTGGATACGACGCGCAGCCTCGGGTTTGATAGTGGCAGTGAGCTTGAACTCGGCACCCTCGGCAGCATCAATGGTTTGCAAGTCGGCAAACTGGTCCTGAAACACCGCCTTGGCGGCTTCCAGCGTGGCGGCATCGCGAAAGCGCACCTCGATAGACTGGGCCACACGGTTGATGCCGCTGTGGCGAATATTCTTCTCGCGCAGGCTGGTACGCACATCACCCGAGAGTGATTCTGCGCGTTTGGTGAGCGCCGCCTGCATGTCCACCTGCAGCATGAAGTGCACGCCACCGCGCAAGTCCAGGCCCAGGTACATCGGCGACGCGTGCAAGCCAGACAGCCAGGCCGGCGACCTTGACAGCAGGTTCAATGCCACCACATACCCCGGATTGCCGGCATCAGGGATCAGCGCTTTCTGAATGGCGTCCTTGGCTGCGAGTTGGGTGTCGGTGTCAAGCAGCCTGACCTTGATCGAGGCACCATCCAGCGTCACCAGATCCGCCGTGATACCGGCCGTTTTGAGCGCCGCCTCCACCTGCACCAGGGTGCCCGCGTCTACCTTGACCAGCGGCTTGGCAGCCGAGACCTGCACTGCAGGCGACTCGCCAAAGAAGTTCGGCAAGGCATACAAGCCCGCCACAACCAACGCGATCACAATGATCACGTATTTCCAAACCGGGTAACGATTCATGATCGCCCTTCAGACATCAGACTGCAAAATGCCGGCACAGGCCGGCGCTCAAGGCGGGTGAATTTACTTGATGCTGCCCCGGGGCAACACCTGAACCACGGCACTGCGCTGCAAATGAACTTCGATGCCATTGGCCACTTCAATGTCAATAAAGCTGTCACCCAGCTTGGTGACCTTGCCCAAAATACCACCGGCTGTGGCGACTTCATCGCCCTTGGAGAGGGCCTCGATCATGGCTTTGTGCTCTTTCGCCTTTTTCATTTGAGGACGAATCATCACAAAGTACAGCACCACAAACATCAGCACCAGAGGCAGCATGCCCATGAGCGAAGACTGCACGTCACCGCCAGAAGCTGCGGCGGGGGCGGTTTGGGCAATGGCAGAAGAAATAAACACGGCAAACTCCAGATAGGTGAATCAAAAAATAAGCGCATGAAAGGCGCACGCGAGCGCGCTTTCCTGGCAGGTGGGCATTGTATGCGGGCGCTAATTGTGACGGTTCAGGGCACCAGCGACGCACGAAACGGTATTTTCAGGAGCGCCATTCTTCCATTGCCAGCGCCGCATGGTGTGTTTTGCCATGACCAAAGCCCCGGATGTCTTGCGGAATACGCGCCAACGCTCGGCAGCTTTCACGGAGCCGGCTTGGGCCACAGCACCCAAAGACGCAGCGGCTGCTTGAGCCGTCCGGCCAGCTCGCCTGCCGCAACACCCCAACCGGCAAAATAATCGGCCCGTACCGCGCCGAGTATGGCGCTGCCGGTGTCCTGCGCCAGCACCAGACGCTGCAAGTTGATTTGTGGCCCTTCGGAGGCCAGCCACACCGGCGTGCCGTAGGGAATGCTCTGCGGATCGACGGCAATCGAGCGTCCGGGGGTGAGCGGCACGCCTTGCGCGCCTTTGGGGCCAAAGGCGGCATCAAAGTCACCCAAACGCTCTTCCTTGAAAAAAACCACGCGCGGATTCTTCCACAGCAGTTCATTGACGCGCTGCGGGTTTTGCCGCAGCCAGGCCTGGATGCCGGGCCAGGTGGCATCGCGCAACTCGCCCTGATCGAGCAGCCAGCGGCCAATGCTTTGGTACGGCTGGCCGTTGTTCCCGGCATAGGCCAGCCGCACCAGGCGCACGCTGCCATCGGGTTCGGTCACCCGGACACGGCCCGAACCCTGGATCTGCAACACCAAGGCCTGCACCGGGTCGTTCAGGTACACAATTTCGCGGCCACGCAAGGCCTCTTGTGCTGGCGCCAGGGTGTCGATTTCCTGCCGGGTAAACCAGGGCTGGCGCGTCTTCAAATTGGCGGGTGGCTGGTACAGGGGCACCAGAAATCCCTGGCCGGGCAAGCGCCGGGCCTCTAGTTCAGGCTCAAAATAGGCGGTCAACAAGCCGCTCGCCGGCCCGCCTTGCAAGGGCTCAACGCGGTAAGGCTGGAGTCGGCTGAGCAACCACTGGCGCTGCTCAGCATCGGTGCCAATGCTCAAGCGGCGCACATCAGGGCACAAAGGGGCGAACACCGGCCCCGGACGCTCACAGCTCTTGAGCCAGGCGTTCCAGGCTTCAAACAGGGCATCGTTGCCAAAACCTGGCAATTCGGTCCAGGCCGCCGGCTGCCAGCGGCTGTTGCCGCGCGTCAGGGCAGCGCCAGCCACTGCCAGATCGGGCAACGGCGAGGCGGACGGCTGCTGCGCACCGGGTATGTTCTGCACTGGCGGGGGCGTGCTGCAGGCCACCAGTGCACTGATGAGGCATGCCGCCAGCAAGTAACGAAAAAATGCGGTCTTGGCCATCACATCAGCCGGTGTTCAAGGGCCGGCAAACGACTGCGGTATTGCTGCATCAGGTCCCAGGACAAGTCGGCCGTCACCACGCCCGGCCCTTGTTCGCGCACCCCCAGCAGTTTTCCCCACGGGTCGACCAGCATGGCGTGACCCCAGGTGCTGCGCTGGTTGTCATGCAGGCCACCCTGGGCGGCGGCCACCACGAACGCCAGGTTTTCGATGGCGCGGGCACGCAGCAGGACCTCCCAGTGGTCCTGCCCGGTGGTGTGGGTGAAGGCGCTGGGCACCAGCATCACATGCGCACCGGCCCGGGCGTAATGCCGGTACAACTCGGCAAAGCGCAGGTCGTAACACACACTCATGCCGAATCGCCAGGTGTGACCGTCCACGGAAGCCACATCGAAAGTGACGGGTTGGCGGCCGGCGGCGAGCACCAGCGATTCGTCATAACGCTCTACACCATTGTTGAACCTGAACAAATGCATTTTGTCGTAGCGCGCCTGGCACTGGCCCGCCGGCGAATACACCAGCGAACTGTTGAACACCCGGCCAGCCTGCTGCTCGTTGGCCGACTCTCGGGCCGGGCTGTCAGGCGAGGCAGTGAGCGGCAAGGTTCCGCCCACCAGCCACAGCCCGAGTTCGCGGGCGGCATCGCTCAAAAACTGCTGGATCGGGCCTTGCCCAAAAGGCTCCTGAATCGCCAGCTTGTCAGCATCACGCAAACCCATCAGGCAGAAATACTCGGGCAACACCGCCAGTTCGGCGCCGGCCTGCGCGGCTTCGCGCAACAACGCGCGGGCTTGCGCCAGATTGGCGGGCAGGTCTGTGCCCGAGACCATTTGGATGGCAGCGATTTTCATGGTTTCGTCTCCGGATTTGCGGCCTTGGAACGCGGCACTTTGGTGATTTTCGGGTCGTCCCAGGCGCCATCCACATGAAATTCCTGGGTCGCTGATTCAATCATCGGGCGGCGCAAAAACAACTCCGCCAAAAAAGTGCCCAGGCCAATGAGCGGGTTGATCGCCGTGGCCACCAGCAGCGACGCGGTGCCCGAACTGATTTCAGGGACCACGACCACCCTCAGGTCTTGCGTCTCGCGGGCAATGTCAGCGCTGCCCTCCATCAACACCGCCGCATTGACACCCTTCATTTGCAAGTTGTTGGTCAGCGCCATGCCCCTGTCAATTCTCACATCGCCGCGCAAAAAATCAAACGCAAAGCCTTCACTGAAGACATCCCTGAAATCAAGCGTCAGGCGCCGCGGCAAGGCCTGCAAGCTCAGCACGCCGAGCAGTTTGGCAATGCCCGGATCGGCCTTGAGAAACTGACCCGACGCCACATTGACCGTGAACGCGCCGTTCATGGACGGGTAATCCAGGCTCAGGGGCGAGCCCAGCCACCCCACCTGGCCCTCGAGCTTGCCGCGCCCGCCACGCACCACATCCTTCAGACCCATTCGATTGAGCAGGGCGCCACTGTCGGCAATATCGAGCTTGAAGTTCATCGCCGTGCGCCTGCGCTGCGTGGCGGCTGGCGTTGCGCCGGCGCCTTGTGGTACCGCGTTGAGCGCCGCCCAATTGCCACTGGCTACAAAGCTGGCCTCAGGCACCGCCAGGTTGAATTTATTCAGACGCCACTCGCGCAGCCCGGACTCACCCTGGCCTGGCAGGCGACTGCTGTTCACGGCCTCCACCTCCAGACGCCCCAGTTCTTTGCCGCGCAATTCAAAATCGTCCACCACAATGTCCAGCGCCGGGATGCTGGCCGGTTGGGCATCCAGCAAAGCCTCCACATCGGCCTGCGCGCCCGGCGCAAGGGTCAAGCGCGCCAGTCGGGCGTAAAGCCGTCCTTCAGCGCCACCGCTCACCGTGGCATTGGGCTGGCGATATTCAAGATAACCGTTGAGCTCGGTGGCAAGCAGATTGGCTCGCCACAAGCCTCCTTCGCGCCCAGCCCCAAGCACGACCTGGTTGAGCTGCCGTCCGCCAAACGTCAACGCCTCCGAGCGCACCGCCACTTGATTCGGAAAGTAGGACATGGCCGGCGTGTTGCCTGCCGCCAGCGCAGACCCTGTCAGTTGACCCTCGGTGGCCTGCTTCAAGACATCACTCCAAGCATCGACATTGAAATTTTTCAGGTTGATATTGGCACTCACGCCAGCCGCAGCCAGCGGGACCGACTCCTGCGCATCCAGCCCAACGCCTATGGCGCCACGCAGCACGCGCGGCTCGGCTTGCGATACGTCGCGCTCGTAAACCACTTGCACCAGGTTGGCCAATGACACAGTGAGCCGGTCTTGCAGCGGACCTGGCGCATCGGCCAGCAAGACGGTCTCCAGGCGCAATGGCATTAGCGCCTGGGCAGTCTTACCCAAAGGGGCAGGCAAACTCAACGCCATTCCCTGCAGGTTGCTGTTGACCAGCAGCTCGGTCACCCCGCGGCGCAGCCCAAGGGTGGCGGTATAGGCCGCGTTGCCCGTGGCCTGGCGCGCCAGTCGCGCCAAAAAATCCAGCTCGGACGCCTGGCGCAAACCCTCGGCCGATGCGACACCGCTGGCGCGAATCAGGGTCGGCGCGCCACGGCTGCTGGGCGACTCCGGCACCAGCACCCAGCCGCCGTCCAGACGCGCAGCCCCGCCCAACATCTGCGCCTGCACGGCGCTCAATGAGAATCCGGCTTCAGTGAAATTGACCCTGCCGCGTGCCTGCGTGAACCTGGGGCTGTTCGGGGTGATCTGCACCTCGTTGCCCGCCAGCGTGATGCCGCCGCTGACGCGGGATTGGCTGATCTCGTCAATCGGCAGCAACAGCCTGAGCTGGTAATCGGCATTGCCGGTGACTTTGCTGTTGACGAGCGCCTGCCCGGTCATGTCACCCAGGGGCGAGGCGTTGACCAGGCGCATCAACTCGGGCATCGGCCCCTTGAAATCGGCATTGACAGCGACCTTCGCATCGTCGAGATCATCAATCAGGGCCTCGACCCGGCTCACCTGCAAAGCCGTGCCGTCACCCAGTTTGGCGCGCCCGTTGTTGACCTGCAACTGCATCCGGTCGATCACCAGTTCACCGCTGAGGTCGTTCAGCACCGGCCAGGGCAGTTCGCCGCTGTCTTGCAGACTGCGCGGCACATAAGCCAATCTGGCACCCTCGATTTGCGCGGTGATGTTAAAGGCGCCTTTTTTGGGGTCTATCGAAGGCAACTGGTCGATCGCGCCTTTTACCTGAAAGCGCACCGAACTGGCGCGCCCGTCAAGCACCGCATCGCGCACGTAGTCGCGCGCCTCCTGGTTGATCACCAGCGGCAAATAGCGATGCACTTTTGTGCCATCGGCGCGGCTCAGGTTGGCCTGCAGGTCCAGCACCCCCGGAAACCTGCCCAGGCCGCCCGGCTTGGCCGGGTCGCTGGTTTCCCATTTGATTTGCGCCTCGCCCTGCGCGTCAGCATTGGCAAACTTGACCTTATCCAGTTGCACCGCGATGTGCTCGCCCCGCACTTGCCAGCGTGCCTCGGCTGTCAACGCGTCAACGGCCATCACCGGGTCCTGAAATATCGTGGGCAAATCAAGGCTGCCTGCCGCCATGGCAAGGCGGGCCTGGCCACCATCCTGGTCAAAATCAAAATCCGCATTGAGCGACCGCAACCCTGGCGAGGAAGCCACGGCGGCAACTTCAAGCTGACTCACCCGGCCCCTTGCGGTGTATTTGACCGGTGCCGCCCATGGCCCCTGCCAAGCGGCGTTCAGCGTGTCCACCTGGCCCTTGGGCGCATAGTCGCGCAGCTTGGCGCGCACCGTTTCGTCCAGAGGCAAACGACTGGCAATCTGCGCCAATGCGGCCAAGTCCAGCCGGTCGGCCCTGAATTCACCACGCTCAGACTGCCCGGCTCGGGCATGCGCCAACTGCAGATGGGCATTGCCGCCGGGCCAATGCAGGCCATCCTGCGTGTCAAAAGCCAGCGACTGGGTGTAGAACTCAAACCCGTCTGGCGACTTGCGCCCCCCCAGGCGCCCCTGCACCCGCTGCAACGCCAGCGGCTTCAAATCAGCGCCCAACACGACGCTGACTTCAGACAAGGCCACATCCGCCACCACCTGGGTGACACGCCCTTGCGCCACATCCATCCACGCCCGCAACCCGCCCCGGCCCTGGCTCAGGTCAACGCCCAGACGCACGTAGCGGCGCAGTTCAGACAGGTCGGCCCGCTCGAACGCGGCGTAAAGCTGGCCCTCCCACTCCTGCCAGCGGCCGTTCTGGCGTGACAGCAGCGGCTGCAGGAACCTGCCCTGCACATTGAAGGCGCTACCCCAGGCCTCGGGCGGCGTGGCATCCAGGCGCACATCGTGGTGACGACCCCGGTTGCGCACCACCAGTGCCACCTTTTGCAGCACCACCGGCTCCACGGCGCGCTGCTCGTCGGTCCAGCGCACGGTGCCATCGTGAATGGCGAACTCAAACTGCGAAAAAAACCAGTCGAGTGCCGCCGGATCAGCCTGATTGGCGTTCGAAAAATCCAGCCCGCCGATGGTGATTTTCCCGTCGGGCGCGCGCCGGATATCGAGCTTGGGCTGGTCCAGGTAAATCTGCTCAAAGCCCAGGCGCCACAGTGAGCGGGGCGACAGGGCAATCAGAACGCGCGGCAAACTCAAACCCACCCGACCCTGCGCATCGAGCAGGGTCACGTCAAGCAACTCAAATGAAGGCACCATGCCATTGGTTTGAGCGCTCACCGCACCGACCCGCACGGTTACCCCCAGGGCCTGCGAGGCTCGCGTTTCAAGCTGCGGGCGAAATTCGCCAATTCGCGGCACAATAACCCAGTGAAGCGCTCCCCAGGCCAGACCCAACAGCAGCCAAGCCACGACCACCACAGCCAAAAGCCAACGCGTCAGGCCTGACCAGGTTTTCAGAAGTTTGGAGGGAATGGGCGACACATTGATTCGATAAAAGTTGCTCAACCAGAATTATGACCCGACCCTCCCTGGCCACCCATTCCCGTTTTGCCCAACGCGTGCGCCGCCGCTACCAGGCCGAGCTTCCCCTGCTGGCCCCCGGCGTGCCGGATCCGGGGCATTTGCAGGCCACCTATCAAACCCTGCAGACACAGGGCCATGACATGGCCAGCGCGCTGCGCATCACGCGCCAACTGGTGATCGAGCGCCTGCTGTGTCTGGACTGCGAACAACTGCTGCCGCTGGCGCGGGTTACCCAGGCCATGACCGAGCTGGCCGAATTCGCCCTCAACCACGCTCTGCAACAAGCGCAGGCCGCAATCGACCAAAGTCACGGCGCTCCCCTGACGCCTTCGGGCCAGCGCGCCCAGCTCTGGATTGTCGGCATGGGCAAGCTCGGCGCGCGCGAGCTCAATGTGTCCAGCGACATCGACCTGATTTACATTTATGACGAAGACGGTGACACGGCGGGCGATGCCTTGGGGCGCGGGCGCATCACCAACCATGAATATTTTGGCAAGGTGGTGCGCGCGGTGTACGCGCTGGTGGGCGACACCACCGAGCATGGTTTTGTGTTCCGTGTCGACCTGGCCTTGCGCCCCAATGGCAACTCGGGCCCGGCAGCGGTGTCGCTGGACGCGCTGGAGGAATACCTGCATGTGCAGGGGCGCGAGTGGGAACGCTTTGCCTGGCTCAAAAGCCGGGTGGTGGCGCCTTTTGAGAGCGTCACCAGCGGCACCACCCAGGCGCTGCGCAAGGTGGTCATGCCCTTTGTCTTTCGGCGCTACCTTGACTACAGCGTTTTTGACGCCCTGCGTGTGCTGCACCGGCAAATACGCGAGCACGCCGCCAAACGCAGCGCCGGCCACCCCGAGCGCGCCAATGATGTCAAGCTCTCGCGCGGCGGCATCCGCGAGATTGAATTCACCGTGCAACTGCTGCAGGTGGTGCGCGCCGGACATTTTCCCGAGCTCCGCACCCGCCCGACTTTGAGCGCGCTGCCACGTCTGGTGCGCGCCAATCTGATGTCAGAGCTGACCGCAACCGCACTGGCCCAGGCCTACATCTTCCTGCGCCAGATCGAACACCGCATCCAGTACCTGGACGACCAGCAAACCCATGTGCTGCCCACCCAGGACCACGATCTGGACTGGATATCGCAGACCATGGGTTATGCCTCCCCGCATGCGCTGCTGGGCCAGCTTGATGCCCACCGCGAACTGGTGGCGCAAGAATTTGACAAACTGCTGGGTGGTCCCGAGCCTGAATGCAAGGGCTGCAACAATGGCAAAGCCAAGCCGGCCAATCAGACCATCGACGACTTGTTGCCGCAGCTGGGCGACGACTTTCGCCAGCGGCTTGCGTCCTGGTGCCAGCACCCGCGCGTGCTGGCGCTGCGCGACGAGGCCCGCGAGCGCCTGCTGCGCCTGCTTGGACGCACCGCGCAATGGGTTCGCGAAGACCGCGTGACCGAGGCGGCGGCAGTGCGCCTGGTGGATTGGATGGAACCCCTGCTGCGCCGCGAAAGTTACCTCGCCTTGCTGTTGGAACGCCCGCAGGTGCACGAACGGCTGCTGCGCCTGCTGGGTGCAGCGCGCTGGCCGGCGCGCTACCTGCTGCTGCATCCAGGCGTGATTGACGAGCTGGCCAGCCCCGCCATGATGCAGGAACGCTTCAACGCTGAGGAGTTTGAGGTCGAGCTCGACCACCGCCGCAGCGCCTTGACTGGCACGGGCGAGGACGACGAGGAAACCCTGCTCAACCTGCTGCGCCGGGCCCACCACGCCGAGGTGTTTCGCACCCTGGCGCGCGACATTGAAGGCAAACTCACGGTGGAGCAGGTGGCCGACGACCTGAGTGCGCTGGCCGACGCCGTGCTGCGCATCACCACCCGCTGGTGCTGGGCCCACCTCAAAAAGGCGCATCGCGCGCAGCCCCGCTTCGGCATCATTGCCTATGGCAAGCTGGGCGGCAAGGAACTGGGCTACGGCAGCGATCTTGACATCGTGTTTGTGTTTGATGATGACGATGAAAACGCGCCTGAAGTCTATGCCGCGCTGGTGCGCAAGCTCATCAACTGGCTGACCGTTAAAACCGGCGAGGGCGACCTCTATGAAATTGACACCGCACTGCGCCCCAACGGCAACGCCGGCCTGCTGATCACCAGTTTTGCGGCCTATGCCAATTACCAGCAAAAACGCGGCTCCAACACCGCCTGGACCTGGGAACACCAGGCCATGACTCGGGCGCGCTGCGTGCTCGGTGATGCGTCCCTACACGAGCGCTTTGATGCCGTGCGCAAGACAGTGATCACCGCGCCGCGTGATGCAAATAGCTTGCGCGCAGAGATTGTTGCCATGCGAGAGCGCATGGCAGACGCGCAACCGGTGAAAGCTGACAAATTTGACATCAAGTACAGCCCCGGCGGCATGATCGACGCTGAGTTTGTGATGCAGTTCCTGGTGCTGTCGCAGTCGGCTGCCCACCCTGAACTGATGGCCAACGCGGGCAACATCGCGCTGCTGGAACGCGCCGAGAGCCTGGGATTGCTGCCCGCGGGCGTGGGACACGCTGCCGCCGGCGCCTACCGGGCCATGCGCCAGGTGCAGCACAAGGCGCGCCTTGACGAAGCATCCATCCAGCTCGCGTCAAACGCCATGCAGGCCCAGCGCGAAGCCATTCTGGCCTTGTGGCACCAGGTCTTCGCGCCCTCCCCTTCCCACCCCTAACTTCTCATTTCGACAACATGCAAAAGACCACCCTGATCACGCTCATCGCTGCCACTGCCCTGCTGGGTGGCTGCAGCGAGCGCGCCAAGGACACCCACCCGCAACAACTGGTCAGCAAGCGCCAGGCCATTTTTAAAAATTTCACCAAAACACTCGAGCCGATGGGGCTGGTGGCGCGCGACCGGCAGGAATTTGTCCGGGCTGAATTTGTCGCCAGCGCCATGGCACTGCAAGAACTGTCAAGCCAACCCTGGCCCTATTTCACGGCTGACGGCAACTACCCGCCAACCCGCGCCAAAGCTGAGGTCTGGAGCCGCCCCGGTGACTTCAAAGAGGCGCAAGACAGCTACCTTGCGTCGGTGGAGAAATTGGTGCAGGCCGCGCAAAGCGCCGATCTGCCGGCCGTTCGGACCAGCGTGCAAGCCGTGGAAAAGAGCTGCAAGAGCTGCCACGACCAGTTCCGCAACGATGCCCCGGGCAGCTAGCGTGACTCTATTTGGCTCAAATTATCCGCTCTTACTGGTTTTCCTGGACAAGCCCTTAAACAGCACTTGGGCCAATTTGGCACTTTTGAAACAGCCTTACCGCTTCCCGCACACCCATGGCGCAGCCCGTGGCCGCCAGACATGCCTTCAGGCCCACATCTTCAGGGGCAGGCCTGTCAGCCGCCAGCCTCAGGAACTTCGGATCTTGTTCACCAGCGCCGTGGTGGAGTAACCCGTGACAAACGGCAGCGCCAGCGCCCGGCCACCCCAGGACTGCACCAGTGCGGTCTCGGGCAGCTTTTCCATGTCGTAGTCGCCTCCCTTGACCAGAATGTCAGGGCGCACCCGGGCAATCAATTCAAGCGGTGTGTCTTCGTCAAACCAGGTCACCAGGCTACTGCTGGTGAGTGCGGCCATCACAAAAGCGCGATCCATTTCGTTGTTGAGCGGCCGGTCCGGCCCCTTGCCCAAGCGCCGCGCCGAGGCGTCGGTGTTCAGCGCCACCAGCAGGCTGGCCCCCATGGCGCGGGCTTGCGCCAGGTACACCACATGGCCGCGGTGCAACACGTCGAACACGCCGTTGGTGAAGACCAGCGGACGCGCCAGCGCGGCCACGCGTGCCGCAAGATCACCCGGATGGCACAGTTTGCCCGCCAAAGCCGAAGGAAACGGGGCTTCAGGCATGGGCCAACTCCCGGCAACCATTGCTGACCACGGGCTGCCACGCTGGCTCCAAAGTCAGGACGGCACCCGGGCGAGAGCAGCGCAGCATCAGTCCGCGGCGCCGGCGTCAGACCGGCCGGGTGTCTGCGAAGCTGGCGCGCAGCATCAGCTTGTCTTGCAGCTTGACCAGATTGGGATATTGCTCGCGCCAGGGCAACTGGGGAAAGCGAAAGTCGAGATAACCCAGCGCCACGCCCACGGCGATGTCGGCCAGGCTCAAATGGATGCCGACGCAAAAGGGTTTGTCTGCCAGATCCCTGCTGATGGCCTGCAATGCGGTATCCACCTTGCCCAGTTGCCGGTCGATCCAGGCCTGGCAACGCTGTGCTTCGGTGCGGCCGCCCCAGGTGGCCTCGAGCCGGGCAAGAATGGCAGCATCCAGGATGCCATCGGCCAGTGCTTCCCAGGTTTTAACCTCGGCCCGCTCACGCCCCTGCGTCGGAATGAGCTTGCCCACCGGTGACAGGGTGTCCAGGTATTCCACAATGACGCGTGAGTCATAAATCGCATCTCCCGCTTCCATCACCAGGCAAGGCACTTTGCCCAGCGGGCTTGATGCCGCTATGTTGGTGGTGGCGGACCACACGTCTTCGAGCACGTAGTCATAGTCAAGCTTTTTTTCGGCCATGACGATGCGCACTTTTCGCACGTAGGGGCTGGTATTGGATCCGATCAGTTTGATGGGCATGTGGCAGGAGCTTGAAAATAGGATGTGGGCATTCTATACAGCGTCAAGGCGCTGAAGCGAAGCCACGGTTTTGATGCCACTTTTGATCCTCCTACAATCTTGGTCATGACTAATTCCGCGATTTCTGCTCTTTCCCCGCTGGACGGCCGCTATGCCGCCAAACTTGCCAAGTTACGCCCCGCCATGAGCGAGCAAGGTTACATGCACCGAAGGGTTCAGGTTGAGGTGGCCTGGCTTATCGCCCTTTGCGACTGTGGCTTCAAAGAGTTCAAGCCGCTGTCTCCGGGTGCGCGCACCTACCTGCTGGGTCTGGTCAAGAACTTCTCCGAGACCGATGGCAACGCCATCAAGACCATCGAAAAGACCACCAACCACGATGTCAAGGCGGTGGAATACTGGATCAAGTCCAAATTCGAAGGTCGGCCCGAGTTGGTGGCCGCCCAGGAGTTTGTGCACTTTGGCTGCACCAGCGAGGACATCAACAACACCAGCCATGCGCTGCAGCTCAAAAGTGGCCGCGACCAGGTTGTGCTGCCAAAAATTGACGAGTTGATTGTCAAGCTGCGCGAGATGGCGCATGCCTTTGCCGAGGTGTCGATGCTCAGCCGCACCCATGGCCAAACTGCCAGCCCAACCACAGTGGGCAAGGAAATCGCCAATGTGGTGAATCGCCTGGTGGCCGCGCGCGACAAAATCGCCAGCGTCAAGCTGATGGGCAAAATGAATGGCGCGGTGGGCAATTACAACGCGCACCTGTCGGCCTGGCCAGATTTTGACTGGGAGGCGTTCAGCCGCAAAGTGATCGAAACCCCCGAACCGCTGGGCCTGGGCCTGACGTTTCAGCCTTACAGCATCCAGATCGAGCCGCATGACTACATGGCCGAACTGTTTGATGCGGTGGCGCGCACCAACACGATCCTGATCGACTTGTGCCGCGATGTGTGGGGCTACGTGAGCCTGGGCTACTTTAAGCAGCGCCTGCGAGATGGCGAGGTGGGCTCTTCCACCATGCCGCACAAGGTCAATCCGATCGATTTCGAGAATGCCGAGGGCAACCTGGGCCTGGCCAACGCCCTGCTGCGCCACATGAGCGACAAACTGCCCATCTCGCGCTGGCAACGTGACCTGACCGACAGCACCGTGCTGCGCAACATGGGCGTGGCACTTGGCTATGCCGTGCTGGCCTACCAGTCGCTCGCCACCGGCTTGAACAAGCTCGAAATCAATGAAACCGCAATAGCCGCCGACCTCGACAGCTCCTGGGAGGTGCTGGCTGAGCCGATTCAAACCGTGATGCGCCGCTTTGGCCTGCCCCAGCCCTATGAGCAACTCAAGAAGTTCACACGCGGCGAGGCCATGACGCGCGAGTTGATGCAGGGCTTTATCGCCGGGCTGGACCTGCCAGAAGTTGAAAAAGAGCGTTTGCTGGCCATGACGCCGGCCAGCTACACCGGCATGGCCGCCGAACTGGCGCGCCGGGTGTAAACCCTTTTTTCATGGCTATCAAATCCACCATCTTCAAAGCAAGCCTGCAAATTGCCGACATCGACCACGGCTACTATGCCGACCATGCGCTCACGCTGGCGCGCCATCCGAGTGAAACCGACGAACGCATGATGGTGCGCCTGTGCGCGCTGGCGCTGCAGGCACACCAGTTGCAAAGCGTCTGCAACGGCGACGGCACGCTGGCTTTTGGCGCCGGCCTGAGTGACCCCGACGAGCCCGACGCCTGGCTGCGCGACTTCACCGGCCAGACACGCCTGTGGATCGAGGTCGGGCAACCCGAAGACAAACCACTGCTCAAAGCCTGCGGCAAGGCCGATGCCGTGGTGCTTTACTGTTTTAGCCAGGCGGCCGACATCTGGTGGCGCGGCATGGAAAGCAAACTGGCACGGCCCAAAAACCTGCGCGTCTGGCGCATCCCCACGGCGGCAGCGCAAGCCCTGATTCCGATGGCGCAACGCAGCATGGCGCTGCAGGCCACCATTCAGGAAGGCATGCTGACACTGGGCGATGGCACCCATAACGTGGAAATTGAGCCGCTAATTTGGAAGTAGTTGACTGGTGTCAAGTTCCTGAAATGTCACACGGGTAACATGATCCTGTTTCTTTCACTACTAACTAAATCATCATGTCCGCTCGTTTGCTCAATAAAGTTTCCATCATCACCGGCGCCGCTCAAGGCATTGGCCTGGCCACCGCGCTCAAATTCGCCAATGAAGGCGCCATCGTCATCGTGTGTGACGTCAAACAGGCCGGCGTCGACGAGGCCGTGGCCCAGTGCCGGGCCCTCGGTGCCACCGCTGAAGGTTTTGTGATGGACGTGACCCAGCGCGCCGTCGTGGACGACGTGGTGGCCCAGGTCAAGGCCAAATTTGGTCGTATCGACGTGCTGGTCAACAACGCCGGCATCACGCAGGATGCTCGCCTGCAAAAAATGACACTGGAACAGTTTGACAAGGTCATCGACGTCAACCTGCGCGGCGTGTTCCACTGCTCGCAGGCGGTGGCCGACGGCATGGTGGCCCAGGGCAGCGGTGTGATTCTGAACGCAAGTTCGGTGGTGGGCTTGTATGGCAACTTTGGCCAGACCAACTACGCCGCCACCAAGTTTGGCGTGATCGGCTTCACCAAGACCTGGAGCCGCGAACTCGGCCCCAAGGGCGTGCGCACTAACGCGGTGGCACCCGGCTTCATCACCACCCCGATGGTGGCGGCCATGCCCGAAAAAGTGCTGGCCGACCTGAGTGCCAAGGTGGCTTTGCGTCGCTTGGGCAAGCCGGAAGAAATTGCCAACGTCTTCGCCTTTTTGGCCAGCGACGAAGCCAGCTACATCAATGGCGAGGTGATTGAAGTCTCGGGCGGCATTTCTCTCTGAACCTTGCGGGTCAGACCACTCGCAAAGCGACGTGCTCTGACCCCAACTGATCAGGGACTCCCGGGAGTTTTTTTCTTTTCGGCAGCCCGCTCGGCGTATTTGTTAAAGCGCCAAGCGGTGCCTTCCTGCGTGATGCGACGCCAGATGGTGCGTTTTTGCACCGGCCGCATGCCGGTCCAGTGCTGCACCTCGGCAAAGGTTCGGCCGCAGCCTTTGCAGACTTCGTCGCCCTGACTGGTCGAGCAAATCGCAATACAGGGCGTGTCGGGCATGCTCTCGTACCAGGCCAGCCAGGCCTGCCAGGCCGCCTCGGACAGGGCCGTTTCTTCAATGTCATGGCGGCGCTCGAAGGCCATCACCGCGTACACCTCGGCCAGCGCCCGCGTCGGCGCGGGCAGCGCGGCTCCATCAACGCAGGGCAACCTGATGCGCCAAAAATTGATGGCAGATTCAATGTCGGTGATGTGGATGCTAGTCATGGGTCGGGCATCATAGCCCGCTGGCGTAGTGACCCGGCAAGGTGCTAAGCTCTCGCCCATGAAACTTATCCTGAAATGGCTGCTCAGTGCAGTCGCACTGCTCTGCGTGGCCTACCTTTACAGCGGCGTCGTGGTCAGCAGCTTTGGCGCCGCGCTGATCGCGGCTTTTGTCATCGGGCTCTTCAACATGGTGTTGCGCCCGGTGCTGGTGGTGTTGACGCTGCCCGTCACGCTGGTCACGCTGGGGCTGTTCTTGTTTGTCATCAACGCCCTGATGTTCTGGTCGGCTGCCGGGATTCTGGCGGGCTTTCACGTGCGCGACTTCTATGCCGCACTGTGGGGCTCACTGATCTACTCCGCCCTGGGGTTGGTCATTGACTCAGCTTTCGAGCGCCTGTTCTTTAAGTAAAACTTCAATCTGACGCCGCCGCGCGTCAATGATGGAGGCTTCGATGTGGTCCGCTGGTGTGCCCGATGCACTCGCGGCCTTCAGTCGATCCTGCGCGGCCATGAGCCGGTCCAGCGCACCAGCGTAATCCAGTTGCGCCACGCGCGCCTCGGCGTCTGCCCGCAAGGCGCGCAGACTCTGGTTTTGCGCGGTATACAGGCTGGCCAGCCATTGCCAGGCCAGCGCGTCCTGCGGCTCACCGACCAGCCAGACTTGCAGGCTTTGCGCCACGCGGTCGATCACCCCGATTTGTCCAGACTGCGCGGCAATCTGGGCCTGCAACAACATTTCCGGGCGACGCAACTGCGCTACTGCGGCAGGTTTGGCCGGGTCCAGCCCGATGCTGTCACCAAGCGCCAAAATTTGCGGCCGTGACAGGTCACGCGCAGCCAGTTCAATCTCCACACCCAGCCAGCGTGCCTGCCGGGCTGCCTCAGGCTCTTGCGCGGCCACTTGCTGCAGGCGCTCCCATTGCTTGCGCGCCTGCGCTGCATCACGCATGCGGCTGGCGGCCATGGCCGCACCATACAAGATGCCGGCCTGCTGCGCGGGGGCCTGACTGACCAGCCTCGCATCATCAGCCTGCGCCCGCCACAGGCGCAGCGCGTCAACACCAGAACTCGACAACACCCGCGCGCGCGCCGTCAGCATGGCGTGCGTCATGCCGGGCACCACATCAACCGTGTGGGGGGCGCCCAGCGGCAGGCGCGACTGCATGTCAGCCATGCGCTCGGTGGTGAGCGGATGGCTGCGCAAATAGGGGTAGGCACCGGTGTCATTGAGCCGGGCCGCCTGCTGCAGCTTGTCAAACATGCCCACGAACCCCTGCGCCTCAAAACCGGCCTGGGTCATCACGCCAAAGCCCACCCGGTCTGCTTCACGCTCCATGTCGCGGGAAAAATTGAGCTGGCTTTGCGCTGACAGGGCTTGCCCGCCGACGATCAGTGCGTTGCCGGCCTCGGGGCTTTTGCTGGCCGCCAGCGCGCCCAGAATCATGGCGCCGATCATCCAGGGAGTTTGCTGGTTGTTTTTGGAAATCAGGCGTGAAATATGGCGTTGGGTGACGTGACTCAGCTCATGCCCCAGCACCGAGGCCAACTCATCGCGACTGTTCACCACTGCCAGCAACCCCAGGTGCAGCCCAAAATACCCGCCTGGCAATGCAAACGCGTTGACGCTGCGGTCGCGCCCCAGGACAATGCGCCAGGCAAAGCGCTCATCAAGTTCAGGCGTAAGATCACCCCGGACCCGGGCCGCAGCCAGCAGCGGCTGCCAGACGCCCTGCACGTAGTCCGTCAACACCGGGTCGTCAATAAGGTCGGGGTCTCGGAAAAGCTCACGGGCGATGCGGTCACCCAGGCGACGCTCGGCACTGGCACTCATGTCACTGCCGTCGCCCAGCAAAGGCAGCGTGTTTGCCGGGTTGCCCTGCGCCTGCAACGAGACAGGCAACACCAAGCACATGGCCGCCAAAAAAAGCGCCGCGCGCGTTTTTTTTCTCGGGGCGGCAAATTTTTTGAGTGTGA
>NZ_JAABQC010000021.1 GCF_011391645.1 Rhodoferax sp. | reverse complement strand
TTCACCGAGGGTAAAGACTCGGTCGCAGGGAAATTTTGCGCCAGATTTTTTGAGTAGTCAATATCTTTTTCAAGCTTTTTCAAGCAGATTGCGCAAGCAAGGCTTTGCTCGCCAAATAGGGGTGCTCTGCCCGGCTCCCCGCTTGACGTTCATGCGGTTCAAGGTTTTTCTCGCATTGGTTCAGCTTGCGTTCAGACACGTACGCGCAAGATGCAGACCGTACCAACCCAAGGAGTTTTCATGAAACATCTCATTTCCACCAAATCGCTTGCGGCAGCAGCGCTCGCGTTGGGCGTCATTGTGGCGGCTTCGCCGGCGCACGCCCGTAGCGATGTGTTTGTCTCCATCGGCGTGCAGGTTCCTGGCGTCTACGTGCAGCCGGTGCCTGTCTATGTGCAGCAGCCGCATGTGTATGTGCGGCCAGTGCCTGTGTATGTGCAGCCGTTGCCTGTTTACCTGCGACCGGTGCCAGTCTATGTTCAACCCCGTCAGTTCTACACGCCCTCACCCGTCTACTACCAGCGCTTTGACAATGGTCGGCACAATGGCTGGCAGAACGCTCAGCGCCGTGGCCCGCACGGCGACCGTGACCGTGACGGCGTCATGAATCGGCGGGACCGTGATCGTGACGGCGACGGTGTGCGCAACCGCTACGACCGCATGCCGGACAATCCGAACCGCCGGTAGTCGCTGGCACAAATTGGCAGGGGTGACAGAACTTTAAGCCAGGTTTTTCTGCAGGGTGGCCCCGCCGGCAATCAGGCATTCTTCCGGGTGGCTTGGTCACCCGCCGACGTCCCGGGCCCGACTCAAAGCTGCCCTGCCCAGGAACTTCGCGAAAGTGACCCCGGCTACAGTCGCATGGATCCAGTGCCGAACAGGCCGATCAGGCCAATGACGATCAGGTAAATCGCCACAATGTAATTCAGGAGTCTGGGCATGACCAGAATGAGAATCCCGGCAAGGAGCGAAATCAGGGGAGTCAGGCTGAGATGAAGGTTCATGAATTTTCCAATCTGGTGGGTCAATGGCTGCGCACGAGTATGATGCCAGCAGATCAGATGATGGCTCTGTGCGCCAACGCACCAGACGTCGGGCCTTTGCTGGTACCGTTAGATCCGCAAGGACACTGCTGGCTCTGAATTGGCTTGATTTGGAGCGCGATGCTTCATGGTCATTTTGTTTGTCTGGCCTTGGAACCTTTCATGGAATCCCTATTTGTCTCCACCGGTGTTGTCGCCCTCGCTGAAATCGGCGACAAGACACAACTCCTTGCGTTCATATTGGCCGCACGCTTCAAGAAACCCATTCCAATCATTGCCGGCATCCTGGTGGCCACGCTGATCAATCATGGTTTGGCGGGTGCGCTGGGGGCTTGGATCACCTCGGTGGTCAGCCCTGAAATCATGCGTTGGATTCTTGGCGGCTCGTTCATTGGAATGGCCATCTGGACTTTGATCCCCGACAAAATTGAGGAAGAGGAAACTCAGGTGGCCAGGCATCTCGGCGTTTTTGGCGCTACCCTGGTCACCTTCTTCCTGGCAGAGATGGGCGACAAGACGCAAATTGCCACCGTCGCCCTGGCTGCCCACTATGGAGCACCCCTGATGGTGATCGCCGGAACCACCCTGGGGATGTTGCTCGCCGACGTACCTGCCGTGTTCGTTGGAAACAAGTTCGCCGCCAGGATTCCGATGAAGTTGGTTCACAGCATCGCAGCAGGCATCTTCGCCGTGATGGGATTGCTCACCATCTTTCAGGTGGACAAATTGTTTGGCTAGGGTCTGCCCGAATCATCCGCTGACTGCATGGCTGGGATACTGCTTTCGCGGCCGCTGGTCGGCGGCCCACAAGCAGCCCGTTAATTCCTCGGTATAGCAGCACCGGAATCTCGCACTCGGCAAGCAAAGATGCGGCAACACTTCCCAGAATAAACTTCCCCACCTTGGATCGGGCATGTGTGCCCATGATGATGAGATCACAGCCTTCAGCTGCGGCAATTCGCACCATCGCATCCTGCGGCGTGTCTCCCGAGATAGCGAGGCATGCTGCCGCAATCCCGGCCGTCACTGCGCGCAAGGAGAGGTCAGATCAATCTGTGGGCAGAAGAATGTGTTTAAACATGGTGTCAACGTGTTTAAAAATTGAAGGTTTACCCTCTCAGCTCTGCGTCGAAGACTGTGGCGGGCTTGCCGGAGCGGCATACCACTGCTCACGCGGCACCACCTTGGGCTGCTCGGTATCTCCCTCATAGGCGGGCGTCATGATCTGGACACCGTACTCGTTGAAAACATCAAGAATATTGCGATGCAAATCGGTATAAATCCGGTTCATGCCTTGGGCAGTGGCGCAATAGGCGTTGATTTCATAAGTCACGCAGAAGTCGCCAAGGAGCTTTTGCAGAATAAAGGGGGCCGGCACCCGAAGCAGGTTGGGTGTGCGTGCCGCTGCCTCCAAAAGCATTGCCTCCACTTGGCGCCAGGGGGTCTCGTAACCGATCCCGACGGTGGTGTGGAGGATCAGCCCAGCGGTCCCTGACAGGGCACTGAAGTTAACAACCTCACTGTCGATAATTTTGGAGTTGGGTATCGTCACATACTCATTTTTCAGGGTGCGCAGATAAGTGACCAGTGTGCTCACCTGCTCCACGACCCCCGTAAACTCACCGATCTTGACCCGGTCTCCCACCTTGAAGACCCTGCGATAGGTCATGGAATACCCGGCGATGATGTTGCCGATAATCGAGGATGACCCCAGCGAAAAGATGACGCCGATAAAGAGCGACACCCCCTTGAAAGCATCCGAATCCGAGCCGGGAATGTACGGGTAGGCCACAATCACCGCAAAGGCAATCAAAAAGGGCCTGACCAGCCGATAAGTGGGCAATGCCCAATCCCGGTCAAAACCCTGCCACTCGACGTCACCATCGGCCAGGCTCTGGAAATAAAGCTTGACCAGTTTCAGAACATACCGGGTGATCAGGAAGAGGACCAGCAGGAACACCAGATTCGGAACCAATTCAATAAAACCCAAACCCAGGGTGCGCAGCGGATCAAGCAGCAGCGTGATCAGCGTGGCTCCCAGCCCGCGCGTCCAGGGAAACAGGACAAGAACACTGCTCAGGTAGAGATAAACAGCCATCAGAATCGTGGCTACCCACAAGAGCTTGAACAGGCCAATCAGTAGCCCCAAAATCTGCTGAGCCCCGAAAATATGGAAGCCCTTGAACTGCACATCGTGGACATTCTGATGCAGTCGGGTTTCAAGGCGATCGCGCAGACGCCGAAACAGCCTCCCCCCTGCCCATACTGCCAGCACAAAAACCAGACTGGAGCCAAAGGCGATCAGCCCATGGCGCATGAGCGTAGCCGGAACACGGTCCTGTCGCCAGGACTTGACCGCCTCGCCGATTTTCTGGACAACGATCAACGCAAGGGTTTGCCTGTCGAGCCCCTCCTGTCTAGCGTCAATATCAAAAACAACCATCACCGGTTTGTTCCCGACCATCACCGAACTTCTACTGGGCTGCGAGTCGTCGATACGAAGCTGCTCATTCGAAAAGCTTGGGTCGGTTGCCAGTGCAACGATGCGGTCGGCAATGTTTTTGGCCCGCTGCTCGGCAGGAAACGTGGAGGTTCCGCGAACCTTGAAAAGGACTCGACCGTCAACCTCTACAGCGGCGCTATCCTGTTCCTCCAAGGCGCTTTCATCACCTGGTTTTGTGGCTGGCTCTGAGGTTGCCTGCGCGCCTTGGGAAAACAACATCAAGCAAGTCAGCAGCAACAAGGCCAACGAATACCGGAACGAAACTACTTTGGTCATACGGAGCCTCTGAAATTATTTTTTTTGCAATGTGCAACACGTTGCATTCTGATGCAGACAAATGAACTTCATCAACCACCAAACTCGACCGCGTGAACATGCGGCTGTCGTCATGCCCGACAGCGACGACTGATTACACCCTCATTTTGCTGTCAACCGGCCCAAAACCATTGCCATCTCACTTTTGTTCAAAAATTTGCGTTGCGGCAAATCCATCGTCATGATCAGCGTCGTCAAGTTTTGACTTGGGCAATTCAAACTTGGCTGCAGGAGCGGCCGTGGCGGGTTCGGCGATGGCTGGTTTGACAGGTACCGCTGCCACAACAGGCGTTGAATCTTTCGCAATGGCCCAGGATCCGGGCTCTGGAATCTTCTCATTGGTATAGCCACAATCGGGCATGAATTTCCAGACAAATTGAAAATCTTCAGGTTTGGCTGTGCTGTCGAAAAATTGAATTTCGGTTGACAACTGGTTTTGCAGCTCGGGTGCGAAGCGCATCACTTCATCGTGCCATTGGCGCACCACCAACTGGGTAAGCAGAATGCCAGTGTCTCCTGAGCTGGCAAGAGGCGCGATTTCGGCTCCAATCCATTGAATTGGGATACCGTAACGGCGCAGGACACTTTTCAAGGCAAGCCGGATCATTTCGATCCGGATATCTGCCTTTTTGGGCAGACTGCCCAAGGGCTCAAGCTTTTCATTGGACTTGTTGACTTTTTTGTCTCGGCCAAATCTGAGAAATTCAAACATTCCTGTTTCCCCTCAAAATAAAAGGTAGCTAGCGTCACCGGAGTCAGTTTAGCCCAGGGCTGGCCAGAATCCAAGTCGGCCTGGCGAGTTTATCGCTGAAGTTCAGCAGCAATGCGACCAACGGGGCCGCCGCCTGTCACTCAGGTTCGCGCAGCGCGCAATTGCAAAGAAAATTCCTGCAGCGCTGCGATACCGCTGGCCTCGGCGCGCAGACACCACCCCTGCAAGTCTGCCGCCAATTGCTCGCGCGTGTGCGAGCGGTTCAACCACAGCTGGCGCAGTTCTTCACGCATCAACACCATTTTGTCGAGCACGGGTGACGCGGCGCGCACCCGGGTCAGATAAGCGGCCACAGACGCGGGCACCTTCTCGGTGTCGCGATGCAGCCAGTTTCGGGCTGCCTTGATCATCGAGGCGTCCGAACGCCTGGCCTTCAAGGCTGCCAATTCGTCATTGAACGCCCGGCGCATGCCCCGCGCATAGCCCGCCATCAACTCATACCGATTTTGAATCAGTGCCTCCAGCGCGTGCTCGTCGGCCACCGGGCGCACGGCACCCAGCGCCAATCTGGGCGGCACTTTCTTGGCGCGGGCCAAACCAACGCGTTGCAGCAGGCTGATGTACATCCAGCCAATGTCAAACTCATAGGGCTTGACCGACAACTTGGCCGACGTGGGATACGTGTGGTGGTTGTTGTGCAGTTCTTCGCCCGCAATCAAGATGCCCCAGGGTGAAATGTTGGTGCTGGCATCGGGTGCCTCGAAATTGCGGTAACCCCAGTAGTGCGCCGCGCCATTCACAATGCCGGCCGCCATCACCGGCGTCCAGGCCATTTGCACCGCCCAGACGGCCAAGCCCGCGGCACCAAACAACGCCAGGTCAAGCAACAGCATCAGCGCAACACCGGCAAAAGAAAAGCGGGTGTAAAGATGGCGCTCGATCCAGTCGTTGGGCGTGCCGTGGCCAAAGCGCGCCAGGGTTTCCTTGTTTTGCGCCTCTTTGCGGTACAACTCGTAGCCCTGCAGCAGCACGGTTTTGATGCCATGCACATGGGGGCTGTGCGGGTCGTCGGGCTGCTCGCATCTGGCATGGTGCTTGCGGTGGATGGAGGCCCACTCCTTGGTCACCTGGCCGGTGGTAAGCCACAGCCAGAAGCGGAAAAAATGCGAGGCAAAGGGGTGCAGGTCAAGGGCACGGTGCGCCTGATGGCGGTGCAAGAAGATGGTGACACTGATCATGGTGATGTGTGTCATGGCCAGGGTGAACGCCACAATTTGCCAAGCGCTCAGGTTCCAAAACCCGTTCGCTGCCCATTCCAACAATGAAGTCATTGACATGTACTCTGATAAAAGTTTTATTGACGCTGCCAGACCGCAGCAAAGAAACCATCGGTTTGATGCCGATGCGGCCAAAGCCGTAAAAACCGCTGTTGATTATCGCCGCCGCTGCACAGTGAGAGCGCGTTATCTACTTTAAGCCCTACAAGAACCTCGCACACATCCAGCGGCGCAAAGTCGGGGTTGGCCTCAGAAAAAGCAAGCGCAATCGCTTCATTTTCTTGCGGCAGCACGCTGCAGGTGGCATAGACCAGGCGCCCACCGGACTTCACCAGCCGCGCCGCGCTTTGCAAAATAGCGGTCTGCTTGACCGTCATTTCATCCACGGCCTGCTGATTTTGTCGCCATTTCAGGTCCGGGTTGCGCCGCAGCGTGCCCATGCCTGTGCATGGCGCGTCGACCAGCACGCGGTCGATCTTGCCCGACAGGCGCTTGACGCGGTCGTCGCGCTCATGCGCAATCGCCGCCGGATGCACATTGGACAAGCCACTGCGCGCTAGCCGCGACTTGAATGCATCAAGCCGTCCCGCCGAGGTGTCAAAGGCATACAGGCGCCCGGTGCTGCGCATGGTGGCGCCGATGGCCAATGTCTTGCCACCGGCACCCGCGCAAAAATCAACCACCATTTCGCCGCGTTTGGCATCCAGCAGCATCGCCAGCAATTGCGAACCTTCGTCCTGCACCTCAAAATCGCCGCGTTTAAAGGCTTCCATTTTGTTGAGCGCCGGCTTGCCGGCAATGCGCAAGCCCCAGGGTGAATAAGGCGTCGGCACCGCCTTGATGCCCAGGGCGGCCAGCTCTTTTTGCACATCAGCCCGTTTGGCCTTGAACATGTTGACGCGCAAGTCGAGCCCTGCACCCTTGTTGAAGCTCTCCACCAGCGGCCAGAACTCGTCACCCAACTGGTCCTTGAGCGGCTGTACCAGCCACTCGGGAAGATTGTGGCGGTGCCGCTCCATCAAGTCTTCAGGCTTGATTTTTTCGCATTGGTCAAGCCAGTTGGTCTCTTGCTCGGTCAGGGCGCTGCGCAAAAAGTCACCGGGTCCGTAAAAACCCAATATTGCCAGGCGGCGCTCTTTGGGGCCGCTGCCGGAAGGCGCAAAATGGTCAAAGAGCAGTTTTTTACGAAGCACGGTATAGACCGTCTCGGCCAGGGTGGCGCGTTCACGCGGCCCAAGGCCGCGATGATCGCGAAAAAACCGCGACACAATGGCATCTGCCGGGTGGTCAAATTTAAGGGAGAGACGCACCAGTTCGGAACAGGCGTCAAGCAGGGCTTTTGGATGCATAGGGCCCGATTGTCCCACGGGAACTTCAAACAGCTTTACCGCTCAGACACCCTGCTGGCAAAATGAGGTTGCACAATCGGCCTGCCCTGCTCGATCCCGATGATTCAGTTTGATTTGTACAGACAGCCAGATAAGCCCCAGATGTTCTTGCGCCCAACACACCAAAAACCCCAGCTCAACGCAACCCGGCCAGCCAGGCACACACCGCTGGCCTGGGCCATGATTGTCGCGCTGGGCCTGCTGCTGGGCGGCTGCGCCAGCCTGTTTCAATACGAAGAAACGCCCGATCCGACCAACAACCCGGCGCTCAACCAGGCCACCTGGTGGAACGACTTTCACGACCCCTTGCTGGCTGATCTGATCATCCGGGCCATGCTCGCCAACCCCAACATCCTCTCGTCAAAGGCGGCGCTGCAGCAGGCGCGGGCCATTCTTGATGTCAATCTGGCCGCCAACAGGCTCAACCTCGCGGTGTCAGGCTCGGTGCAACGCAACACCGCCGACGAAGGGCCGTCCAGCGTCGTTTTCAGGGGCGGCCTTGACGCCAGCTGGGAAATTGACGTGTTCGGCGCCAACCGAAGCGCAGTGGCCAACAGCGAAGCCGAGTTGCAGGTCTCCATCGCCAATTTGCGCGACATGCAATTGAGCATGACCGCCGAAGTCGCGCTGGCCTACATTCAACTGCGCAGTCTGCAAGCACAACTCGACATTGCCCGCAACAGCCTGAGCAGCCAACAGGAAACCCTGCAAATCACTCAGTGGCGTGCTCAAGCCGGCCTGGTGACCTCGCTAGAAGTGGAACAGGCCAAAACCGCCGAGGCACAGTCAGCGGCACAAATTCCGGCGCTGCTAAACAGTCTGGCCCTGGCCCGCCACAGCCTGGCTGTGCTCACCGGCCAGAATCCCAACGAACTCGAAGCCGAGCTGCAGGCGGCCGGGCCGATCCCGCAGATCGACGCGCAGGTGGCCAACGTGATCCCGGCAGACAGTCTGCGTCAGCGCGCCGATGTGCGGGCCGCCGAGGCACGCATCACCGCCGGATTGGCCTCTGTCGATGAGGCCCAGAAAGCCCGCCTGCCCAAGTTCAGACTGGGCGGTTCGCTGGGCATGACCGCGCTCACCCTGGCGGGTTTCAGCAACGGCGCAGCAGTGGCCTCACAGATCCTTGGCGCGGTGGCCATGCCCATCCTGGACGGCGGCGCCTCCAAAGCCCAGGTGCGGGTCCAGCAGGCGGGGCTGGAACAGTCGCGCGCGGCTTATCAAAACACCCTGCTGACGGCGCTCAAGGAAGTGGAGGACGCCCTGATCACCTTGCGCCATGACCGCGAACGACTGGTCTATCTGCAACAAGCCGTCAGTTCGGCAAACAACGCCGCCCTGCTGGCGCAAAACAGTTACAACAGTGGCCTGGTTGATTACCAGACCGTGCTGCAAACCCAGCGCACGCTCCTTGTCACACAAGTCAGCGTGGCCAACGTGCAAACCGATCTCAGCAGCGGCCATGTGCGCCTGATCAAAGCCATGGGTGGCGGCTGGTAGCAACACCCTATTCAGACCAAACACACCTGAGCATCCTATGACCGACCCCTCGCCAAAGACCCCCCAGACTGCCAGCCCCGGCCCCAGTGATTTGCAAGCCATGCTGCAGGCACCCGCCAAACCCGCCTGGTGGCGCCGCCCCGCGCTGTGGGCAACATTGGCGGCGCTCATTGCCGCGGGTGGCGGTTACGCCTACTGGCAGCAAAGTCAAGAGCGCAATGCCGCGCCCAGCTATGTCACCGAGCCGGCCAGCAAGGGCGACCTGACGCTCACGGTCACGGCCAACGGCACGCTGCAACCCACGCGCTCGGTCAACATTGGCAGCGAGCTGTCGGGCACCGTGCTGCGCGTGCTGGTGGATGTGAATGACAAGGTCAAAAAAGGCCAAGTGCTGGTGGAACTTGACACCGCCAAACTCAACGACCAGATTCTGCGCTCTCGCGCCGCGCTGGCCAGCGCCCAAGCGCAATTGGCCCAGGCGGCGGCCACCGTCAAGGAGAGCAGCGCCAGCCTGGCGCGCCTGGAAGAAGTGGCAAGGTTGTCGGGTGGCAAGGTACCGTCTAAAACCGAGCTTGATAGCGCCCGCGCGGTGCATGATCGCGCCATCGCCGGCGAGGCCAGCGCGCGCGCCAACGTGGATTCAGCGCGGGCCACGCTGGCCACCGACGAGACCAACCGCTCCAAAGCCTCCATCCGCTCCCCCACCGATGGTGTGGTGCTGACGCGCTCGGTCGACCCCGGCAACGCCGTGGCGGCTTCGCTGCAAGCCGTGACGCTGTTCACCGTGGCCGAAGACCTGAGCCAGATGCGTCTGCAGGTCAACGTGGATGAGGCCGATGTGGGCCGCGTCAAGATCGGCCAGCCCGCCACTTTTACCGTCAGCGCCTTTCCCAGCCGGCGCTTTCCGGCAGCGATCACGCGCGTGGCCTTTGGCTCCACCATCACCGACAACGTGGTCACTTACCAAACCCAGCTTGATGTCAAAAACGACGACCTGAGCCTGCGCCCCGGCATGACCGCCACCGCCACCATCACCGCCGTTGAGCGTAAAAACGTGCTGCTGGTGCCCAACACCGCGCTGCGCTTTTCCCCGCAAACCAATGACACGGCAGCCAAATCCGGCAGCAACATCATGGCCAGCGTGATGCCGCGCATGCCGCGCACCGGCGCCGGCAAAAAGGCCACCGGCGGCACCGCCAGGCAAGTTTGGGTGCTGCGTGACGGCGCACCCGCGGCGGTCAGCGTCACACCAGGGATCAGCGACGGCCGCATGACCGAGATCACCGGCGGTGACCTGCTTGAGGGCATGCCGGTGATCACCGACCAGCGTTCGGGTCCGGCAGCAGCCAAACCATGAGCAGCCAGCCGCTGATCGAACTCAAGGCCGTCACCAAAATGTACGGCGCGGGAGCCACCGCACTGCAGGCGCTCAAGGGCGTTGACCTGCGCATTGAAGCCGGTGATTTTGTCGCCATCATGGGCCCCAGCGGCTCGGGCAAATCCACCGCCATGAACACCCTGGGTTGCCTGGACACGCCCACCACCGGCGAATACCTGTTCAATGGCGTGCATGTGGAAACCCTGAGCCGCGACCAGCGCGCGCTACTTCGCCGGCGCTACCTGGGTTTTGTGTTTCAGGGCTTCAACCTGCTGGCGCGCACCAGCGCCCAGGAAAACGTTGAACTGCCGCTGCTGTACCGCGGTGAACCCACCAAAGTTCGCCATGAGGCCGCGAAAAAGGCGCTGGCCTCGGTCGGCCTGGCCGGCTGGGAGCACCATACCCCGGCCGAACTCTCGGGCGGCCAGCAGCAGCGGGTGGCAATTGCCCGCGCCATCGTCACCGAGCCCGCCGTGCTGCTGGCCGACGAGCCCACCGGCAACCTCGACACGCACCGCAGCCTGGAGATCATGGAACTGCTCTGGAGCCTCAATGTGGACCACGGCATCACCGTGCTGATGGTCACCCATGAGGCCGACATGGCGGCCTATGCCAAGCGCATCGTGCATTTTGTCGACGGCGTGGTGGACAGCGACACGCGCAATCCGCAACCCAAGGCGCTGCAACGCACCAAAGCTTCCGAGGTGGCTTGAGATGTGGCTCAGCACCCTGCTATTGGCCATGCGCTCGATCCGGCGCAATTTGCTGCGTTCGTTTCTGACCATTCTGGGCATCGTGATCGGCGTGAGCGCCGTCATCACCATGGTCACCGTGGGCAACGGCGCCACTTTGGCCATTCAAAACCAGATCTCCGGCCTGGGCACCAACTTGCTGCAAGTGCGCCCGGGCCAGCGCATGATGGGCGGGGGCGGCGGTGGCGCGCCGGCGTTCAGGGCCACCGATGCGCTGGCGCTGGGCACGCAGGTGAGCAGCCTGCTGGCCGTGGCACCCGAGGCGCGCAGCGGGGTCACGCTGGTGCTCGATGGCCGCAACTGGAGCAGCAGCGTCATCGGCAGCACCCAGGACTGGATGGTCACCGGCAACTGGAAACTGGCCGATGGCCGCCTCTTCACCCTTGAAGAACAAGTGGCCGGATCGGCCGTGTGCCTGATTGGCGAAACCGTGCGCCGCGAGCTGTTCGGCAGCCAGATCGCCGTCGGTGCGTCAATTCGGGTCAAGCAAATCAGCTGCGAAGTGATTGGCGTGCTTGGCTCCAAAGGCCAGGGCGCCTTTGGCAACGACCAGGACGACCTGGTCTTTATGCCGCTCAACACGCTGCAGCGGCGCATCACCGGCAACACCCGCGTCAACACCCTGATGGTGTCAATGCAGGAAGGCGCCGACCCCGAGCGCGTCAAGGCGGCCATCACCGAGTTGCTGCGCGAGCGGCGCAAGCTGGCAGAGGGTGACGAGGACAACTTCAACGTGCTTGACACCAAACAACTCGGCGAAGCCTTTTCCAGCACCACCCGGGTCATGACCATGCTGCTGGGCGCGGTGGCGGCCGTGAGCTTGCTGGTGGGCGGCATCGGTATCATGAACATCATGCTGGTGAGCGTGACCGAGCGCACCCGCGAGATCGGCCTGCGCCTGGCCATTGGCGCGCTGGAGCGCGAGGTGCTCATGCAATTTTTGATCGAGGCCGTGGTGCTCTCGGCGCTGGGTGGCGTGATCGGCATTGTGCTGGCCACGGGTGCCTCAATTGGTTTGTCCGGGTTCATGGAAGTGCCGTTTGTGTTCAACCCCGGCATCAACGCACTGGCCTTTGTATTTTCTGCCGGCATTGGCGTGCTGTTTGGCTACTTCCCGGCGCGCCGGGCCGCCAGGCTGGACCCGATCGAGGCGCTGCGGCACGAATAGCGACCGCTTTCAAACTGAAAGAGGAATTACATTCTTTGCAGTAATTTGGCAATCGCCTGCGGATAGATCAAGTGCTCCTGCGCAAGCACCCGCGCGCCCAGGGTGTCAGCGGTGTCACCCGGCAACACCGGCACCACCGCCTGCGCCAGGATCGGGCCGTGGTCCAGTTCTGCGGTCACCAGGTGCACGGTGGCCCCGGTGACCTGGCAACCGGCATCCATGGCACGCTGGTGAGTGTGCAAACCGGCAAAGGCGGGAAGCAGCGAGGGGTGAATATTCACCAAACGGCCGGCGTAGCGGCTGACAAACCCCGGCGTCAGGATGCGCATAAAGCCTGCCAGCACCACCAGCACCGGCTGGCTCGGGCTGTCATAACGGTCAATCACCTGCGCCAGCGCCGCGTCAAACGCCTCACGGCTCGGATAGGCCTTGTGGTCAAGCACCTCGGTGACAATGCCGTGGTCGCTGGCAAATTTCAGCCCCCTGGCCTCGGCCTTGTTGCTGATGACGGCGGCCACGCGGGCACCGCAATTGACAGCCCATTTCTCGCGCTGTGCGGTTTTTACGATGGCGGCCATGTTGGAGCCGGTGCCCGAGATCAAAATGACGATGTTTTTCATACTTGGCTGAATTATGACTTTGACCCCTGCTACTTCCCTGACCCTCTCGCCCGTTGAGGCCCGTGTGCTTGGCACCCTGATGGAAAAGGCACGCACCGTGCCCGACAGCTACCCGCTCTCGCTCAATTCCCTGATGCTGGGCTGCAACCAAAAAAGCAGCCGCGATCCGGTGATGGACCTCGGCGAGTCCCATGTGGCCAGCGCGCTTGACAGCCTGCTCGCCCAGAATCTGGTGCGCGCCAACACTTCCGGGCGCGTCACACGCTACGAGCACAACTTTCAGCGCGGCCTGCAGGTGCCCGAGCAGTCGGCAGTGTTGCTGGGCCTGCTGATGCTGCGCGGACCGCAAACTGCGGCTGAGTTGCGCCTGAACACCGAGCGCTGGTACAGGTTTGCCGACATTTCCTCGGTGGAGGGTTTTCTGGAAGAATTGCAGGACCGCTCGGCAGAAAAAGGCGGCCCGCTGGTGATCAAACTGGCGCGCGCGCCCGGTGCCCGCGAGCAACGCTGGGCCCATTTGCTGTGCGGCCCGGTGGATGAGACGCAATTCGCCCACGCCGCCGGCGGCCGTGGTGCCGACGGCTCGTCCGGCAACCTGGCGCGCATCGAGCAGCTTGAAGCGGAAGTGGCCCAGCTCAAGACCATCGTGCACCAGCTTTGCACCGAGTTGGGAATGGCACCGCCCGGACCAGCCTGAGCAGCAAGGCAACCCAGAGGGGCTTTGGGCAATCTTGCCTCAGAGGCTAAAAAGTCCCCGGATAAGCACCACCATCGGCCAGCACATTTTGCCCGGTCATGTAGCCGGCCTGCTGGCTGCACAAAAAGGCGCAGATGGCGCCAAACTCGTCGGGCGAGCCAAAGCGTTTGGCCGGAATGGTGTTGCGCCGGGCGGCTGCCACCGCCTCAAGCGGCTGCGCCGTCTTGGTGGCGGCACCCTGAAAGATGGACTGCAGGCGCTCGGTGTCAAAGGCACCGGGCAGCAGGTTGTTGATGGTCACGCCCCGGGCGGCCAAACCGCTGCGCGCCAGGCCGGCCACAAAACCCGTCAAGCCACTTCGCGCACCATTCGACAGGCCCAGCACATCGATCGGTGCCTTGACCGCGCCGGAGGTGATGTTGACGATGCGCCCGAACCCGCGCGCGGCCATGCCGTCCACCGTGGCCTTGATCAGCGCGATGGGCGTGAGCATGTTGGCATCCAGCGCGCGAATCCAGTCGTCGCGCTCGAAGTTGCGAAAGTCGCCGGTGGGCGGGCCACCGGCGTTGGTCACCACGATGTCATAGTCGGCGCGCTGCGCCAGCACTGCGGCGCGGCCGGCCTCGGTGGTGATGTCGGTTGCAACCCATTGCACGATGGCCCCGTTTTGGCTGGCGAAGCTGTCAGTCAACTGCGCCGCAGCGGCTTGCAAGGCCTCGGCCCCGCGCGCCACCATCAGCACATTGACGCCCTCCTGCACCAGCGCTTTGGCGCAGCCCAGCCCCAGCCCTTTGCTGGCCCCGCAGACCAACGCCCATTTGCCCGAAATTCCCAACTCCATCACCGTCTCCTTGTGAAAATAATGCCAACTACGCCGACCGTCGCGCGCGGCTGGAAAAGACAAAAATGCCGGCCACCACCAGCGCTGTGCCGGCTGCCACCCACGCGGTGAAAGGCTCGCCCAGCAGCAGCACGCCCATCAAAATGGTCGACATGGGGCCGACCATGCCGGTTTGCGCCGCCAGGCCGGCGCCAATGCGCTCAATGGCCATCATCACCATCAATACCGGCGCGGCCGTGCACAGGGTGGCGTTCAGCACTGACAGCCAGATCACCTCGGGCGCCACCAGAGCGGCAGTCATCGGCCGCAGCAGCACAAACTGGCCGATGCACAGCACGCAGGCCACCGTGGTGGCCAGGCCAACCAGCCGCAGCGAACCCAGCCGCTGCACCAGTTCGCCGCTAAAACTGAGGTAGATGGCGTAACTCACAGCGCTGCCAAACACCAGCAGCGCTCCCAGGGCGGCATCCGTGCCGGCAAAATTGATCTCATGGCCAAACACCAGGATCACACCGCAATAGCTGATGGCCATGCCCAGCGCCTGGCGGCGGCTGATGTGGCGTTTGTACAGCACCAGCCCCAGCAGCAACACCAGCGTCGGATTGAGGTACAGGATGAGCCGCTCCAGCGAGGCACTGATGTACGCGAGGCCGGCAAAATCCAGAAAACTGGCCAGGTAGTAGCCGGTAAACCCCAACCCCAGCACGCCCCACCAGTCGCGCCGGGTGAGCGGCGGCTTATCGCGACTGGCCCACCAGGCCATGACGGCAAAAATGGGCAGCGCAAACAGCATGCGGTACATGATGAGGGTGACCGCATCGACACCGTGGCGGTAGGCCAGCTTGACAATGATGGCCTTGCCGCTGAAGGCAATCGCGCCCAGCGTGGCCAGCACCAGGCCGGTGGCCAGTTCCTTGGACGGCAAATGAACTTGATGCATCAGGGCGGAACTTCCACAAAAGTCACCTCACAGGTGCGCTTGAAACCCGGCCAGCATGAAGGCACCGCCACTCAAGTGAGCGCCGGGGTTGATGCCAGCACCTCTTCCAGCACCGTCAGGCCCTCGGCCACGCGCAGGGCACCAGCCAGCCTGAGCGGGCGCATGCCGTCGGCAACGGCCTGGCGCTTGAGCGCATCGGCGTTGGGCTCGCGGGTGATCTTTTCCTTGAAGGCTTCACTCACCACCAGCAATTCGTACAGGCCCATGCGGCCCATGAATCCGGTCATGCGGCAGTCGACACAACCCACCGCCTTGAACGGCTGGTAAGCCCCGCTGAGTTGCCAGGGCTTCACCACCTCGGTCAGCGCATCAAGGGTGGCCGCCGGGTCGGGCACCTTGCAGTGTGTGCACAGCGTGCGCACCAGGCGCTGCGCCAGCACGCCCAGCAGCGTGGCATTGACCAGATAGGCGGGAACACCCAGTTCCATCAGCCGCGTCACCGCGCTGGGTGCGTCATTGGTGTGCAGGGTTGAAAATACCAGGTGTCCGGTGAGCGCCGCCTGCACCGCCATCTCAGCGGTTGCCTGGTCGCGAATTTCACCGACCATGATGATGTCGGGGTCCTGGCGCATCAGGGCGCGCAGTCCTTCGGGAAAGCCAAAGTCGAGCAGCGGTTGCACCTGGGTCTGGTTGAACGACGGCTCGATCATCTCGATCGGGTCCTCCACCGTGCTCACATTCACTTCCTCGGTGGCAACGCGCTTCAGGGTGGAATAGAGCGTGGTGGTTTTACCCGAACCCGTGGGGCCGGTCACCAGGATGATGCCGTTCGGGCGCTTCACCAGCGCCTCCCAGCGCTGCGCGTCGTGGCTTGAAAAACCCAGCGCATCAAGGTCTTTCACGGTGGTGTCGGGGTCAAAAATGCGCATCACCATCTTCTCGCCAAAAGCCGTGGGCAGGGTCGAGATGCGCATTTCAATCTCGTCGCCGCCGGGATTGCGCGTCTTGATGCGGCCGTCCTGCGGCCGGCGCTTTTCAACCACGTCCATGCGCCCGAGCAGCTTGATGCGCGCCGTCATGGCGCCCAGCACGCCCATCGGCATCTGGTACACCGGATGCAGCACGCCGTCAATGCGAAACCGGATCACGCCCTGCTCACGGCGCGGCTCCAGGTGGATGTCGCTGGCGCGCTGGTCAAACGCATATTGCCACAACCAGTCAACCACCCGCACCACGCTCTGGTCGTTGGCGTCGAGTTGCTTGTTGCTCTTGCCCAACTCCACCAGTTGCTCAAAACTGGAACCGACGTTGCTGCCGGCCTTGCTGGCGGCACGCACCGACTTGGCCAGCGCAAAAAACTCGGCGGTGTAGCGGGAAATGTCCTGCGGATTGGCCAGCACCCGGCGCACGCTGCGCCGCGCCTGGCGCTCCACCTCGGCCACCCAGTCGGTCAAAAAAGGCTCGGCGGTGGCCACCACCACCTCCTGGGCCGTGACCTGCACTGGCAAAATCCTGTGGCGCTCGGCATAGGCCGGGCTCATGGTGTCAGCCACCTTGGCCACATCGACCTTGAGCGGATCGATGCGCAAGTAGGCCAGTCCGGCACGCGGCGCCAGCCATTGCACCAGCGCCTCCATGCCCATGGCCTTGTCGTCGCTGGCGCGGTGCACGCCGACGCTGGTCAGCCGCAGCAGCGGGTGCTGCACGCTCTCGGCCTGGGCGCAGCGCGACTGGATGCGCTGGGCTTCCTGCGTCGTGATGAGGCCATCGGCCTGCAGCCACAACACCAGGCTGCGCCAGTCCAGCGGGCCTTCGGTTTTGCGGCCAGGCGTCGTCATGGGCGTGCCCAGCGTCATGACAGCATGGGTTTGAAGACCCGTACCCATTTGCTGGCCGGCAGGCCCCATTCAAACTCGATCCGGTCGGCGCGCGTCATCAGCACATCGCGCTTGGGGCGGCTCGGCGTGTGCTGCGCCAGCACCACGGTGTTGCCCTCGCGCGTGGGTTTGAAGGCCCAGATGGCGTCCTTGCCAAAGGCCGCCGACATTTTTTCGACACTGCGCGCGAAGCTCGACGCCCGGCCAAACAGGTTCACCGTCATGCTGCCCTCGGGCGTCAGCAGGCGGCGGCAGTGGTTGTAGAACGGCAGGCTGTCGAGCACCGGGGCGGCGGCCTCGTGGTCGTACAAATCCACCTGCAAAGCATCCACGGTGCCCCACCATTTGGGGTTCAGGATTTCTTGCGCCGCATCATTCAGCACCACCTGCAGGCGCGGGTTTTCCGCGGGAAATTTGAACCAGCCCTTGCAAGCCGCCAGCACCTGCGGATTGAGCTCGATGACGCTGGTTTTCATGCGCAACTCCTTGTGACAGAACTTGGTCAGCGCGCCGGCGCCCAGCCCCAATTGCAAGGCCTGGCGGTCTTTCACCGAATCGGGCGGCACAAACAACAGCCAGGCCATCATGCGCTGAATGTACTCATGCACCAGCGCGTTGGGCTCGGTCAGGTACATCGAGCCCTGGATCCATTCGGTGCCCAGGTGCAGGTGGCGGATCTTGCCATCGTCTGAATAATTGACCTCGGGAAGAGAGTGGGTGTTTTTTTTCAAGGTGGCTTGATTATCTCCAATCGATCCCCGCGGCCTGAAACCGGCACAGAGGTAAACTCCACCGCGCATCACCCGGTCTTGGTGGATGCGGCCCCCGGGCATCCCCGCACCCGGACATTTTTGCAAAAAGTGCTCCGCCCATTGCCGCATCCTTGACCATAACCTCAACAGCCAACAATGAAAATCACACTTGCCATTGCCGTTGCCTGCCTTGCCGGCCTTGCGGGCCTGCATGCTGCGGCGCAAACAGCGCCCGCGCCAAGCCAGCCACTCACCCCCATTGCCACGCTGGACGTGCCGCGCTACATGGGAACCTGGTTTGAGATTGCCAAATATCCCAACAGCTTCCAGAAAAAGTGTGTTGCCAACACCCAGGCCAGCTACAGCCTGCTCGGCGATGGCCGGTTGCAGGTGGTAAACCGCTGCCTGCTTGCAGATGGCCAGACCAGCGAAGCTGTTGGCGCCGCAAGGCAGCAGGGCGAGGCCAGCTCACCCAAGCTCAAAGTCCGCTTTGCCCCGGCCTGGCTGTCGCTCATCCCCATGGTGTGGGGCGACTACTGGGTCATCGACCTGGACCCGGCCTACCAATTGGCCGCCGTGGCCGAGCCCAAACGCGAGTACCTCTGGATTTTGTCCCGCACCCCAAAAGTGGACAGCACAACCTACCTGTCCCTGCTGGAACGCCTGACGCAAAAAGGCTTTGACATCAGCAAGCTTGAGAACTCACCCCACATCGACCGTTAACCACCACTGCCGCCCGAGGTGAGCCATGACCCGGCCTGTCATTGCGCCTGCAGCAGCGCCCCCAGTTTTGGCAGCGCCGCGAGCGCATTGCGCGTGGTGGCCGAGGCCAGTTCCTCCGCACTTATGCCGCGCAGTTCGGCCAGCACCGCAGCAATGCGCGGCAGTTCGGCGGGTGAATTGACACTTTGCGGTTCGCCTGCGGCGCGCTGTTCGGCCGTTTTGTAAAGCCAATGCGGCGGCATGTCGGGGGCATCGGTTTCCAGCACGATCGCATCCAGCGGCAGGCCGACAGCCAGGTGGCGCAGTCGCAGGGCCCGCTCGTAGGTCACCGCCCCGCCAAAACCCAGTCTGAACCCAAGATCAATGAAACTTTGAGCCTGGCTGGCGCTGCCGTTGAAGGCGTGCGCAATGCCATGCCAGTCGGAGCGCGCCACGCTGCGCAGCCCCTTGAGCACCTGGTCAACCGAGCGGCGCACATGCAACAACACCGGCAAGCCGTATTTGCGCGCCAGCTTGAGTTGCGACAGGTAAAAGTGTTGCTGGCGCTCGCGCAAGGGGCTGACGCACAGCTCTGGCACAAACAGGTCGAGCCCGATTTCACCCACCGCAACCAGTCGGGGATCGTGCCGGTGGAACTGCAGCGCGGCGTCGAGCCGGTCCAGGTCGGCGTCCTGTGCCGCTTTCACGTACAGCGGGTGAATGCCCAGCGCGTAGCTGTCGCCGCCGGCATGCGCCAGGGTGCGCACCGCCTCAAAGTTGGCCACCTCGACCGCTGGCAACACACACTGGACCACTTGGTTGCGCGCTGCCTGCGCACGCAGCGAGGGGCCTGAGGCGCCGAACTCGGCGGCATCCAGATGGCAGTGGGTGTCGATGAATGTCACACCGATTCACCCAAGACCAGGATTTGTCAGGCTGACTGGCTGGCTGCCAGGAAACGACCCAGGCTGGCATCCTCTTCAGGCACATGGCGCACGGCCCAGTCCTGCATCAGGGCGGCAATGGCCGGCTTGTTCATGTAACCCTTGCCCACATCCATGCTGCGGCCAATGAGCCGGTCCAGCAGCATCTGGTGTTGCGCCCTGTGCGCCTCCAGCCCGGGAAAGTTGACGCGGCGCATCAAGGCCTCTTCGAGCTCAAACTGAACCCGGGCCTGCTTGCACAGCGACACAATCGCGGAGCGCAGCACCGTCAGGTCATCGGACGCGAGAAACGCATTCGTCAGAGCGAACAACTCCTCCTGCATGGCATCCACCGCGGCATCGCCAATTTTGTAACTTTCTTGCCATTCAACACTCATCTTTACACCTCAAAAAAAACCTGTTTTAGTCCAACCAAATTATCGGTAAAAATCTGAGCAATTACCTAAGCCGAACCTGCTTCTGTCAATTTGCCCAGCACCAGCCTGAGCTGTCGGGAGCAGCGGGCAGCCAGCGCCTCGTCATGCGTCACCACAATAAAGGCCGTGCCCTGAGTGCGCGCCAGTAGCAGCATCAGATCGAAAACGCCGTGCGCCGTGCTGCGGTCCAGGTTGCCGGTCGGCTCATCGGCCAGCACGCAGGCCGGCTGGGTGACCAGCGCGCGGGCGATGGCCACGCGCTGGCGCTCGCCACCCGAGAGTTCGGCCGGGCGATGCTGCAAGCGCTCAATCAGGCCCACACTGGTCAGCATCTTGCTGGCGATCTGTGCCGCCTCAAAGTGCGCCATGCGCCTGATCCACAGCGGCATGGCCACATTGTCAAGCGCGCTGAACTCGGGCAGCAAATGGTGAAACTGGTAAACAAAACCCAGGTGGCGGTTGCGCAGACGGCCCTGCTCGGCTTCGCCCACCTGCGCCAGATCCTGGCCGTGCAGCAGCACCGAGCCGCTGCTGGGCGCGTCAAGTCCACCCAGCAAATGCAACAGGGTGCTTTTGCCGGAGCCGGAGGCACCCACAATGGCCAGCGTCTCGCCGGCGCGCACATCCAGGTCAACGCCCTGCAGCACCGTTACGTCCAGCCGCCCTTCGGTAAAGCGTTTGGTCAACCCGCGCGCGCTCAGGACAATTTCACTCATAGCGCAGCGCCTCCGCCGGATTGACGCGGCTGGCGCGCCAGCTCGGGTAGAGCGTGGCCACAAAGGCCAGCACCAGAGAGATCAAGGCAATCGGCATGATGTCTGCCTGTTGCGGGTCGCTCGGCATGCGGCTGATCAGATAAATGTCTTTCGGCAAAAAGCTGGCACGAAAGAGCTGCTCCAACGCCGGCACGATCACGTCAATGTTGAACGCCACACCCAGGCCCAATGCCAAGCCGGCCAGCGTGCCGATCACGCCCACCATGGCGCCCTGCACCACAAAGATGCCCATGATGCTGGACGGGCTGGCGCCCAGCGTGCGCAAAATGGCGATGTCAGCGCGCTTGTCGGTCACTGTCATGACCAGCGTGCTGACCAGATTGAAGGCCGCCACCGCAACGATCAGCGTCAGGATGATGAACATCATGCGTTTTTCGAGCTGGACTGCGGCAAACCAGGTGCGGTTCTGGCGCGTCCAGTCACGGATCACCAGCCGGTCGGTCAGCGTGGTGGCCAATTCGGCGGCCACTTCCCGGGCCTGGTGCAGGTCGCGCAGCTTGACGCGCACGCCGCTGGGGCCCTCCAGCCGGAAGATGCGCGCCGCGTCTTCAATGTGCATCAGCACCAGCCCCGAGTCATATTCGAAATGGCCCGAATCAAAAATACCCACCACCGTCGTCTGCTTCAGGCGCGGCACCACACCCGCCGGCGTGACCTGGCCGCTGGGCGCCACCAGCGTCACCTTGTCGCCCACAATCACACCCAGGCCGCGCGCCAGTTCGGCACCCAGCACCACGCCAAACTCGCCGGGAATCAGAAGGTTCAAACCGGTGTTCTTGAGCTCGAGCGCCAGGTCGGTCACCTCACCCTCTCGGGCCGGGTCGATGCCCCTCACCAGCGTGCCTTTCATGTCTTCACCCCTGGCCAACAATGCCTGGGTGGCAATGAAAGGGGCCGCGCCAATCACGGCCGGGTTGGACCGGACCTGGGTCAGCGTGCGCGCCGCGTCGGGCAGGGCCTCGCCGTTGGGCGCAAAAATCTCGATGTGCGAGACCACCCCCAGCATGCGGTCGCGCACCTCTTTCTGAAAACCGTTCATCACACTCAGCACGATGATCAGGGCCGCCACACCAAGCGCGATGCCCAGCATCGACACGCCCGAGATGAACGAGATAAAGCCGTTGCGCCGGGTGGCCCGGCCGGCCCGCGTGTAGCGCCAGCCAAGGATCAATTCATAGGGGAGTTGCATACCCGCATTGTGGCATTGCAGCCCAGGCCGATCCGAAGCTGGCGGCCAGACTCCCGCATAATCAGGCCTTGCACCGTTTGAGAGGACAACACCATGGGACTTCCCGCACACAGCGGCGCCTTTGGCGCCGACGACTACCTGACCTGGGAAAGCACGCAACTTGACCGCCATGAGTACCTCAATGGCGAAGTCTTTGCCATGGCTGGTGCCGAAGACCGGCATGTGACGGTCACGATGAATATCGCATTCGCCCTGCGCCAGCACCTCAGCGGCAGCCCGTGCCGCACCTACATGAGCGACATGCGGCTGCATGTGGCAGGGGCCAACAGCTATTTTTACCCCGACGTGCTGGTCACCTGCAGTGCGCAGGACGCCGCCAGCCCGCTGGCCAAAACCGAACCCAAGCTGATTGTGGAGGTGCTCTCTGCCAGCACCGCCGCGTATGACCGCGGACTCAAATTTGGCTATTACCGCAGCTTGGAGAGCCTGCAAGAATACGCGTTGATCGACCTGGACAGCCGCAGCACCGACTGCTATCGCAAAGGTGCCGACGGCCTGTGGGTGCTGCACCCCTTTGCCAAAGGCGAGTCGGTGTCGCTGGCCAGTGTGGCGTTGACGCTCGGCGCCGAGCAGTTGTTTGCCGACGTGCTGGTGCTCTGAGTTACGCATGCACCTGCTGATTCCTTACGCGGCCAGCCATGCCGAGGGCTGCCAGGCTGAGCTGGCGACTTTGAGTCTGCCGAACCTGCAAAAACTCTTGCCCCGCCTGGGCGCGCAAGCACCGGATGCGGGCGACGAACTGAGTTGGTCACCGCCGCACGAGCGCGCACTGGCGGCCGCCTCGGGGCTGAGCGCGGCAGACGGGCAGATTCCATGGGCAGCGCTGCAGGCGCGGAAATACCCCGAGCTGAGCGCACAGAAAGGCGGCTGGGCGTTTGTGACCTTGTGTCATTGGCAAGCCAGCATGCATGAAGTGACGCTGCGCCAGATCCCGATGCAAGACCTGGGCGCCGCTGAATCCGACGCTTTTTTGAACGCCATGCAGCCCTTTTTTGCACAGGACGGCATCACGCTGCACCCGGACCAACCCGGCCGTTGGTTGGCACACGGCGAGGTATTTGAAGGTTTGCGCAGCGCCTCGCCAGACCGGGTGCTGGGCCGCAATCTGGCGCCCTGGATGCTGCCAGCGGCGCAGGCTGCCAGCCTGATCCGGCTGATGAGCGAAATGCAGATGCTGCTCTACACCCACGCGCTCAATGATGCCCGCGAGGCGCTTGGAGCGCTAAGCATCAACGCCATCTGGATCAGCGGCACAGGAGTCCTGGCGGACTCGATTCACGCCCCGGTGCCCGTCACCGTGGTCCAAACGCTGCGCGACGCCGCGCTGAGGGAAGACTGGGCCGCCTGGGCCAGCGCCTGGCAGGCACTGGACGCGATGGAAATCAAGGCCTTGCTGGAGGCTCACAATCAGGGCCAAGCGGTTCAACTCACCCTGTGCGGCGAACGTCATGCGCAGAGTTGGCACACCCGGCCGAGAACCCTGATGCAAAAAATAAGGCCGCTTTTTGGCGCGCCGCCTGTTCAAAGTTTGCTCGAAAAATTATGAAAATCATGGTCAGAGATGCCCCGCCCAGAACCATCTGGGCGCTGGAGCAAGCCGGCATTCATCCCTTGCTGGCACAACTTTACGCCGCCCGCGGTGTGCAAGGCCCTCAGGAACTCGACGACGCGCTGGCCAAGCTGCTGCCACCCGCCAGCATGCTGGGCACGGCGGATGCGGCACGGCTGCTGGCCGACGCCATCCGCGACGACAAAAGGCTCTGCATCGTGGCCGACTACGACTGCGACGGCGCCACCGCCTGCGCAGTCGGGGTGCGCGGCCTGCGCCTGCTCGGCGCCGGCCATGTGGACTACATCGTGCCCGACCGGGTGCAGGACGGCTATGGCCTGACACCCCCGATTTCCGAGCGCGTCAAGGCCAGCGGTGCCGATGTGCTGATCACTGTGGACAACGGCATTGCCAGCTTCGAGGGTGTGTCCCGGGCTCGCGCGCTGGGCCTGCAAGTGCTGGTGACCGACCACCATTTGCCGGCCCTGCGCGACGGCCGGACCGAGCTGCCCGACGCCAACGTGATCGTCAACCCAAACCAGCCCGGCTGCGCTTTTGAGAGCAAGGCCATCGCCGGTGTCGGTGTGATGTTTTACGTGCTGCTGGCGCTGCGCGCCGAGCTGCGCCAGCGCGGCGCTTTCAGTGCGCAAGACCAGCCCAAACTTGACGCCCTGCTGCCTTTGGTGGCGCTGGGCACTGTGGCTGACGTGGTCAGGCTCGACACCAACAACCGCCGCCTGGTGGCGCAAGGCCTGAAACGGGTGCGCGCCCTGGCCCTGCCTGCCGGCTTGGCGGCCCTGTTTGTGGCGGCCTCGCGCGAGGCCAAAACGGCCACTACCTTTGACTTTGGTTTTGCGCTGGGGCCGCGCATCAACGCCGCCGGGCGTTTGTCCGACATGACGCTGGGCATTGAATGCCTGCTCACCGACGACGCCGGGCGTGCCCAGGAGCTGGCCAAAGCGCTCGATGCCATCAACCGCGAAAGGCGCGACATTGAAGGCGGCATGCGTGAACAGGCGCTGCTGGTGGCCGAGTCGCTGTTTGAAGACGCCTCCGAGGCGCCGCCGGCCATTTGTGTTTTTGATGCCGACTTTCACGAGGGTGTGGTCGGCATCGTGGCGTCGCGCCTCAAGGACAAGTTTCACCGCCCCAGCTTTGTCTTTGCCCGCAGTGGCGCCACTGGGCATGGCCACGAACTCAAGGGCTCGGGCCGCTCCATTCCCGGCTTTCACTTGCGTGACGCGCTCGACCTGGTGGCCAAGCGCCGTCCCGACGCGCTGCTGCGCTTTGGCGGACACGCCATGGCCGCCGGCTGCACCTTGAACGAGGATCAACTGGGAAGCTTCGAGCAGGGCTTGACCGAGGTCGCGCAGGAGTGGCTTGATGCGGCCACGCTGACGCGCCGGCTCGACACCGACGGCGCGCTCAAGCCCGAATACCGCCGCCCGGATTTGGTCGACGCACTGCACCACGAGGTCTGGGGCCAGGGTTTTGCCGCCCCCACCTTCAGCGAAGAGCTCGAGGTGGTGTCGCAGCGCCTGGTGGCCGAAAAACACCTGTCGCTCAAGCTCAAGCATCGCGGCGAGCCGGTTGACGGCATCTGGTTTGGCCATACCGAACCGCTGCCCAGCCGCGTCAAGCTGGCGTTCCGGCTTGATGTGGACAGTTGGCGCGGTGAGCGCCGGGTGCGCTTTCTGGTCGAGGCGGCCGAACTCCTGGCTTGACCGGGCTAGCCCATCAGGTCGGTGTCGTGCCGGGGTGCCCGGTCCAGGTGAAACAGAAAAAATACCATCGCCATGGTGGCGCCCAGCAGCCACAGCGGCCCGAACAACCAGAACAACAGTGGCACCGTGAAGTAATAAGAACGCATGCCAATGCGGTAATAAATGCCGGCCCGGTTGAACTGCGCGCCGACCTGCCTGATCTGCAGCGCCTCATTTGACTTGTCCAGCGGCACGTTGATCAAATAGCCGATGTGGTGAAAAATCCGCACCGACATGGAAAACGAAAAAAACGCAAACAACAGGTCAAACAACATCATCAGGAGTTTGAACAGCCACATCTCCGCACCCGCGCGTCCCAGAAAATTGAGCGCGTGCCAGGTCCCGGAGAGCTTGTCGCCCTGCGCGCTGAGGGTGAGCACACCAATGATCAGCAACACCGCAGTGGAGGCCATGAAGCTGGCCGACATGGTGGAGTTGCGCAAGGTTTGCACTGCCAGGATGTCACGCCGCTCGCGCATCACACTCTCCACCCAGGCCGCTCGTGCGGCCAGCATGACATCCTGCGCGCTCGACGCCGGGTCACGCCGGGTGCGCCAGCGCAGGTACTGCTGATACACCAGCACCATGGCGGCAGAGGCCGCAAAACACAATAGATCAGTCGCGTGGGTGGTCATGAACTCATACATCACCCCATTTTGCCAGCCACCCTAAAATCAGAAAATGAACACCCCCCTGAACGCTGACCTGCACTGCCATTCCGTTGTTTCCGACGGCACCCTCACCCCCGAAGAGTTGGCCCAGCGCGCCAAGGCCCGGGGCGTGACACTGTGGGCCTTGACCGACCATGACGAAATCGGCGGTCAGGCCCGTGCGGCTGCGGCTGCGGCGGCCTGCGGACTGGACTACCTGAGCGGGGTTGAGATCTCGGTCACTTTTCTGCATCAGACCGTGCACATCGTCGGCCTGGGTTTTGATGTCAACAATGCCGCGCTCGCCGAGGGCTTGCAGCAAACCCGCGGCGGGCGTTCGCAACGGGCCCGGGAAATGGCCGCCGACCTGGCCCGTGTCGGCATCCAGGGCGCATTTGAAGGCGCCCTGTCCTACGCCGGCAACCCTGAGCTGATCTCGCGCACCCATTTCGCCCGTTTCTTGGTGGAAACCGGCGTTTGCAAGGACACCTACGAGGTGTTTCGCAAATACCTCACCGAAGGCAAGCCCGGCTTTGTCGAGCACCGCTGGGCCAGCCTGAAAGACGCGGTGCGCTGGATCACCCAGGCCGGAGGTTTGGCGGTGATTGCACACCCGGCGCGCTACAAATTCAGCGCCAACGAAGAGATGGCTTTGTTTACCGAATTCAAGGGGTATGGCGGTATGGGTGTGGAGGTGACCACCGGCAGCCATTCGGCAGCCGAAAGCGCAAGCTATGCCGCGACGGCGCTTGAGTTTGGCCTGGCGGCCTCGCGTGGCAGCGACTTTCACAGCCCCAGCGAGAGCCGCACCGAACTCGGTGCGCTGCCCGACCTGCCAGAGCAGTTGACACCGGTGTGGGAACTGCTGGCCGGGCGCATTCAGCGCGCACCCACATCGACGCTGGCCTGAATGCCATGTCGTTCTGGAAAAGCCGCCAAGCCGGCGGCATTTTGCTGATCATTCTGGCGGCGCTCTCGTTTGCATCTCTCGACACGGCCACCAAGCACGCCACACAACTGGTGCCCTTGCTCATGCTGCTGTGGTTTCGCTATGCCTTTCAGGCTGTGGTGACCTTTGCGCTGCGCTTTCCGGCGCAGAAAGCCCGGCTCTTTGCCACATCCAATCCGCGCTTTCAGTTGCTGCGCGGGGTGCTGCTGCTGATCACCAGCGCCTGCTCATTTTTCGGCTTGCAGTATTTGCCTGTCGGCGAATTCACAGCCATGGCCATGCTCTCGCCCATGGTCGCCACCGCCATGGCCGCCTGGACCTTGAAAAACCATGTGTCACCAAGACGCTGGATGCTGATGGGTCTGGGGCTGATGGGCGTGCTGCTGGTGGTTCGCCCGGGCGGTCAGGTCTTTGGCTGGGCCGTGCTGTTTCCGGTGGTGCTGGTGACCGCCTACGCCTGGTTCCAGGTGCTCACCAGCCGTCTCAGCGGCGACGAAAATCCCTACACCACGCACTTTTACACCGGTCTGGTGGGGGCCGTGGTCATGACCCCCATCATGCTTTTCAGCTGGAGCAGCGCCGCACTGCTGAGTTATTGGTACTGGTTTGTGGTGGTCGGATTCCTGGGCACCTTTGGCCATCTGATGCTGATCCGCGCCTTCAACCGCGCCAACGCGGTGGTGCTCACGCCCTATCTCTACATGCAGATTGCCTTTGCCACAGTGCTGGGTTGGATTGTGTTTCGCCATGTGCCCGATGGCCTGGCCTGGGCCGGCATTGCGGTGATTGCTGCCAGCGGCGTGGGGAATGCCGTTCTCACCTCTCGCGAGGCCGGCGGGCAGCGACAATAGCGCCATGCCGCAAATTTTTGAGATTCATCCCGACAACCCGCAACAGCGCCTGCTGAAACAGGCCACCGCCCTGCTTGACAAGGGTGAAGTGCTGGCCGTGCCCACCGACTCCAGCTATGCGCTGGTGTGCCACCTCGACGACAAGGCCGCTGCTGACAAGCTGCGCCGCATTCGCGGTGTGGACGACAAGCACCACCTGACGCTGCTGTGCCGCGACCTGTCGGAACTGTCCACCTACGCCAAGGTTGACAACCAGCAATACCGCCGCATCAAGGCCGCCACTCCAGGTGCCTACACCTTTATCCTGGAGGCCACCAAGGAGGTGCCGCGCCGCCTGAGCCATCCGTCACGCAAAACCATTGGCCTGCGCGTGCCCGACCACAAGGTGCTGCAGGAACTGCTGGCGCTTTACAGCACCCCGCTGCTGGCCACCACCCTGATTGCGCCGGGCGAAACCGAACCCATGAACGATGCCGACGAAATTTCCGCCCACTACAGGGGCCGCATTGCCGCCATCATCGATTCTGGCGCCTGCCCGCGCGAGCCCACCACCGTGGTCGACCTGACCGGTGGCGACCCGGTGATCATCCGCGAAGGCCGTGGTGCCCTGGCGCCCCTGGGCCTCTGACCCCGCCTGCCCCGAGACCCCACGCCATGGACTTTGCCCAACTCATTCAAACTGTCGCCCTTTACGCCATTCCGGTGGTGCTGGCCATTACCCTGCACGAAGCCGCGCATGGCTATGTCGCCAAGCACTATGGCGACAACACCGCCTACAAGCTCGGACGCGTCACGCTCAACCCGCTGCCGCACATCGACCCGGTGGGCACCATCCTGATGCCGCTCATCTTGTACTTTGCCACCTCGGGCGCGTTTCTGTTTGGTTATGCCAAGCCGGTGCCGGTGCGCTTTGGCAATTTGCGCAACCCCAAGCGCGACATGGTCTGGGTGGCGCTGGCCGGTCCGGGCTCCAACTTTTTCCAGGCGCTGGTCTGGGGTGCCTTGCTTTACCTGTTTCGAGGTGCCGACGTCAATGAGCCATTTCTCGTTGAGATGGCGCAAGGCGGCGTGCTGGTCAACGTGGTGATGGCGGTGTTCAACCTGTTCCCGTTGCCGCCACTTGACGGTGGCCGCATTCTGGTCGGGCTACTGCCCTACCGCCAGGCCATGCTGGTGTCGCGGGTGGAGCCCTATGGCTTTTTCATCGTGATGGCGCTGGTGCTGGCCGGCGTGGTCAGCAACCTGTGGCTGCGCCCGCTGATGGGCCTGACCTACCAACTCATCAACTTGCTGCTGAGCCCGCTGGCCTGGCTGGTGAGCTGAACGACGTGAACCCTGACTTCGTCACTGCGAGCGCGGCGCGGCTGTCCATCTGTTTTTGACCTTTCCTCCAATTTCTCCCATGCGCATCGAACGTTTTCTCACCGGCATCACCACCTCGGGCACCCCGCACCTGGGCAACTACGTGGGCTCAATACGACCTTCCGTGGGACACAGTTTGCGTCCTGGTGTCGAGAGTTTTTACTTTCTGGCCGATTACCACGCCCTGATCAAGGTCGAAGATCCGGCGCGTATCCAGCGCTCCACGCTGGAGATTGCCGCCAGTTGGCTGGCCTGCGGCCTCAACCCCGACCGGGTGGTTTTTTACCGCCAGTCGGACGTGCCGGAAATCCCCGAGCTCACCTGGTTTCTGAGTTGCGTGCTGGGCAAGGGCGTGCTCAACCGCGCGCATGCCTACAAAGCTGCCGTCGACAAAAACACGGCAGCAGGCAACGACCCGGACGCCGATGTCAATGTGGGCCTGTTCATGTACCCGGTGCTGATGGGCGCCGACATTTTGATGTTCAACGCCCATCAGGTGCCGGTGGGGCGCGACCAGGTGCAGCACATCGAAATGGCGCGCGACATGGCGCACAGCTTCAACCACCGCTATGGCGAACATTTTGTGGCGCCCGAGGCCGCCATAGAAGACCATGTGGCCACCCTGCCCGGCCTCGACGGCCGCAAAATGAGCAAGAGCTACGACAACACCATCCCGCTGTTTGCGCCGCGCGAGCAGCTCAAAAAACTCATCGGCAGCATCGTGACCGACTCGACCCTGCCGGGCGAAGCCAAGGCCGTGGAAGGCTCAACCCTGTTCCAGATTTACCAGGCCTTTGCCAGCGCCACCGAGACCGAAGCCCTGCGCCAAGCCTATGCCGCCGGTATTTCCTGGGCCGATGCCAAGCATCTGGTGTTTGAGCGCATTGACCAGGAAATCGCGCCGATGCGGGCCGCGTACCAAGACCTGATCGACAACCCGGCCAAAATTGAAGCCATCCTGCTGGCCGGGGCGGCCAAGGCCCGCACGATTGCCACACCGCTCATGAGTCAACTCCGCCATGCCGTGGGGCTGCGCCCCCTGCAAACCCATGCCAGCACGACCACCAAAGCGGTCAAGCAGGCGCTGCCGGTTTTCAAGCAATACCGCGAAAGCGACGGACAGTTTTACTTCAAATTGCTCAGCGACGACGGCAAACTACTGTTGCAAAGCGGCGCTTTTGCCTCGCCCAAAGTGGCGGGCCAAACCATTGTCGCGCTACAGACCAACGGGATCACCGCCACGCAAGCCAGCCCGGTGGTGCTGAAAAACGGCCCAGGTGTCACAGACTCCGACATTGCGGCCGCTTTACAGGCCCTGCAGATTGCCAAGGAAGCCAAACCAGCTTAACCGGCACTGTACAATTCCCGGCTTCGCGGAGAGATGGCAGAGTGGCCGAATGTACCTGACTCGAAATCAGGCGTACCGCAAGGTACCGTGGGTTCGAATCCCACTCTCTCCGCCAATTTACCTATGGTGATGGATATAAAAATCCTTCTACCCCCCAAACAACCCGCCTAAAATTTTGCGCTTGGATGCGACGGGTTAACCCAAATCGCGTACCAGCAAAAAAAACCCAGCGGGTAAGGCTGAGTCTTAACTCTTTCGAGCCTCGCGAAGGGAGGCAACACGAGGGGGCCTAAGCCCAGCAAGCGCAAAATGGGCCGCAGGCCCAGCGCTTGCTGGCTGGCGCGGCACGCTGTTGGGGCTCGGCTTGAGCGAGGGGTTAGGCATCGCCGCGCGCGGACTGGACACCATAAGTTTTCATGGCTGAAGCGATCTGGGACTCTTCGCTGGTTTCGTCGGGGTGCAGGCGATAGTTTGGTGCCACGATCGGTTCAATGGCGGTGGCCTGAACGACAAACACGCTGTGAATCGGGAATCTTGGTCCTGCCATTTTTGCCAGTGGCGGGGACCAGACGGAGAAGTCGGGTTCATGCTTCTTCACATTCCGGGCCAGACCGGTGACCTTGAAGCCCTTCTGAACCAAAGCGTCAACGAAGCTGACGCACACGCGAGAGTTGCCTTCTATGTTGCGGGCGCTTGCTGGAGACGCAATGTTCGCGATGACAAGGTGCTCACCATCGAACACAGCGAAGATCTCCTTCGGCGACACGTTTGGTTGACCGGACTCATCGACCGTCGCCAGCCAGCAGAGCACGCTGCGAGTTGCGGATTCTTTGACTTGTGGTGAAAGCATGAGGAGAGCGATGGTTCGTTTTGCGATGCCTAACGTTAGAGCTAAGCCGGCACCGACAGCGTGGCGTGCCGGACGGCAAGCGCAAAACGGGCCGAAGGCCCAGCGCTTGACGGCTGGCGCGCCATGCTGTCGGTGCTCGGCTTGAGCGAGGGGTTAGGCGTCATCGAGTTCGAGTGACATGCGATACACCTTTAAGCTGACCCGATTTGAAGTAGAGGCTGCTTGCTGGAGGCTGTCGTCAATGGAACCGGCCACGATGATCCCGGAAATGGCGCGATCGGGAAACTGAGCTTGGAGCAGCCCAATGTACATGGACACCTGTCCGAAGGTTCGGAAGTCAGCCGTGCCGGACTTCAGTTCCACCACCAAGAGCGCTGAGGTGATCTCGTGTTCCAGCAGCACATCGATTCGGCGCCCACCAATGGGGTATTCGACTCCGACTGACGTTCCGCCAAAGATACGATGCTCAGGGAAGAGTTCTGCAACCTGCGCGCAAAGAGTCCGTTGCAGGTCTCTTTCATATGCGAAGTTCGTTGGTTCGAGCGCTTCAGGCGGAGTCTTGTCAACCGGAGAGGTGTCTGGACCGGAGGGCGTGACGGCATCCTGGTGCGGCTCGCTGAAGAATTCGGCGTACCTTCCGATTGCGGCGCGAAAGCGGCCGTGCTGCTCATACCCGAACTTCGAAAACTTGCCAGACTGGCTGTAATCGTGGGCAATCTCGCTTATACGGTGGTGATCGGTGATCGAGTAGATGTCAGTTGGAACACCAGTCTCTGCAGAGTAGTGTTTGGAGATGTTGTGTATGGCCTTGGGGTAGTTTGTCGCGGCGCCGGCGTTGCCGCGCTTGATGAGCCAGTCTCGGAATTTCTGTTCCACGGTTGCTCCGCTTTCTACGTTGTTTCTAGTGACGCCTAACTCAATATAGGGAGACACGCCCGTGTCTCTCTAACATCCGGGTTGTCGCCCTAACATCGCCGGGCGCCACCCGCGCAAACCCGCTTGCAATAAGGCTTGCAGCCAATATACTGTATGAATGAACAGTCATAACAATCCCAGAAAAACCAGCATGCCGGTTTTCAAGTCAACCCGGCTGCTGGATCAGTTACGTGAGCAGATTCGCTACCTGCACTATAGCCTTAGAACCGAAGAGGCTTATGTGTATTGGGTCAAAAACTTCATTCGGTTC